>CAMATD010000044.1 GCA_945860785.1 Variovorax sp. YR752 | reverse complement strand
AAAGCCCGACAGCTTGGCCGCGGTGCCGTCGAGTGCCACGTTGACCGGCGCGTTGTCCCAGACGGCGCGCATCTCGTCGAGCATCTGGATCGCGCGCGGATCGTTGTCGCGCAGCGCTTCGAGGCTGATGTTGCGGTAGCGCTTGGTCGGGTCCCAGCTCTTGGGAATCAGCTCGTCCCACTTGAGCTCCGACGCGGCGGCAGCGTCCACGCCGCGGCTGGCGGCCGACTCCGGGCCGCAGCCGGTCAGCAGCGTGGCGGCCGGTGCCAGAAGAAGCGCCGACAACAGGACGCGCGGAAAGAGCCTTCTCATGACTGCAATTCTGCTTGGGAGATGTTTCAGCATCTTAAAGCAGGGCTTTGGGCACTCAATTCATCCCAGATCGCACAAATTGACGGCCGCGCGCCAGAATTGCCGCACCACGACCACGAGGAGATCCACATGGCACCGACAGGATGGCTGGGACTCACGTCCCTCGGCACGGTTCACACGGCGATCAGCCTGATCGCCGTGATCGCAGGGCTGATCGCGCTGTTCCGCTACAAGGAAATCACCCTGCGCACCGGCCTCGGCCAGGTGTTCGTGTGGGCCACGGTGCTGACCTGCCTCACGGGCTTCGGCATCTTCCAGCACGGCGGCTTCGGCAAGCCGCATGCGCTGGGCATCCTGACGCTGGTGGCGCTGGCCGTGGGCGCGGCCGCCGGCCGCGGCGCCTTCTTCGGCCAGGCCGCGCGCTACGTCGAAGCCGTGGCCTTCTCGGCCAGCTTCCTGTTCCACTGGATTCCGGCCTTCACCGAAACCCTGACCCGGCTGCCGCTGGGCGCGCCGCTGCTGCCGAACGCCGATGCGCCCGAACTCAAGGCGATCACCGCGGTGCTCGGCGTGCTGTACCTGGTCGGCGTGACGCTGCAGATCAAGCGGCTGCGCGGTGGCAAGCCGGTCAGTCCCGCACCGGCCCGCGCAAGTTCTTGATCTGCGAGCGCTGGCTCTTGCCTTCGAGCCGGCGCTGCTTCGAACCATAGGTGGGCTTGGTGGCGCGCCGCACGCGCGGCGGCGTGGCCACGGTGTCGATCACCGCCTGCAAGCGCGCGAGCGCGTCGGCGCGGTTCATCTCCTGCGTGCGGTGTTGCTGCGCCTTGAGCACGAAGACGCCCTCCTGCGTGATGCGGCTGTCGCGCAACGCGAGAAGCCGCTCCTTCACATCGGCGGGCAACGAGCTTGCATGGATGTCGTAGCGCAGATGCACCGCGCTCGACACCTTGTTGACGTTCTGCCCGCCCGCGCCCTGCGCCCGGATGGCGCTGATCTCGACTTCGTCGGGGTCGATCAGGAGGGGTGGGCGGAGCATGAAGGCGAGTGTGCCTTCAAACGCGGTCGACGACGGCGAAGGGTCAGCCGCGCGAGACCGATTTCGGCGAGACGTCGGTCACGTCGCTGGCGTTGCCGCGGATGCGCTCGGGGCGCACCACCGACTCGCCACGCGCACGCGCATTGGTCACATCGGCGGCGGTAGGCTCGGCCGGATTTGCCGCATTGCGAAACCGGTCGAAGCCCGAGCGCGGGTTAAAGCGCATGACCCAGGGCGTCACGGGCTTGCCCGTGAGACGCCCCCAGGCGTAGCGCACACCCCACACGGCCCCCAGCAGCATGCCCGCGACGGCCAAGCTGGCCGCGAAAACCAGCCCCAGGAGCAGAAGAATGACGCGAAGAATGAAGTTCATCATCCGACTTTAGGCCGCGACGGCCACGGTTGATTCCCCGCCCTTGCTGAACGAGAACTGGCCGGGCGACTGGATCGGATCGGTGTTGACCTCGATCGTATCCTTCGGCCCGAAGCTGCCGTCGAGCAGCAGCCTCGAGAGCGGGTTCTCGAGGCGCTGCTGGATCGCGCGCTTGAGCGGCCGCGCGCCGAACACCGGGTCGAAGCCGACCTTGGCAATCTCGGCCAGCGCCGCGGGCGACACCTCGAGCCCCAGGTCCATCTTCGCGAGACGCGCCTTCAGCACCTTGAGCTGGATCGCGGCGATCGACTCGATGTTCTTCGCGTCGAGCGCATGGAACACGACCGTCTCGTCGATGCGGTTCAGGAACTCGGGGCGGAAGTAGTTCTTCAGCTCGTCCCACACCGCTTCCTTGATCTCTTCCGAAGGCTTGCCCACCATGGCCTGGATGATCGGCGAGCCGATGTTGCTCGTCATCACGATCACCGTGTTCTTGAAGTCCACGGTGCGGCCCTGGCCGTCGGTGAGGCGGCCATCGTCGAGCACCTGCAGCAGCACATTGAAGACGTCCGGGTGCGCCTTCTCGACCTCGTCGAGCAGCACCACGCTGTAGGGCTTGCGGCGCACGGCTTCCGTGAGGTAGCCACCCTCTTCGTAGCCCACGTAGCCCGGCGGCGCGCCGATCAGGCGGGCGACCGAATGCTTCTCCATGAACTCGCTCATGTCGATGCGGATCAGGTGGTCTTCGCTGTCGAACAGGAAGCCCGCGAGCGCCTTGCACAGCTCGGTCTTGCCCACGCCCGTGGGGCCGAGGAACAGGAACGAACCCGTGGGACGATTCGGATCGGAAAGGCCCGAGCGCGAGCGGCGGATCGCGTTGGCGACCGCACCGATGGCCTCGTCCTGGCCAACCACGCGCTCGTGCAGCTTGTCTTCCATCACGAGCAGCTTGTCGCGTTCGCCCTGCATCAGCTTGGCGACCGGAATGCCGGTGGCGCGCGCCACGACCTCGGCAATTTCTTCCGCGCCGACTTGGGTGCGCAGCAGCGTGGGCGCGCTGGACTTGCCCTTGTTCGCCTCGCTGGCCTCGGCTTCCTTCAGGCGCTTTTCGAGCGCGGGCAGTTGGCCGTATTGCAGCTCGGCGACCTTGTTGAAGTCGCCCTTGCGCTTCCATTCCTCGATCTGGAACTTGATCTTGTCCATTTCTTCGCGCACGTGCGCGCTGCCCTGGGCCTGGGCCTTCTCGGCCTGCCAGATCTCGTCGTAGTCGGCGATTTCCTTCTGCAGCTTGGCGATCTCTTCCTCGATCAGGTTGAAGCGCTTCTGCGAGGCTTCGTCCTTTTCGCGGCGTACGGCTTCGCGCTCGATCTGCAGCTGGATCAGGCGGCGGTCGAGGCGGTCCATGACCTCGGGCTTGGAGTCCATCTCGATCTTGATCTTGGCCGCGGCCTCGTCGATCAGGTCGATGGCCTTGTCGGGCAGGAAGCGGTCGGTGATGTAGCGGTCGGACAGTTCGGCCGCGGCCACGATGGCCGGGTCGGTGATCTGCACGCCGTGGTGCACTTCGTATTTCTCCTGCAGGCCGCGCAGGATGGCGATGGTGGCTTCGACGCTCGGCTCGCCCACGATGATCTTCTGGAAGCGGCGCTCGAGCGCGGCATCCTTCTCGATGTACTTGCGGTATTCGTCGAGCGTGGTCGCGCCCACGCAGTGCAGTTCGCCGCGCGCGAGCGCGGGCTTGAGCATGTTGCCCGCGTCCATCGCGCCTTCGGCCTTGCCGGCGCCGACCATGGTGTGCAGCTCGTCGATGAAGACGATGGTCTGGCCTTCGTCCTTCGCGAGTTCGTTGAGCACGGTCTTCAGGCGTTCTTCGAATTCGCCGCGGAACTTGGCACCGGCCAGCAGCGCGGCCATATCGAGCGACAGCACGCGCTTGCCCTTGAGCGACTCGGGCACTTCGCCCGCGACGATGCGCTGCGCCAGGCCTTCGACGATGGCGGTCTTGCCCACACCGGGTTCGCCGATGAGCACGGGGTTGTTCTTGGTGCGGCGTTGCAGCACCTGGATGGCGCGGCGGATTTCCTCGTCGCGGCCGATGACCGGATCGAGTTTGCCGAGGCGCGCACGCTCGGTCAGGTCCATGCAGTATTTCTTGAGCGCTTCACGCTGGCCTTCGGCATCGGCGCTGTTCACACCCTGCCCGCCGCGCACGGCGTCGATGGCCGATTCGAGCGACTTGCGGCTCAGGCCGTTTTCTTTGGCGATCTTGCCGATGTCGGACTTGCTGTCAGCCACGGCGAGCAGGAAGAGTTCGCCCGCAATGAACTGGTCATTGCGCTTGATGGCCTCTTTCTCGGTGGCCTGCAGCAGCTTGCCGAGTTCGGGGCCGACCTGCACGATGTCGTGGCCCTGCACTTGCGGCAGCTTCTTGATGGCGGCTTCGGCCGCCTGCACGAGACCCGGCACATTGACGCCGGCGCGCTCCAGCAGGGCGCGGGGGCCGTCGTCTTGGCGCAGCATCGCGACCAGCAGGTGGGCCGGTTCGATGTAGGCGCTGTCGCCGCCGAGCGCGAGCGACTGGGCGTCGCTCAGTGCTTCCTGAAATTTCGTTGTGAGTTTGTCTTGTCGCATGGTGGTATTCCTGCACTCAAAATAGGACTGTTCGGTCGCGATTCAAGGGCAGCCGGGCGCTTCGGGCACGGCTATTGCACCCTTGCCTGCTCATTTCTATCGAATGGAGTCGATCATGGTTTTTTCAATGCAGCGCGTTCTTCCGGTGCGCCGGGCGCTCGGCCTGGGCCTCTTTGCAGCGGCGATGGGGCTCTCGGGCCTTGCGCAGGCGCAAAGCGGCACGCCCATCCGCCTGCTCGTCGGCTTTCCGGCCGGCGCCGGTACGGACGCCATTGCACGCACGTTGGGCGAAAAACTCAAGGACGTTCTGGGCGTGCCGGTGGTGGTCGAGAATCGGGCTGGCGCCGGCGGCCAGATCGCCGCGACGGTGCTAAAGTCGTCGCCTGCCGACGGCCACACGCTGTTCCTCTCGCACGACCACACCATCTCGATCCTGCCCCAGGTGGTGAAGAACCCCGGCTTCAATCCCGCGACCGACTTCGTGCCCGTGGCCGGCTTCGCCACCTTCGCCAATGTGCTGGCCGTGTCGGGCGGCACGCCGGCCAAGAACATCGACGAGTACGTCAAGTGGGTCCACACCCAGCGCGGCGGCAAGGAGACCATCGGCATTCCGGCGCCCGCGTCGATTCCCGAATTCCTCGTGAAGATGATCTCGGACAAGTACAAGATCGACGTGCAGCCTGCGCCCTACCGCGGCAGCGCGCCGATGACGGTCGACATGCTGGGCAACCAGATCACCGCGGGCATCGCCTCGGTGCCGGACTTCATCGAGAACCACAAGGCGGGCAAGGTGCGCATCGTGGCTTCGATCGGCGCCAAGCGCCAGGCGGTGCTGCCGAACGTGCCGACCTTCACCGAACTGGGCTTCTCGAACCTGGAAGATCTGCCCTACTACGGCATCTTCGCGCCGGTGGGCACGCCGCAGCCGATCATCGACAAGTACGGCGATGCGCTGCAGAAGGTGCTGGCGATGCCGGACGTGAAGCAGAAGCTGACGACGATGGGGCTGACGGTCGGCTATGAGCCGCAGGGGCAGTTCGCGGGCCGTGTGCGCACCTACACGCAGACCTGGGAACGGATCATTCAATCTACCGGCTTCAAGCCGCTTTAAGCGTTCGGGGCGGTGATGCCCCAGCGCGCCAAGGCCGCGTCATCGCTGACACGCGCATCGACCCAACGGGCGCCTTCGGGCGTCTGTTCTTTTTTCCAGAACGGGGCCTGGGTCTTCAAGTAGTCCATCAGGAACTCGCAGGCCTCGAAGCTCTGGCCGCGGTGGGCCGAGACCACCGCCACCATCATGATCTGGTCCAGCGGCTGCAAGAGACCCACACGATGGATCACGCGCGCCCCCAGGATGTCGAAGCGCCTGTGCGCCTCGTCGATCATGGCTTCGATGGCCTTCTCGGTCATGCCGGGGTAGTGCTCCAGCTCCATCGAGGCGATGGTGCTGCCGTCGTTGCGGTCGCGCACGGTGCCGATGAAGCTGCAGACCGCGCCCACGCGTTTGTCGCCCGCGCGCAACGCGGCGACCTCCTGTCCGAGGTCGAAATCAGCCGTCTGGATCGAAACACGCGCAACGCTCATCTGCGGATTGTGGCATCGCGATAAACTCCGGCAGTGCCCTGCCTCGCCACGCTCTTCACAGTGCCTTCGCACTCCGAGAGCGGCTGCGCGCGCCAGGGCAGCAAAGCCAAAAAACCAAAGCTCGTCTGACCGGAGCTGCGGTTCCGTCGTCGGATGAGCGACGGAACCTGCCAGGGCTTTGACCTCAGAGGGTTGTGCGCGCATCGGACGGTGGTTCATTCCATCGGTTGATTCCTGAAAGGAAGCCTGCGTGCCACAACAACAATCTACCTCCCCCACTCCCGATTTTTCGGGCCTCTGGATTCCGCTCGTCACACCGTTCCGCGATGGCGCGGTCGACCATACCGCACTCGCCGCGCTGACCCGCCGGCTCGCCAACGACGGCGTTGCGGGCTTCGTGGTCTGCGGCTCGACCGGCGAGGCCGCGGCGCTCGACGAAGCGGAGCAGCTTGCCGCGCTCGACACCGTGCAGGCAGCTGCCGGCGGCCTGCCGATCGTCATGGGCCTCTCGGGCTATCACCTGGGCAAGACGACGGCCTGGGTGCGCAAGCTCTCGGAACGCCCGCTCGCGGGCCTGCTGGTGCCCGCGCCGCACTACATCCGCCCCTCGCAAACCGGCCTGCACGAATGGTTCCGCACCATTGCCGATGCGAGCGCGGTGCCGGTGCTGATCTACGACATTCCCTACCGCGCCGGCGCAACCCTCGCGCGCGAGACGCTGCTGGCGCTGGCCGCCCACCCGCGCATCAACGGCATCAAGGACTGCGGCGGCGACATGGCCAAGACGCGTGCGCTGATCGCCGACGGCCGGCTGCAGGTGCTGTCGGGCGAAGATCACCAGATCTTCTCGACGGTGGCCGAAGGCGGCGTGGGTGCCATCGCCGCGAGCGGGCATGTGCAGACGAAGCGCTTCGTGCAGGTGCTGCGCCTGCTGGCCGACAACCGCCTCGCCGAAGCGCGCGCCGAATGGCAAGCGCTGCAACCGCTGATCGAGATGCTGTTTGCCGAATCGAACCCCGGTCCGGTCAAGGCCCTGCTGGCCCACGACGGCGCGATGCGCGACGAGCTGCGTTCGCCGATGACCCGCGCCTCCGACGGCCTGCGCGAGCGCTCGTGGCGCTAGACGCGCGGCTCAGCCGCCCGTAACCGGCGGGAAGAACGCGACTTCGCAGCCTTCGTGCAATGCGGCTGCCTCGTCGCTCATGACCTGGTCGAGCGCCATGCGCACCGCCTTGCCGCGTGCGAGCGCGGTGGCGTGCGCCCCACCGCGCGCGATGAGCTCATCGCGCAACACGGCCAACGTTTCGGCGTGGGTGTCGACGGTTTCGTTGCTGCTGGAAAGCGCCTCGCGCACCGAGGCGAAATAACGGATCTGGACCTTCATGCGCTTCAGGCCAGCAGCGAGGCGAAGGGAATGAAACTCACGATGTCGCCCGACTTGATCGTCTGGCCCGAGGGGTTGTCGACCACGCCGTCGCCCCAGACCATCGAGGTCAGCACGCCCGAGCTCTGGTTGGCGAACAGGTCGAGCCCGCCCGCGGCATTGCGCCGCGCGCGCAGGAATTCGCGGCGCTTGTCGGCACGCAGCCAATCGAAATCGGCGCGCATCTGCACGGCCTCCGGTGCCACGCGATCGGCGCCCTGCAGCGTCAGCAGGAAAGGACGCACGAGCATCAGGAAGGTCAGGAAGCTCGACACCGGGTTGCCTGGCAGCCCTGTGACATGGCAAACGCCCTGCCCGTTGCCGCGCGCGATCGAGCCATAGGCGAAAGGCTTGCCGGGCTTCATCGACAGCGACCACAGCTGCAACTCACCGAGCGACTGCAGCGCGGCGCGGATGTGGTCTTCCTCGCTGACGGAAACACCGCCGGTCGTGATGATCAGGTCGCTGGTCTCGGACGCGTCGCGCAGCGCCGCGATGGTGGTCTCGCGGTTGTCGGGCACGATGCCCAGGTCGTTCACCTCGCAGCCCAGCCGGTGCAGCAAGGCGCGCATGAAGAAGCGGTTGGAGTTGTAGATCGCGCCGGGCTTCATCGCGTCGGGGGCGACCTCGCCGGGCATCACCAGTTCGTCGCCGGTGGACAGCATCGCCACGCGCGGCTTGCGGGCCACCCGCAGCTTGTGGAAGCCGACGCTGGCCGCGAGGCCGAGCGCGCCAGGCGTGAGGCGCTCGCCCTTCCTCAGCACGACGTCGCCGGAGGCCACGTCCTCGCCCGCGCGGCGGACCCATTGGCCGGCCGCGGGAACGATCGCGATGCGCACCGAACCCAGGCTGCCTTCCTGCGGCGTGGCAGCCGTGTCTTCCTGCATCACGACGGCATCGGCGCCCTCGGGAATCTGCGCACCGGTGAAGATGCGCGCCGCCGTGCCGGCCGCGAGCGGCGTGCCGACGGTGCCGACGGGAATGCGCTGCGTCACCTGGAGCACGGCGCCCGGCGCAGCGCAGTCGGCCACGCGCACCGCATAGCCGTCCATCGCGCTGTTGTCGCGCGGCGGCACGGTGAGGCCGGAGACGAGGTCCTGCGCGAGCACACGGCCATCGGCGTCGAAGGTGACGACGCTTTCGTCGGGGAGCTTCGGCCCGGCCTTGGCCAGCAGCTGCGCGATGGCCTCGTCGAGGGGCATCAGCGGAGGCCGCGAGGAGGACGCGGAGAACGGAACGGGAGAGTCAGCCATGGTGTTCCGGGTTGTACTCGAAGCGGTCGCCATTGGCGATCAGCCACGTCGCGATGGCCTCGGCGTCGTTGAGGTCGAACAGCGGTCGCTCGGTGGGCGCCGGCAGGCTGGCCGGCGCGTCGGTGGCAATGGCGGTGACGAAAGGATCGTCGGTGTAGAGCATGGACCGCGACGGTTCGCCCGCCTCGGGCAGGCGCCAGACTTCGATCTTGAGCACATCGCTGTGCCGGAAGCCCTCGACCAGCACCCAGTCGGCGGCCGAGTGCAGCTCGGCCAGCAGCTGGTGCACCGTGAGCTCGACCGGTTGCTCGAATTCACGCATCAGCGCCAGGCGCTTGTCGGAGGCGACGACCACCTCGAAGGCACCAGCTTCGCGGTGGCGGTAGGTGTCCTTGCCGGGATGGTCGATGTCGAACTTGTGGTGCGCGTGCTTGACCACCGAGATGCGCAGACCCTTCCGCTTCAATGCGGGGATCAGGCGCTCCACCAGCGTGGTCTTGCCCGCGCCCGAGTACCCGGCGAAGCCGACGACTTTCATGCCGGGTCCCCGAGGGCCTCAGTCACAGTTCTGAGCGATGTAGGCCTTCACGGCCTCGGCATCGGCCGGCAGCTTGACCACGCGCTTGGGCAGCGCCTCGATGCCTTCGAACTTCGCCGGCCGCTCGGGCTCATGGCCCAGGGCTTCGACGAGCGTCTCCGCAAACTTGATCGGCAGCGCGGTTTCGAGCACCACCATCGGCACACCCGGCGCGAGGTGCTCGCGCGCGGCCTTGAGGCCGTCGGCCGTGTGCGGATCGATCAGCGTGGCGAAGCGCTTGTCGGTGTCGCGAATGGTGGCCAGGCGGTCGGCGTGCGTGCTGCGGCTGCTCTTGAAGCCGAAGCGTTCCGCGGCCTGCTTGAAGGCTGGGTCGCCGCTCAGGTCGAAGCGGCCTTCGAGGCCCAGGTCTTCCACGAACAGCTTGCGCAGCTTGCCGGCATCGCGCCCCACCAGGTCGAACACGAAGCGCTCGAAATTGCTGGCCTTGCTGATGTCCATCGAGGGGCTCGAGGTCTCGTGTGTATCGGCGGCCCCACGCACGCGGTAGATGCCGGTGCGGAAGAACTCGTCGAGCACGTCGTTCTCGTTGGTGGCAACCATGAGCGACTGGATCGGCAGGCCCATCGTGCGCGCCACATGGCCCGCGCAGACATTGCCGAAATTGCCCGAGGGCACGGTGAAGCTCACCGGCTTTTCGTTGCTGGCCGTGGCCTGGAAGTAGCCCGCGAAGTAGTAGACGACCTGCGCGAGCAGCCGCGCCCAGTTGATCGAGTTGACCGTGCCGATGCGGTACTTGCGCTTGAAGCCCAGGTCGTTCGACACCGCCTTCACGATGTCCTGGCAGTCGTCGAACACGCCGGTGATCGCGATGTTGTGGATGTTCTCGTCCTGCAGGCTGAACATCTGCGCCTGCTGGAACGGGCTCATGCGGCCGTCGGGCGAGGTCATGAAGACGCGCACGCCCTTCTTGCCGCGCATCGCGTACTCGGCCGCGCTGCCGGTGTCGCCGCTGGTCGCGCCGAGGATGTTGAGCTCCGCGCCGCGGCGGGCCAGTTCGTACTCGAACAGGTTGCCCAGGAGCTGCATCGCCATGTCCTTGAAGGCCAGCGTGGGGCCGTTGGACAGGGCCTCGAGGTACACGCCGTCCTCGAGCTCGCGCAGCGGCACGATCTCGTCGGTGCCGAACACCTCGGCGGTGTAGGTCTTCGCGCAGATCGCCTTCAGGTCGGCCGGCGGAATGTCGTCGATGTAGAGCGAGAGGATCTCGAAGGCCAGCTCGGCATACGGCAGCTCGCGCCATTTCGCGAGCGTGGCGGTGTCGATCTGCGGATACTGTTCCGGCAGGTAAAGGCCGCCATCGGGCGCGAGGCCTTCAAGAAGGATTTCGCAGAAACGCTTGCGGTCGGGGTGGCCGCGGGTGCTCAGGTAGTTCACGGTATGTCTCTTGTGCCGTCCTCAGGACAGCTCTTCCTTGCGAATGCGAACGATCGGCTCCAGCACGGTGGGCAGCGCCTGCAGCTCGGCCAGCACGTCGTTGACGGTGCCTTCGCGCGCGTCGTGCGTGAGGATGATCAGGTCGGTCTGGGTGGAACCCTCGCCGCCCACTTCGTCGGCTTCGCGCTGCAGCCCCGCGTCGATGCTGATGCCGGCGGTGGCGAGCAGCCCCGTCACCTTGGCGAGCACGCCGACCTGGTCGGCCACGCGCAGGCGCAGGTAGTAGCTGGTGACGACCTCGGTCATCGGCAGCACCTTCAGGTCGCTCATCGCGTCGGGATGGAAGGCCAGGTGCGGCACGCGGTGCGCGGCGTCGGCCGTGTGCAGGCGCGTGATGTCGACCAGGTCGGCGATCACGGCGCTGGCGGTCGGCTCGCTGCCTGCGCCCTTGCCGTAGTAGAGCGTGGTGCCGACGGCGTCGCCGTGGACCACCACCGCGTTCATCGCGCCTTCGACGTTCGCCAGCAGGCGCTTCGACGGCACCAGCGACGGGTGCACGCGCAGCTCGATGCCCTTGGCCGTGCGCTTGGTGATGCCCAAGAGCTTGATGCGATAGCCGAGCTGTTCGGCGTACTTGATGTCCTGCGCGGCGAGCTTGGTGATGCCCTCGATGTGCGTCTTGTCGAACTGTACCGGAATGCCGAAGGCAATGGCGCTCATCAGCGTGACCTTGTGGCCGGCGTCGACGCCTTCGATGTCGAAGGTCGGGTCGGCTTCGGCGTAGCCGAGGCGCTGGGCTTCCTTGAGCACGGTGGCGAAGTCCAGCCCCTTGTCGCGCATCTCGGAGAGGATGAAGTTGGTGGTGCCGTTGATGATGCCGGCCAGCCACTGGATGCTGTTGGCCGTGAGGCCTTCGCGCAGCGCCTTGATGATCGGGATGCCGCCGGCCACCGCGGCCTCGAAGGCCACCATCACGCCCTTGGCATGCGCGGCCGCGAAGATCTCGGTGCCGTGCACGGCGAGCAGCGCCTTGTTGGCGGTGACCACGTGCTTGCCGGCCGCGATGGCCTCGAGCACCAGTTGCTTCGCCACGCCGTAGCCGCCGATCAGTTCGATGACGATGTCGATGTCGGGGTTGGCGATGATCGCGCGCGCGTCGTCGACCACCTTCACGCCTTCACCGACCACTGCGCGGGCGCGTGCCACGTCGAGGTCGGCCACCATGGTGATCTCGATGCTGCGGCCGGCGCGGCGCTTGATTTCTTCCTGGTTGCGCTGGAGCACCTTGAAGGTGCCGCTGCCGACCGTGCCGATGCCGAGCAGGCCTACTTGGATGGGTTTCATTGGGAGATTCGTGTTCATGGTTTGGATGGGGTGGCAGGCGGCGCGCTCACGACGCGGCTGACGTAGCGCGGCAGGCTCCAGGCGCCGCCGGCAAAGCCGCGGCACATGCCGTCGCCGACTGCGCCGGTGCGCACGAAGTCCTTGCCGTTGAAGTGCCAGGTTTCGCTCGACCAGCAGTCACCGATGCCGCGGCCCTTCATGGCCGAGGTGATGCTGGCCTCTTTTTCGTCGAAATCGCCGTTCGCCTCGATCGACACCGGCGCATAGGGCGGCTTGTCGTTGGCGATCCAGAGCAGGCTCGAGTAGTTGTAGGCGCCCATGCCGCAGCCCAGGGACAGCAGCACCTTGCGGTCGCTCAGGCGCGAGACGGTCAGCGCCTTGGCGTTGATGTCGTCGCGGTTGTTGCACTGTTCCTTGGCATCGCCCAGGTCAAGCGACGGGAAGATGCGTGCGGCTAGCGCGTCGTCGCCGGGACGCGCCTTCGGCGGTTTGACCACGTTCACGACGGGGGCCGGCACCGGGGGCAACACGGAAGACTCCGGCTTGCTGCCGCGCCGCACGAGCGCACCGGGCGTCCCGACGCGGCCTTGGGCTCGTCCATCTTCAGCAGCACCGCGTTGAGGCCGGCGAGCGACAGCGTCCACTTCTTGCTGCCACCCGTCACGGCAGCGTCGTCGTTCTTGAGTAGCTCCGGCAGGATGGTGCGGACCTGGTCCGCATCGAGCTTCGCGCTGCCGCCAGCGAGGCCGGCCACGGTGGCCTTGCCGACCTTGAAGCGCAGCGGCCCCTTGACCTCGCCCTCACCGCCGATCTGCAGCTCGATGTTGATGGCCGTACCGGGCCCCGCGGCGCGGGTGATGAGCATCGACACCGGATCCGAAGGCCCGCTTTCCGACTGGTAGCCTGCTGCGCGGCAGGTGCGCGTGTTGTCGCAGGTCACCTCCCAGTCGTTGTGCGAGAACGCCACCGGGTCCTTTCCGGCGGCACCGGCGGATAGCGCGGCGAGCGAGAGCGCCGCAGCGATGCAGGCGGATTTCATGGTCCCGTCTTGCGGCGCAAGCGGTACTGCTCCAGGAACTTCGCGATGCGGTTGATGGCCTCGCGCAGGTCGTCCTCATGAGGCAGGAACACGATGCGGAAGTGGTCCGGCGTGGCCCAGTTGAAGCCGGTGCCCTGCACCAGCATCACGCGGGTTTCCTTCAGCAGCTCGAGGAAGAACTGGCGGTCGTCCTCGATCGGGTAGACCTTCGGGTCGAGCTTGGGAAACATGTAGAGCGCCGCGCTCGGCTTGACGCAGCTCACGCCCGGAATGGCGGTGATCAGCTCGTAGGCCAGGTCGCGCTGGCGGCGCAGGCGCCCGCCGTCGCCCACCAAGTCGTTGATGCTCTGGTAGCCGCCCAGGGCCGTCTGGATCGCCCACTGGCCCGGCACGTTGGCGCACAGGCGCATATTCGAGAGCATGTTCAGGCCCTCGATGTAGTCCAGCGCGCCGCGCTTGTCGCCCGACACCACGAGCCAGCCGGCGCGGTAGCCGCACGAGCGGTAGCTCTTGGAGAGCGAATTGAAGGTGAGCGTGAGCACGTCGGTCGACAGGCTGGCGATGGCGGTGTGCTTCACGCCGTCGTACCGCACCTTGTCGTAGACCTCGTCGGCAAAGATCACGAGGCCGTGCTCGCGCGCGATGGCGATGATGCTCTTGAGCAGCGCGTCGGAATAGAGCGCGCCGGTCGGGTTGTTCGGGTTGATGACCACGATGCCCTTGGTGCGGGGCGTGATCTTGGCGCGGATGTCGTCCAGGTTGGGCATCCAGCCGTTGGCTTCGTCGCACAGGTAGTACACCGGCGTGCCGCCCGACAGGCTGGAAGAAGCGGTCCACAGCGGGTAATCGGGGGCCGGCAGCAGCATTTCGTCGCCGTCGTTCAGCAGCGCGTTCGTGGCCATGGCGATCAGTTCGCTGGCACCGTTGCCCAGGTAGATGTCGTCGAGCGTGACGCCGGCAATGCCCTGCTTCTGGGTCTCGTGCATCACGGCCTTGCGCGCGGCAAAGACGCCCTTGCTGTCCGCATAGCCCGCCGAGGTCGGCAGGTTGCGGATCATGTCCTGCTGGATTTCCTCGGGCGCATCGAAGCCGAACACGGCGAGATTGCCGAGATTGAGCTTGATGATCTTCTGGCCGTCCTCCTCCATCTGCTTGGCGGCGCCCATGATGGGGCCGCGGATGTCGTAGAGAACGTTGGCCAGCTTAGCCGATTTCTTGAGCTGCGTCAAAAGGCCCTCCCGGGCGGGTTTACTCGAAGGTCAAAGGCCCCTGAAGGCCGCGTGTCACTGGGGAAAACCTATAATTTGACCACAGTTCCCAGTGCCCCGATGAAGCTCCAGCCCGACAAATCCGACGCCCAGTCCCTCACCGCACACGGCCCCGGCTGGGTCGCGATCAACAACGAAAAGGTCGAGGGCAGCGTGGTCGTCGGCTCGCGCGGCGAGCGTTTCGCGTGGAATTGCACCTGTTTCGACGAAATCGGCCCCGAACACCTAGCGCAACTCGCGTCGCTGGGGGCTGAATTGATCATTTTCGGGAGCGGGACCCGCATCCGGTTCCCGCAGCCAGCTTGGCTCCAGCCCCTGATGGCACAGCGTACGGGAGTCGAGACCATGGACACCCCTGCGGCCTGCAGAACCTACAACATCCTGGCCGGCGAAGGCCGGCATGTGATCGCCGCCCTGTTGGTGGAGAGCCCCGTGGCTGACTGAGAGGGGTGTTTTCGGGGTAAAATAGTGGGTTACGAACAGGCCAGCTACCCCAAAGTTAGCAACGACCAATCCTCCGTGCATCGAGCCTGCCCCAAAGAACTCGATCCATGGAATCTAACGGAGAAAACAAGTTTCATGGCGATCGTTGTCAACAAACCCATTCCTGAATTCGACGCCAACGCCACGGGCGGCCTCAAGGTCTCGAATACCTCGCATCTCGGCCACGTGCTGGTCATGTATTTTTACCCGAAAGATAACACTCCGGGTTGCACAACCGAAGCCATGCAGTTTCGCGACCGCTACAAGGACTTCGAAAAAGCCGGTGCCACCGTTTTCGGCGTCTCCCGCGACAACATGAAGTCGCACGACGAATTCAAGGCCAAGCTCGAACTCCCCTTCGAGCTGATCGCTGACACCGAAGAAAAGATGTGCCACATGTTCGGCGTGGTCAAGAACAAGATCATGTACGGCAAGAAGGTCAAGGGCATCGAACGCAGCACCTTCCTGATTGGCGCCGACGGCATCCTGAAGGCCGAATGGCGCGGGCTCAAGGTTCCGGGTCACGTCGACGACGTGCTCAAGGCAGTCAAGGCGCTCAAGAAGGCCGCCTGACCGCAGCAAGAAGCGCCAGACGTGCGCTTTTGCGTCTTTGCGTGGGAATTGCCCAACGCAGCGCGTAAAAGAGACTCTGGGGTGTCATCTGCGGTGTGCATAATGGCCTCATGCCGTTGAGCTCCACGACCGCATCCCCCGAACAAAGCCGCCTTGGTCTTCAGGCGGCTTTTTCGTTTTCTGGTTTCCACTTTCCTGCGAGCGACCTGACACATGCCATGGCCTCCCGCCCCCACGAAACGCGCCGCATTGCTCTCGCCGGACGCGCTCGACGCGCCCGCCCGCTCCTCGCACAGAGGGTCGCGCCGCTCCGGCGATCAACGCGCTGACGAAGCCGCCGCCAGCGGACCGCACCGCTGGAGCTGTTCGACAGCCTGGGTTCGGAGGCCGCAGGCGGCGGCGACACCGCACGCCCATCGCGCCGGGCCAAATCCAGGCCGGCGCCTGCGCCGGTGAGCGCCCCGCAGCAGCAAGCCGCCATCCAGGTCGAGACCCGGGTCCCGACGGTCGCCGCGCCGACCTACGTGCCCGCCCCGGCACCGCAAGCTCCGGCACGCCCCAAACGCGCCAAGTCCACCGGCCCGGCCAAGCTGTTCGTGCTCGACACGAATGTGCTGCTGCACGACCCGATGTGCCTGTTCCGCTTCGAAGAGCACGACATCTTCCTGCCGATGATCGTGCTGGAAGAGCTCGACGGCCACAAGAAAGGCACCACGGAAGTCGCACTCAACGGCCGCCAGACCAGCCGCACGCTCGACGCACTGGCCGCCCCGCAAGGCGCCGACATCGCCAAGGGCCTGAAGCTCGACACCACGGGCCACCGCGAGGCCGGCGGCAAGCTGTTCTTCCAGACGGCCCCGCTCGACTACTCGCTGCCGCTCAGCCTGCCCCAGGGCAAGGCCGACAACCAGATCCTCGGCGTGGTGCAGGCGCTGCGCGACCTCTACGCCAAGGACCAGCCCGGCCACCCGAAGCAGGAAGTGGTGCTGGTGTCCAAGGACATCAACATGCGCGTCAAGGCGCGTGCGCTGGGCCTGGCCGCCGACGACTACCAGAACGACAAGACACTGGAAGACGGCGACCTGCTCTATGCAGGCTCGCTCGCGCTGCCGCCCGACTTCTGGACCCGCCAGAGCAAGACGGTCGAGAGCTGGCAGAGCGGCAGCAACACCTTCTACCGGATCAGCGGTCCGCTGGTGCCCAACCTCTACATCAACCAGTTCGTCTACTTCGAGGCCCCCGGCGAGCCGAGCATGTACGCGCGCGTCACCGAAATCCGCGACAAGACCGCGGTGCTCAAGACGCTCAAGGACTACAGCTCGGGCAAGAATGCGGTCTGGGGCGTGAACACGCGCAATCGCGAGCAGAACTTCGCGATGAACCTGCTGATGGACCCGGAAGTCGACTTCGTCACGCTGACCGGCACGGCCGGCACCGGCAAGACGCTGATGGCGCTGGCCTCGGGCCTCACGCAGGTGCTCGACGACCGCCGCTACACCGAGATCATCATGACCCGCGCCACGGTGAGCGTGGGCGAGGACATCGGCTTCCTGCCCGGTACTGAAGAAGAAAAGATGGGCCCTTGGATGGGCGCGCTCGACGACAACCTCGAGTTCCTCGCCAAGGGCGACGGCGGCGAGTGGGGCCGCGCGGCCACCAACGAGCTGATCCGCAGCCGCATCAAGGTCAAGAGCATGAACTTCATGCGCGGACGCACCTTCCTGAACAAGTACGTGATCATCGACGAGGCGCAGAACCTGACGCCCAAGCAGATGAAGACGCTGATCACCCGGGCCGGCCCGGGCACCAAGATCATCTGCATGGGCAACCTCGCGCAGATCGACACGCCGTACCTGACGGAAGGCTCCTCGGGCCTGACCTTCGCGGTCGACAAGTTCAAGGGCTGGCCGCACGGCGGGCACATCACGCTGGCGCGCGGCGAACGCTCGCGCCTGGCCGACTTCGCCAGCGACGTGCTCTAAACGCTGCCGGCTCGAGGCTGACCAAGCCCGCGCATGCTCCCACGAGCATCGCGGGCTTTTTTTCGCCCGTGGTGACAGGCTCCTGACAAGACGTTGTCAGGAGCCGGGTCGCACCATCAGGGCTCCTTCCAACGCAACGAAAGAGAGCCCTTCATGCCAAACGCCATCAACTGGTTCGAGATCCCGGTCACCGACCTGGACCGCGCTCAGGCCTTCTACGAAACCGTGCTGGCCCGCAAGCTGCGCCGCGAGAACTTCGGCGGCGAGACGCTGGCCGTGTTCCCCTACGACGATCCCGCCACCGGCGGCGCCCTGCAGGCCGGAGCGAATGCCAGCGCACGCGCTGGCGGCGGCATCCGCATCTACCTCGATTGCCGAGCATCGATGCCGTGCTCGCGCGGGTCGAGGCGGCCGGCGGGCAGATCGTGGCGCCCAAGTCCGCACTGCCGCCCGGCATGGGCTTCATCGCCCATCTGCGCGACACCGAAGGCAACGAAGTCGGCCTGCATTCGCTGGAGTAGACCGCCATGACGCCACGCAACTGGATCGCCGTCGCCAGCGCCGAACACGCCCGGCGCGGGCGCGACCACCGGCCGCTCGGCTTCATGCAGGTCGGCCACGGCAAGCTCGGCCCGCTCAAGCGCATCGCGGCGGGCGATCGCGTGGCCTACTACTCGCCGGCCACGGTGTTCGGCGGCACGGACAAGCTCCAGAGCTTTGTCTCGGTCGGCATCGTGCAGCCTGGCGAACCGTACGAATTCGACATGGGCAATGACTTTGTCCCGTGGCGCCGCGACGTGGCCTATGCGGCCGCGCACGAGGCACCCATCGCACCGCTGATCGAACGCCTTGCCTTCATCGAGAACCCCAAGCAATGGGGCTACAAATTCCGCTTCGGCATGTTCGACGTGACCGATGCCGACATGGCACTGGTCGCCCAGGCCATGAAGGCCGACCTGAAAACGCTCGCGCTCTGAGCACCGCGACTCCAACATCATCTATGCAGGAGAAGAACCCGATGGAACCCGTCCGCCAACACCACGACGCCTTCCAGGTCGCAGGCCTTGCGGCCCGCACCACCAACCGCGAAGAGAACGATCCCGCGACGGCCCGCATCGGCGCGCTGTGGCGCCGTTTCTTCGGCGAGCAGACCTACGCATCGACGCCCAACCGCACCAGCGACCTGCATATTTTCGGCGTCTACTCCGCTTACGAATCCGACGCGCATGGCGCCTTCGACATCACCGTGGGCGTGGCCGTCTCGGGCGGCGCAGGTGGCGTCGCCGTCGAGGCCGGCGACTACCTCGTCTTCAACGGCCAGGGCGAGATGCCGCAGATGGTGATCGCCACCTGGCAGCGCATCTGGCAGTATTTCGAGGCGCACCCGGAAATCGCGCGCCGCTACCAGAGCGATTTCGAAGCCTACGAGGGGCCGGACAAGGTGGCGATCCATATCGGAGTTTCATGAGCACCCAGAAGAGCTGGCGCGACAGGCTCGCCAGCTACCCTCACCTGCCGAACGTCAAGGAAATCCCTCTTCCCATGCGCAAGCGGCACGGCGAGGGCACCATCGCCACGCCTTCCCCACGCGAAGTCGAGGAAGCGATGCGCGGCGTTCCCGAGGGCCGGCTCGCGACCGTGCTCGGCATTGGCGAGGACGTCGTGGTGCGCCACCGCGCGACCATCGGCTGCACCGTGACCACGGCGATCTTTGCGCACATGGTCGCGCACGCCACCGAAGAAGTCCTCGAGGCAGAGGACAAGACGCCGTACTGGCGCACGCTCAAGATCGGCGGCGAACTCAATCCCAAGTACCCCGGCGGCATCGAGGCGCAGATGACGAAGCTCGAAGCCGAAGGCCACACGGTCGTGCAGCGCGGCAAGCGCTACTTCGTCGAAGACTTCGCGAAGAAACTCGCCGGAACACGCTGATGCGCCGCGCCGACCGCCTCTTCCAACTCGTGCAGCTCATTCGCGGGCGCAGGCTCACCACGGCTGCCTTCCTCGCGCAGCGCCTCGAGGTGTCGGAGCGCACGGTGTACCGCGACGTGGCCGACCTGCAGCACCAGGGCGTGCCGATCGAAGGCGAAGCCGGTGTGGGTTACCGGCTGGGCGTGGGCTTCGAACTACCGCCGCTGATGTTCACGCAGGACGAGGCTTCGGCGCTCGTGGCCGCGGCGCGGCTCGCGCAAAGCTGGGTCGATCCGGCGCTGGCGCGCGACATCGAAACGGGGCTGGGCAAGATCCTCTCGGTGCTGCCGCCGGCGGCGCGCGTTTCCGCGGAAGCACTGGCGCTCTATGCGCCCGCACTGGGTCTGGACGACGTCATGGGCGCCCGGCTGCAGACGCTGCGCGAGGCGGTGCAGTCGCACAACAAGCTGCGCCTCGACTACCGCGATGTGTCGGGCGATGCCAGCGAACGCACGGTGCGGCCGCTCGGCTGCTTCTACTGGGGCAAGGTCTGGACGCTTTCGACCTGGTGCGAGTTGCGCAACGACTTTCGCGGCTTTCGTGTCGACCGCATGGACGTGGTCGACGTGCTGCCCGAGCGCTTTCGCGACGAGCCGGGCAAGACGCTGGCCGACATGCTGCGGCAAGTGAAAGCCGAGACGGCCGAAGCGAAGTTGCGGATAGTGCAGCGGAAATAGGCGCCGAGGGCATCCCTCGCAGCGAAGCCTCAGTACTCGTCGTTGTGGCCGTAGCCAGCCAGGTTCTCGAACTTCGTGATCGGCTTGAGGAACGCCAGCTTGATGGTGCCGGTCGGTCCGTTCCGGTGCTTGCTGATGATCACCTCGGCCACGCCCGGCTCCTTGCTGTTCTTGTCATAGTAGTCGTCGCGGTAGATGAACATGATAATGTCCGCGTCCTGCTCGATGGCGCCGGATTCGCGCAAGTCGCTCATCATGGGGCGCTTGTCGGTGCGGCTTTCCACGCCGCGGCTGAGCTGCGACAGCGCGATCACCGGGCACTTGAGCTCCTTGGCCAGCATCTTCAGGCCGCGCGAGATTTCACCCACGGCCGTGGCGCGGTTCTCGTCGCCCATGCTGGTCGACATGAGCTGCAGGTAGTCGACCACGATCAGGCCCAGACGCCCGTACTGGCGGGCCAGCCGGCGCGCATTCGCACGCAGTTCGCTGGTGGACAGGCCCGGCGTTTCGTCGATGTGCAGCGACACGGTGCGCAGCTTCTCGATGGCCTCGGTGAGGCGCGGCCATTCCTCGTCGCTGAGCTTGCCGGTGCGCAGGTGCCCCTGGTCGATGCGGCCGATCGAACCGACGATACGCACCGCCAGCTGCGAGGCGCCCATTTCCATCGAGAACACCGCCACCGGCAGCCCCTCGTTCAGCGCCACGTGCTCGGCGATGTTGATCGCGAGCGAGGTCTTGCCCATCGACGGACGCGCGGCCAGCACGATCATGTCGCCCGGCTGCAGGCCCGAGGTCATCTTGTCGAAATCATGGAAGCCGGTGCGCACGCCCGTGATGTCGTTCGGGTTCTCGGCCATCTCGGTCACGCGGTCGAGCAGTTCGACCACCAGGGCATCCATGCTCTGGAAGCCCTGCTTCATCCGCGTGCCTTCTTCGCCGATGTTGAAGATCTTCTGCTCGGCCTCGTCGAGGATCTTGTCGACCTGCTTGCCCTGCGGGTTGAAGGCCTGCGTCGCGATTTCGTCGGCGGCGGACACCAGCTTTCGCAGGATCGAGCGTTCGCGCACGATCTCGGCATAGCGCCGGATGTTGCTCGCGCTCGGCACGTACTGCGCGAGCGAGTTCAGGTAGACCAGCCCGCCGATCTCGTCGGCCTTGCCGAGGTTCTGGAGTTGCTCGTAGACGGTGATGACGTCGGCCGGCTTGCTGGCGTTGATCAGCCCGCCGACGGCCGCGTAGATCAGCTTGTGTTCATGGCGATAGAAGTCGCCGTCGACCAGCAGGTCGCCCATGCGGTCCCAGGCGCTGTTGTCGAGCAGCAGGCCACCCAGCACGCTCGATTCGGCCTCGATGGAGTGAGGCGGAATGCGCAGTTGGGCGATCTGGCGGTCGGCCGACGGATTGGCGTCGGCATAGGAAAAAGCGGCGGACATGGGACCTTGGTAATGAACGGGCATGCTACGCGCGCCAAGAAGACGACGCCACGCATAAAGCTGTGAACGTGCTGTGCAAAACCCTGTGGACAGCCACTGAACAAACCGGGACAACAAAAACAAAAGCCGCCCGGAGGCGGCTTTTGTGGCAGCGCACGAGGCGCCGCGCGATCAGGCGGTTTCGCCGTAGACCGTGACGGTGATCTCGACGACCACGTCGGTGTGCAGCGAAACGCTCACGGTGCTGTCGCCGACGACCTTGATCGGGCCGTTGGGCAGGCGCACTTGCGACTTGGCAATCTTGTAGCCTTGCTTGCCCAGCTCTTCAGCGATGTCGCCGTTGGTGACCGAGCCGAACAGGCGGCCGTCGACGCCAGCCTTTTGCGTCAGCTTGACGGTCGAACCGCCGAGCTTTTCGCCCTGGGCTTGCGATTCGGCCAGCTTGGCGGCCGCAGCCTTTTCGAGTTCGACGCGCTTGGCTTCGAATTCGGCCTTGTTGGCAGCGGTGGCGCGGCGAGCGCGGCCCGACGGAATCAGGAAGTTGCGTGCGTAACCGTCCTTGACCTTGACGATTTCGCCGAGGGTGCCGAGGTTGACGACCTTGTCCAGAAGAATGACTTGCATAGTGTCGGCTCCTTAGACGCGGTGTTGGTCGCTGTACGGGACCATGGCCAGGAAGCGGGCGCGCTTGATGGCGGTGTTGAGCTGGCGCTGGTAGATCGCGCGCGTGCCGGTCAGGCGTGCGGGGATGATCTTGCCGTTTTCGCTGATGAAGTCACGCAGCGTGTCGATGTCCTTGTAGTCGATTTCTTCGACGCCAGCGACGGTGAAACGGCAGAAGCGCTTGCGCTTGAACAGCAGCGACTGGGTGTTGCGCTTCGGGCGCGTGTCTTTGTTGAATTTCTTGAACGTGGCCATTTGGGGACCTCTTGTCGAAAATTAATCTTGCTGAAAATCCTGGATGTGCAGGACCGGATGCTTGCCATTGCCCGGTGTCGCGAGAAACCCCTGAAAACGCCAGAGACTTCCCATCGACTGCTTTGCGAGCCGTTCGGCGATGGCGCCGAAGGCAACGGCCTTGAGGGCCGTCTTCACCTGCCTGGCTTTTCCTGCCTCCAAGAGCGTCGACTCGTGGTCGAGCTTCAGATCGATGACGGGAAGGCCGGCGGGCGTGAATCGCAAGGCTCCGAGTTCGGCAACCGAGGCGGTCAGCAACAGCTGATTCACCCCCGTTGCCACAGCGGCAGCAGTCACGCCATCAGTTGTTGTTGGCGGCGTATTCGGCCTGCTGGGCCTTGCGGGCTTCTTCGCGCTCGACCGTCTTCATCATCGACGAAGGACCGGTGTCGGCCTTCTTCTTCTGAACGGTGAGGTGACGCAGCACGGCATCGTTGAACTTGAACGCGTGTTCGAGTTCGCCCATCACGGTCTGTTCAGCTTCAATGTTGACGCACAGGTAGTGGGCCTTGTTGAGCTTGTTGATCTGGTAAGCCAGCTGACGGCGGCCCCAGTCTTCAACGCGGTGGACTTTGCCGCCGCCGGCCGTGATCAGGCCCTTGTAACGCTCCAGCATGGCCGGAACTTGTTCGCTCTGATCCGGGTGGATCAGCAAAATGATTTCGTAGTGACGCATGGCACTCCTTGTGGATTCTTCCGTGGAAGAGGAAAAGCCACCTGCAGCGTCGGGCGCAGTGTGGCAAGGCAAATTTTTTGATTATAGACTTGAAATTGACATTCCGGCAAGGCACCTCAGTCGTTGAGGGCCTTGTCCAGGGCCGCGGCCTTCTCCGGACCGACCGCCGCGCGGATCTTGGGCGCCAGCGCCACCAGGTCGTCGTAGCCCGTGGTGCCTTCGACCTGGAGGTTGAGCCGGAACCCCATCAGCCCCAGGCTGCCCGTGAGCTGGGTCGCGATGGGATAGGCATCCTTGTAGCGCTGCTGCTTGCTGCGCCCGGAAGCGCCCGCCACGGGTGCGGTCGGTGCGACCGGTTTCGCCGCCTCGGCGGGTGCGCTGCCCGCCACCGCTGGCGCCGCATTGCCCTCCACAGGCTCCAGCAGGCCCAGCGCGACCATCTGGTCGATGTCCTCGCGCGCGATGCCCATGCCATTGGCCAGCACCTCGTCGACCGAGCGTTTGCCGTCGAACAGGATGAAGGCCGAACGCTGGCGCGGCGACAGGGGGACCGAACGGTCCTTCAGGGTCTGCTGACCCGTTTGCGTCTTGACAAGAATCATGGTGGTCTTCCCTTCCGGGATGCGCCCGTGAGTCTCACAAGACTGGCATCAAATACGCAATTCGTTTCAATAACACCCTCGTGTAGCGGGAATCCCCCCATGGGGATTTCCGCCATCCGGGGGCTTCAGCGGTTCGCGAGCAGCTGCCAGGTGTCGATCACGCTGTCGGGATTGAGGGAGATCGATTCGATCCCCTCCTCCGCCAGCCAGAGCGCGAAGTCCGGGTGGTCGCTGGGGCCCTGGCCGCAGATGCCGACGTACTTGCCCTCGGCCTTGCAGGCCTTGATGACACGGCTCAGCAGCGCCTTGATGGCCGGGTCGCGCTCGTCGAAATCGGCCGCCAGCAGCTCGAGGCCCGAGTCGCGGTCCAGGCCCAGCGTGAGCTGGGTCAGGTCGTTCGAGCCGATCGAGAAGCCGTCGAAGTACTTCAGGAACTCCTCGGGCAGGATCGCGTTGCTCGGCACCTCGCACATCATGATCAGCTTGAGTTCGTTCTCGCCGCGCTTGAGGCCGTGCTCGCCCAGCAGCGTGGTCACGCGCTCGGCCTGGCCCAGGGTGCGCACGAAGGGCACCATGATCTGCACGTTGACGAGGCCCATCTCATTGCGCACGCGCTTGAGCGCCTCGCATTCCATGGCAAAGGCTTCGCCGAAATCGGCGCTCAGGTAGCGCGCGGCACCGCGGAAGCCCAGCATCGGGTTCTCTTCTTCCGGCTCGTAGCGGCTGCCGCCGATCAGCTTGCGGTACTCGTTCGACTTGAAGTCCGACAGGCGCACGATCACCTGCTTGGGCCAGAAGGCGGCGGCGATGGTCGCGATGCCTTCGGCCACCTTGTCGACGTAGAAGGCGCGCGGCGAGGCATGGCCGCGAGCCACCGATTCGACGGCCTTTTTCAGGTCGTTGTCGACGTTCGGATAGTCGAGGATCGCCTTCGGGTGCACGCCGATGTTGTTGTTGATGATGAACTCGAGACGCGCCAGGCCCACGCCGTGGTTCGGCAGCTGCGCGAAGTCGAAGGCCAGCTGCGGGTTGCCGACGTTCATCATGAGCTTGATGTCGATCTCGGGCATCACGCCGCGCTGCACTTCGGTCACTTCGGTTTCGAGCAGGCCGTCGTAGATGAAGCCGGTATCGCCCTCGGCGCAGCTCACGGTGACCAGCGTGCCGTCCTTGAGCAGGTCGGTCGCGTCGCCGCAGCCGACCACAGCCGGAATGCCGAGTTCGCGCGCAATGATGGCCGCGTGGCAGGTGCGTCCGCCGCGGTTGGTGACGATGGCGGCAGCGCGCTTCATCACCGGTTCCCAGTTGGGGTCGGTCATGTCGGTGACGAGCACGTCGCCGGCCTGCACCTTGTCCATCTCGCTGATGTTGTGCACGAGGCGCACGGGGCCGGTGCCGATCTTCTGGCCGATGCCACGGCCTTCGGCGAGCACTGCGCCCTTGCCCAGCAGCTTGTAGCGCTGCTCGGCCTTGCCCTGCTGCTGGCTCTTCACCGTTTCGGGGCGCGCCTGCAGGATGTAGAGATGGCCGTCGGTGCCGTCCTTGCCCCACTCGATGTCCATCGGGCGGCCGTAGTGTTCTTCGATGACCAGCGCGTACTTGGCCAGTTGTTCGACATCGGCGTCGCTCAGCGAATAGCGGTTGCGCTGCTCGGCCTTGACGTCGGTGGTCTTGACCAGCTTGCCGCTGGCCTTTTTCTCTTCGGCCGTCGCGAACTCCATCTGGATCAGCTTGGAGCCGAGGTTGCGGCGGATCACGGCGCGCTTGCCGGCGCGCAGCGTCGGCTTGTGCACATAGAACTCGTCGGGGTTCACGGCGCCCTGCACCACCGTTTCACCGAGGCCGTAGCTCGAAGTGATGAACACCACCTGGTCGAAGCCCGATTCGGTGTCGATGGTGAACATCACGCCAGCGGCGCCGAGATCGGAGCGCACCATGCGCTGCACGCCGGCCGAGAGCGCGACCACGTCGTGCTCGAAGCCCTTGTGCACGCGGTAGCTGATGGCACGGTCGTTGTAGAGGGAGGCGAACACCTCCTTCATCTTGTGCAGCACGTCCTCGATGCCGACCACGTTGAGGAAGGTTTCCTGCTGACCGGCGAACGAGGCGTCGGGCAGGTCCTCTGCCGTAGCGGAGGAACGCACGGCGAACGAGGCGGACGGATTGCCGGCGCTCAGCGTGGCAAAGGCCTCGCCGATGGCTTTCTGCAGGTCGGCCGGGAAAGGCTGGGATTCGACCATGGCGCGGATCTCGGCGCCGGCAGTGGCCAGTGCGCACACGTCTTCGGTGTCCAGCGCGGCGAGCCGCTTGCTGATCTTGTCGGCCAGGCCATCGTGGGCCAGGAACTGGCGGAATGCGTGCGCCGTGGTCGCGAAACCGGTCGGCACCCGCACGCCCTGCGGCAGCTGCGAGATCATTTCGCCGAGGCTGGCGTTCTTGCCGCCAACCGCCTCGACGTCGGTCATTCTCAGGTTTTCAAACGGTACGACCAGGGCGGTCGCGTCGAAAAGTGCAGACATGGGGAAGCTCCAGAAGTTGAAACCGGTGCTGCATGCAGACGGCGCGGCACGATCGTTGTCGTTGCTTTGGGTGCGGTCGCGGTGTGCATGGAAAGAATTGGGGGTTGGGAAAGCGGATTCCCGATAATGGCCCAAATTGTAGGCGTGGCAAGGTCGCGCGCGCCGCAGGACAAGGCCGCGAGAGCTACACCATGCACACACGCACTGTTTTCTTCATTTCCGACAGCACCGGCATCACCGCTGAAACTTTCGGTAACGCCGTGCTGGCCCAGTTCGAGATGAAGCCGCGCCATGTCCGGCTGCCTTTCACCGACACGGTCGACAAGGCGCACCAGGCCGTGCGGCAGATCAACCATACGGCCGAACTCGAGGGCGTACGCCCCATCGTCTTCACCACGCTGGCCAACATGGACGTGCTGGAAGTGATCGAAACCGGCTGCAAGGGCATGCTGCTCGACATGTTCGGCACCTTCGTGCGGCCACTGGAAATCGAGCTGGCGGTGAAATCGAACCACCGGATCGGCCGCTTCAGCGACGTGAGCAAGAGCAAGGAATACAACGCCCGCATCGCGGCCATCGATTTCAGCCTGGCGCACGACGACGGCCAGAGCAACCGCGACCTGCAGGGTGCCGACGTGATCCTGGTCGGCGTGAGCCGCAGCGGCAAGACGCCCACCTCGCTCTATCTGGCGATGCAGCACGGCCTGAAGGCGGCCAACTACCCGCTGATTCCCGAGGATTTCGACCGCCGCCAGCTGCCGCCGGCGCTGATGCCGCACCGCAAGAAGATCTTCGGCCTGACGATCCAGCCCGAGCGGCTCAGCGAGATCCGCAACGAACGGCGGCCCGATTCGCGCTATGCGAGCCTGGAGAACTGCCGCCATGAAGTGAGCGAGGCCGAAGCCATGATGCGGCGCGCCGGCATCCGCTGGCTCTCGACCACCACGAAGTCGATCGAGGAGATCGCAACCACGATCCTGCAGGAGCTGCGGCCGGAGCGGCTGAATTACTGAGCACCCAGGAAAAAGGGGCCGTCGAATTGACAGCCCCTCGTCCCGTTGAGATGGGCGCCAGCGCCCATCTTCTCTTTAACGATCAGGCAGCAACTGCCGCGGCCACCGCTTCTTCAGCCGGCGCCGAAGTCCGGATCAGGTGGTCGAAAGCACCGAGCGCCGCCTTCGCGCCGTCGCCGGCCGCGATGATGATCTGCTTGAACGGGACGGTCGTCACGTCGCCCGCAGCGAACACGCCCGGCACCGAGGTCTGTCCCCTGGCGTCGACAACGATTTCGCCGTGCTTCGTCAGTTCGACCACGCCCTTGAGCCAGTCGGTGTTGGGCACGAGGCCGATCTGGATGAACACGCCTTCGAGTTCCACCGTCTTCAACTCGCCCGACGCGCGGTCCTTGTAGACCAGGCCGTTGACCTTCTGGTCGCCGGTGATCTCGGTGGTCTGCGCGTTGGTGAACACATCGACGTTCTTCAGGCTGTTGAGCTTGCGTTGCAGCACGGCGTCGGCACGCAGCGCGGTGTCGAATTCGATCAGCGTGACATGGCCGACGATACCGGCCAGATCGATCGCCGCTTCGACGCCCGAATTGCCGCCACCGATCACCGCGACGCGCTTGCCCTTGAACAGCGGGCCGTCGCAGTGCGGGCAGTAGGCCACGCCCTTGTTCTTGAACTCGTACTCGCCGGGCACGTTGATGTTGCGCCAGCGCGCACCGGTCGAGATGATGAGCGACCTGGCTTTGAGCGAGGCGCCGCTTTCGAGCTGCACCTCGATGAGGTCCTTGCCCGGCACCAGCGCCTTGGCGCGCTGCAGGTTCATGATGTCGACGTCGTAGTCGCGCACATGCTCTTCGAGCGCGTGGGCGAACTTCGGGCCTTCGGTTTCCTTGATCGAGATGAAGTTCTCGATGCCTAGCATGTCGAGCACCTGGCCGCCGAAGCGCTCGGAGGCCACGCCGGTACGGATGCCCTTGCGCGCCGCATACACGGCGGCTGCGGCACCCGCCGGGCCACCACCAACGATCAGCACGTCGAACGGGTCCTGGGCGGCGATCTTCTTCGCTTCGCGTTCGACACCGCTGGTGTCGATCTTGGCGAGGATTTCTTCCAGGCTCATGCGGCCCTGGCCGAACTCGGTGCCGTTCAGGAACACGGTCGGCACGGCCATCACCTGGCGTTCCTTGACTTCGTCCTGGAAGGTGCCGCCTTCGATCATCGTGGTGCGGATGCGCGGATTTTGCACGGCCATCAGGTTCAGCGCCTGGACCACGTCGGGGCAGTTGTGGCAAGTGAGCGAGACGTAGATCTCGAACTCGAAGTCGCCGTCGAGCGCGTGGATCTGGTCCAGCACGGCTTGTTCGACCTTGGGCGGGTAGCCGCCGATCTGCAGCAATGCAAGGATCAGCGAGGTGAATTCATGGCCCATCGGCAGGCCGGCGAAGCGCGGGCCGTGGTTCTCGCTCGGGCGATTGACCGAGAAAGAAGGCTTGCGATGGTTGTCGTCGCGGCTTTCGGTCAGCTTGACCAGCGGCGACGACTCTGCGACGTCCTTCAGCAGCGACAACAGTTCGCCCGAGGCCTTGCTGTCGTCGAGCGAGGCGACAATCTCGATCGGCTGCGTGGCGCGTTCGAGGTAACTCTTCAATTGGGCTTTGGTGCTGGCGTCGAGCATGACGGACTCACTTTCGATATCTGAAAACTATCAACGGGAAACAAAAAAGCCCGGGGCTTTGAGAGCACCCGGGCTTTCGCTCGGGAGCGCTTAGATCTTGCCGACGAGGTCGAACGAAGGCTGCAGCGTTTCGGCGCCTTCGGTCCACTTGGCGGGGCAGACTTCACCCGGGTGGGCGGCCACGTACTGGGCAGCCTTCACGCGGCGCAGCAGTTCGGCGGCGTCGCGGCCGATGCCGTTGTCGTGCACTTCGATGGTCTTGATCTTGCCGTGCGGGTCGATCACGAAGGTGCCGCGGTAGGCGAGGCCGGCGTCTTCACCTTCTTCGATCAGCACC
>CAMATD010000043.1 GCA_945860785.1 Variovorax sp. YR752 | reverse complement strand
CCGAGCAGGGTGGCGATGCGGTGCTGGTGCAGTTCGCATTCCAGGCCGCCAAGGTCAAGCAGCAGTACTGGGAACAGACGGACAAGGGCGGCAAGGGCGCCGAGACCGTGCTGGGCTGGAACATCAAGGAAAACAAGGAAGCCTGATTTTTCGCGTGTTGCACGGGGGCAATTGCCGCATCTGCAACAGGTTCCCGACGCCTTGATCTGTCCTTGGGTCATGAGCCCGCGTGCACCGCGTTCGAATCGACAGGGAGCTCACCAAGAATGACTCGCAGCTTTATCGCCCATAGTTCCATGGGCGAGCGCCTCAAGTTCCGTTCAATGACGGGACAGGAGCGGATCTCGACACTCTTCGAGTCGCGGGTCCGGCTCATCAGCGACATGCCCGGCATTTCGGCCAAGCGCATGTTGGGCGAGGACATGACCATCGAGGTGAATCTCGCCACCGAGCTCGGAGGTGCGGGCAAGCGCTTTCTCAGCGGGCAGGTCACGCGCTTCGCCTACGTCGGCAAGGACGACGGCGACATGTGCGTCTACGAGGCGGTGTTGCGGCCGTGGCTGTGGTACGCCACCCGTCGGTCCGACTTCAAAATATTCCAGTTCAAGACGGTGCCCGAGATCCTGCAGGACGTTCTGGCGCCCTATGGCTTTTCGATCGACGCCAAGCTCAGCGGCAGCTATCGCACCTGGGACTACTGCGTCCAGTACTCGGAAACCGACTTCAGCTTTGTCAGCCGGCTGATGGAGCTGGAAGGCATCTACTACTACTTTGCCCATAACAAGGGCAGCCACCAGCTGGTGCTGTGCGACGGCCCGGAGTCGCACGCCAGCCTGCCGAACGGTCCGGTCAAGGTGCCGTACCACGCGGGCGTGCTCGCGGCGCAGATCCTGGAGCAGGACTTCATCGACACCTGGAGCCACGCCGAAGACATCGCATCGGGCAACTTCGCCGCCGACGACTACGACTTCAAGAAGCCGAACGCAGAGATCGACACCTTGCGCCGCCAGCCTGCCGGCCACAGCCGCGACAGCTACGAAATCTATGACTGGCCGGGCGGCTACACCGAGCTCGGCGACGGCGAGAACTACGCGCGCCTGCGGCTCGAGCAGCAGGTCGGCCGGCGCGAAATCATCGAGGCCGAAGGCAGCCTGCGGCACATGGCGCCCGGCTACCTGTTCGACCTGGCAAGGCATCCGAACGCCGAAGAAAACAGGCGCTACCTGATCGAGGCCGTGCGCTACGACTTCCAGGAAAACGCCTTGCGCGTGGTCGGCGCCGCCGGCGCGGCCTACAGCGAATCGACCAGCAGCACGAGCTACAGGCAGGCCTTCGAAGTGCTGCCCGACAGCGCGCCGTACCGCACCGCCCGCGTCACGCCCAAGCCCCGCACCACTGGCCCGCAGACGGCCGTGGTGGTGGGGCCCGCTGGCGAAGAGATCCATACCGACGAGTACGGCCGCATCAAGGTGCAGTTCCACTGGGACCGCTATGGCAGGATGGACGAGAACTCCTCCTGCTGGATCCGCGTGTCGCAGACCTGGGCCGGCAGCAACTACGGCGCGATGAACATCCTGCGCATCGGCCAGGAAGTGATCGTTGATTTCCTGAACGGCGACCCCGACTACCCCATCATCACCGGCCGCGTCTACAACGCCGCACAGATGCCGCCCTGGGAACTGCCCAGGCACAAGACCCAATCGGGCATCCAGACCCACTGGAGCAAGGGCGGCGGCGGCAAGCACATGCTGCGCTTCGAAGACAGCAAGGGCACCGAGCACATCGAGCTGTCGACCGACCACGGCAACACCCATCTGCACATGGGTTACCTCATGAACCAGGGCACGGAGGCCAAGCGCAGCTACGGCTTCGAGCTGCGCACGAACGAGTGGGGTTCGATACGCGCCGACAAGGGATTGCTGCTGACCACCTACACGCAGGACTTCGCGCAGAAGGTCTCGCATGACAACCCCGATGGCCATGAACACATGGGTGCCACGCTCGCGCAGAGCAGCGCCCTGATGCAGGCCGCAGGACAGGCCATCTCGTCCACCAAGGCACTGGTCGGTGCGATCGCACAGGGCAAGAACAAGATGCTGATGGGGCTGGTGCAGGGCGTGCAGGCCGCGGGCGGCGTGTCGCAGGCCATTGCGGCGCTGGCGGCCGGTGTCGGGTCGGAAGACGGTGTGTCGGACCATCCCGACCCGGCCATGGCCGACGCACAGCAGATGCTCGACCTGTCGCGCAAGATCGACAAGCCCGTGGTCTCCATCGTCAGCCCCGAAGGGCAGACGATGATCAGCCCGAAGCCGATCGTCGTGAGTTCCGGGCAGAGCGTGTCGATGCGCTCGACCTCCGCGATGACCATGACCACCGGCGCCCAGCTCACGCAGCTCGTCGCCAAAGGCATGCTCACGCAGGTGAGCGAGGGCGGGCAGATCAGCGTGGTCTCGGGCGGCGACATCGTCTCGCATGCGAGCGCAGGTGCCATCAACCTGGTGTCGAAGACCGATGCATCGGTCACGTCCACCACGGGCAACGCCAACGTCACGGGGCAGAAGTCGGTTGTCGTTCAAGCGGCCGAGCAGGATGTGTTCATCACGGCCAAGACCAGCATCTCGCTGATCTGCGGCAAGTCGTCGATCGTGCTGCTGGCCGACGGCACGGTACAGATCAACGGGGTGAAGGGGCTGGTCAACTTCACGGGGGATCTGGATCAGCGGGGCGGGAAGATTTTCCTGAACTGCGAGGCGCCGATTGGTTCGGCCCCGCCCGAAGAGGAAGCCCTGGCCGTGCCCGCCGCACCTTCGGGAGCGGCGCCAGCTGCCCAGCCCGCCGCGGCGAAAGCCGGAGCCCAGCCCGCGTTCGCACCGACGCCGGCGGAAGAGCCACCCGCCACCGCCGCCAACCTCGCGGTCCCGGCATCGCCACGCATGGCGCCTGCGCAGGTGAATCTCACCAAGTTCGACAATGCCTTCGCCAGGCAATGGAACAACAGCTTTCCGAACGGCGCTGCCCAGGAGCAGGCCAGCACGCTGGTCTCGGACAAGAAGGGCAATCTGTCGCTCGTCAACCGGGTCTCGGGAACCACCGGTCATGCAGTGCCGAACCTGTCGGTGTCCGATGATTTGCAGGTGCTGGGCCCCTTCCACTCCCATCCGCTAGGGGCTTACACCGGCGTTTCACTGAGCGGCGGAGACGCCGGCTACCTCATCAACAATCAGCAAAACGTCATCATTGCCCAGAGCGGCGCGGACCAGTTCATGTACATGCGAACGGCCCAGACGCCGGCGCACGTCGACTTCAAACGGCTCAACAAGGATCAGAACGTGAGGGTCGCGGAGTTGATGAATCAGGGAACGGGGAAGATGAGCTTTCCCACGGCCACGCGCATCGCCGCGCGCGAGACGGCCGAAAAGATGAACCTGGCTTACTACCAGGGCAGCGGCGGCGTCCTCAATCGCGTGTCGCCGTAATCCTCATGACCCAAGACGAAATACTCGCCAACGAGACCGAGGCGATCCTCGACACCGCCGACGAGGCGATCGCGCGGCAGGATTGGGCCGCCGCGCGGCGGCATGTCGCGCGCGGCCCCTGGAGGCCATCGGCGATCGGTACCTGTCGCTCGCCGCCATCGACTCGACCGGCATGGCGCTGGTGCTTGCCGCCCATGAAGCCGAGCAGGGCCGCGAGTCGGACGCCGTGGGCCTGCAGCGCGACGTTCTCCATTCGCGAATCGTGCAACTGCGAGCAAAGGCACAAACCGCCGCCGTGCCGCCATCTTCTTTTCCCTGACGACACCATGCGCTACCACCTCAACGAAGGTCAGTTCGACACCCCCGACGACGGCCGCATCGACCGCTCGATGAACGTCCTGGCGATGCCCGACGGCTCGGGCACCACGCTCATCGTGAGCCGCGACGCGCTGCAGACGCAGGAAAACCTGCCGCAGTTCGTCACCCGGCAGATGCGGGATCTGACGTGTCAGGTGAGCCAGCTCAAGGAAGTGTCGCGCGGCGAAGTGTCCGTGGGTTCGCCCGTGCTGAACCTCTGGGCCATCGAGCTCGTGACGCAGTTCAAGCAGAACGGGCAGGCGCTGTACCAGCGTCAGGCCGTGTTCCAGTTGTCGGGTCGCCGCAATGTATTGATCTTCACGGCCAGCAGCGCCATCCCGTTCGACGCCGAGGGCCTGGCCCTCTGGCAGCGAACGCTCGCGAGCTTCCAGCCGCGGACGTGAAGCCGGTTCGACACGCGCCTCACGTCACGCACACACCATGGCCGGCCAATCCGCAGCAAGACTCTACGACCCCATCGGCCACACCAACGCCCACGCCAGGTTCTGGGCGAAGTTCGCCGGGGGCCTGATCGGCGGCATCGCGGTGGGGTTCGCGGTGGGATTGGCCGCCGCCGCGGTGGTCGGCACCGGCGGGCTCGCGGGGCCGCTGGTGGCCGGGCTGGTGGTGGTCGGTGCCCGCGCCGTCGGTGGCTATGTCGGCGGTGCGGTGGGCGAGGCGGTGGCCGACGCGCTGGTACCGGAGACCGTCACCGTCACTGGCATGATCACCAGTGGATCGTCGGACGTGTTCATCAACAGCAAGGGCACAGGGGCGGCACGTGCCTCGCCCGACATCCCGATGGACACGGTCGCCTGCTCCAAAGATTCGCCGCAGATCCTCCTGGCCGAAGGCGCCGAAACCGTCTTCATCAACATGGGCGTGGCCTCGCGCAAGGACGACCACACCGAGTGCGGCGCCAAGATCAGCGAGGGCTCGCCCAACGTCTTCATCGGCGGGCCGACCGCGCGCGTGCGCGAAGTGGCCGACGAGGTGCCGCTGATCTCGCGCGTGCTGGTGATCGCTTTCAACGTGGTCATGATCTACAAGGGCCTGCGCTGCCTGCCCAAGCTCGCGAAGCAGGGCAAGGACGCGCTGCCCTGCCTGATCGAAGGCGCCATCGGCCTGGGCATGGGCATCCACGGCCTGGTGAGCTCGTTCGGCAATCCGGTGCATGCGGCCACGGGCGTCAAGTTTCTCGGTGGAGACACGGAGCTCGACTTCAGCCTGCCCGGGCCGCTGCCAATCGCGTGGCAGCGCTTCTACGGCAGCCATGACCTGCGCAGCGGCGGACCGCTGGGGCAGGGGTGGCGCCTGCCTTATTCGATGGAACTGCGGCTCGATGAGAACATCGCCGGCGAGCCCGTCGTCGTCCTCGTCGACAAGCAGGGCCGGACGCTGGAGTTTCCGGACATACCAAAGGGCTCGCGGCAGTACAGCCCTCGCGAAGGGCTGGACCTGTGCCGTACCGAGAGCGGGCATTACTTCATCCACGTTCCGGGCGGTTTGTTCTTCATCTTCGAAGCGCCGGTCGACGGCATGCCGCGGCGCCAGACGCTGAAGCTCGTGCGGCTCGAAGACAACAACGGCAACTTCATCGGATTGCGCCATGACAGGGCAGGGCGGCTCGGCGAGGTCACCGACAGCACCGGACGGCTGCTCACGCTCGAACATGCGGGCGACAGCGCGCGGCTGGACGCGGTGCGCCTGACCGTGGGCGCACCGGGCGAGTCACCTGGCGTGCTCGTTTCGTACCGGCATGACACCGAAGGTCGCCTGCTCGAAGTGACGGACCGCAACGGCGCGGTCGTGCGCCGCTTCGGCTACGACGCCCGCGGCCTCATGACATTCCATGCCGACGCGGCGGGGCTCGAGTGCCACTATGAATGGACGGGCGCCGGCAAGGACGCTCGGGTGTGCCGTCACTGGACCAACGACGGCGAGCGCTACGACATCCGCTATTCGTCCTTGCAAGCCGAAGGCGAACAGGCCACCGACGACCCGGCCATCGCCATCGGCGAAACCCGCGCCATCGACCAACTCGACCGCGTGTTCGTCTGGCGATGGAACGGCGAGCACCAGCTCACCGCCTACACCAACGGCGAAGGCCAGCACTGGCAGGCGCACTACGATGAACTGGGCCAGCTCGTCGCGATGACCGAGCCCAATGGCGCCGTCACCCGCTGCGCGTACGACGCACAAGGCTTCATGAGCAGCCGGACCGACGCGCTCGGCCGCACGCACAGCACCGGCTGGACCGAGTGCGGCCGCCGTGGCGCGAGACCCTGCCCGACGGCAGCGCATGGACCTATGCCTACAGCGACGAAGGCAACCTCGTGCGCGAGACCGATCCACTCGGCCACGCCACCGAATACAGCTACGACAAGCGCGGCCTGCCCATCCTCGTGACCGATGCCAGGGGCGGGCGCAACCGGCTGAGCTGGAACGACAGTGCGCAGCTCGTCGCGCACACCGACTGCTCCGGCAAGACCACGCGCTATGCCTACGACGGCTGGGGGCGCGTGAAGACCGTGACCGATGCCGCGGGCCAGCAGACCCGCCTGACCCACGATGCGATGGGACGGCTGCTGTCGGCGTCCCTGCCCGACGGCAGCCACCAGAGCTTCCACCGCGATGCGGCCGGTCGCCTGATTGCGGCGACGGATGCGTTGAGCCGCAGCACCCGCTTCGCGCTCGGCCGCCGCGGCGAGCCGCTGTTCCGCGAAGATGCGGAAGGTCGTCGGCTCGCATGGACCTACGACAGCGCCCGGCGGCTGCAGTCGCTGGTCAACGAGAACGGCCAGCGCTACGAGTTCGTCCGCGACGAGGCCGACCGCGTCGTCGAAGAGCACCGCGTGGGCGGCACACGCGTGCAGATCGCCTACGACGCCGCCGGCCGGCCCGTGAGTGTCGTCCACCACCCCGGCATCGGCGACGAAGACCTGGAGCTGGACCAACCGGGTGCGCCGCGGCGCATCGCGCAGCCCTTGCGCACCGAGCTCATTCGCGACGCCGTGGGCCGCCTGGTCGAGAAGCGCACTGCGAGCCATCGCTACCGTTACCGCTACGACGCGCTCGACAGGCTGATCGACGCCGTCAAGCTCGAGGTTGTGAACGCCGGGGAACCCGTCGAGCTGCGCGCGCTGCACCGCACCTGCTTTGCGTACGACAAGCTCGGCCGTCTGGTGAGCGAGACCGCCATCGACGAAGTGACTGGCGAGCGCCACGAACTGCGCCATGACCACGACGCGCTCGGCAATCGCACCCGGACCGTACTGCCTGCCCTGGAGCGGCAAGCCGACACCCTGCGTGCGCTGAACTACCTGCACTACGGCTCGGGCCATCTGCACCAGATCAACCTCTCGCAGCAGCGCGGCGATGCGCCGGCCGTTCACCAACTGATCAGCGATATCGAGCGCGACGACCTGCACCGCGAGATCGCGCGCAGCCAGGGCGCGCTCTCCACCCGCTTCGCACTGGACCCGGTGGGGCGCCGCTCTGCAACCTGGTGTCAGCCCGCCGCGCTGACAACGCCCTTCACCACCCGCGACAACGCCTGGCGCCACGCCATCGACAGCGCCGGAACGGCCAACGCGCGCCTGCTCGACGGGCTGATGAAAGAGTACAGCCACGACGCCGCCGGCGAGTTGCGTCAGAGCCGCCACTCGCTGCAGGGCACCACCGGCCACCGCTACGACGCCACGGGGCGCGTCGAGGAAACGGCACGCACGCCGCGCGTGGCTCAGGCGGCCCATGGCGCCGCCAACCAGGAGCGGTTTGCCTACGACCCTGCCGGCAACCTGCTCGACGCCGCATTCGCCGGCCAAGGCCAGTCGATGCCGGGCCATGTGCGCGACAACCTTGTGCGCGTGTTCGAAGACAAGCGCTACATCTACGACGGCCACGGCCGGCTGGCGTGCAAGAAGTCGGGCAAGCACACCGAGCAGCGCTTCGAGTGGGATGCCGAAAACCGCCTCACCGCCGTGCACACCACGCGCCGCCCGCACACGCCCGAGGCCGCCACCCAGGTTACCCGCTTCGACTACGACGCTCTGGGGCGCCGCGTGGCCAAGCACGATGCGTTCGGGCGCACGCGCTTCATCTGGGAGGGAATGCGGCTCGTCGAGGAGCGGCGCGCCAGCCATGTCGTCACCTATGTGTACGAGCACGGCGGCTACACACCGCTCGCGCGCCTGGAGGCGACGCCGCCCGTCGCGGAAGGTGCCACCGGACACGACCGAGGCGAGGTGCTGCCGCTTCGCGCCAGCCGGACCTGCTACTTTCACACCGACGCCGCGGGCCTGCCCGAAGAACTGAGCGACGAGCGGGGCAACCTGTGCTGGCGTGCCAGCTACCGGACCTGGGGCGCTACAGTTTCAGAGCAATGGGAGACAACTGCGCTCGACGGGCGGCAGGTGCAACCGGAAGCGCCGCAAGGCCAGCCGGGCATCGAGCAGAACCTGCGTTTCCAGGGGCAGTATCTGGACCGGGATACGGGGCTGCACTACAACACATTCCGGTTCTACGATCCGGACATCGGGCGGTTCATCGGGCCCGACCCCATCGGGTTGATCGGGGGGGGCAAATCTTTATCAATATGCGCCCAATCCGAGCCGGTGGATCGATCCGTTGGGGCTTTCATACTGTGCCTTTGGCAACGCAAGCAAACCGAGAGCACCGAGACCAGGAAAAGATATTGCTGTGGATGCAAATGGAATGGTCAAGTCGCAGGCCGGAAAGACATTCCCGGAAGGCGCATCGACCACCGTCGATCCGGCAAAATCGCCTTTGAGCGGGCACTACCACGACATTCCGGAGGGAACCAAAATGCCAAACGGAATTGATATAGTGCGGGATGGATCGGATGTGATTCCGAATTCTCCCCGCGGGCCGGGGCACGCAACCGTTTTCCCGACCAGGGACATGCCATTTACGGAGTTCCAAGCCTTGTTCGATTCTCTGCCTTGGCAGCATGCAGGAAAGAAATGAATAACTCGGGTGTTCTGCCTGATGAATGGTGCGCCATGCAGGAAGCAGAGAATCTGCTTCTTGTATGCAGATATGATCTAAAAAAACATGCGGACTTCAAGGAAATCATCCTGCTGGCCTTGAGTACACTGTCGGAGCAGGACGCCGCACTCAGGTTCTTGAAGGACGATGTGTCCGGGCTAAACGATTCAGAACTGGCCGAAATAGCTCCAGCGGTTATAGATATCGCCGTGGATGGAAATCTCGACAATCTCATTACGGCACGGGCTGTCGTATTGAGGTATGCATCTCATTTTCTCGAGAGCAGAAAAATAATAAGAACGGTGCTGGATCGTCTGATGGATGGATATCTTTCAAGTGAAGATGATTTCCTGTACAGAAGGTTGGCGGAATTGCTGGTTGCCATTGACTTTCCGGATATCTTGACGAAGCTCATTTCGGTCTGCAAAGACAGCAGCAATCCAGACATTGCAGAAATCCACGACGATTTTCTGAAATTCGCAGCCTAGAGAAAACCGTCATTTCCTGACGGCTCCCGCAAAGTCCCCGATCCGCTCCCGAACCAGCGCCTCGACCGGCCGCATGCGACGATCTGCGCGGAACTGTTAGCGAGCGGGCGCTGAAGGCGGCAGCATTCGGCGCCGCGTGTCGTCATCGACCAGATCGCGCAAGGCGCTGAACAACGGCGTGCTGCCCGTGTGCTTCCTACCGTAGCCGAGGTTGAACGCGTAGTCGAAATTCTCGGGGTTCGCGCCCTGGTTGTGCTGAAGGATCGTCCCGAGCTTGTCGAGCGCCTTCACGGCCTTGGCTTCGGCAGAGGCGGTGTTTTCATACTCGTCCCAGAGCGCGAGCAACTCACTGCGCAGCTTGTCGTCGAGCGGCGCCATGAGCGTCAGCAAGTCGCGGCGTTCGCGCTCGCTCTTGTCCGGATGCGCGTGCTGGCTCACCGCCGGAATGTCGCCATGAATGGCCTCGCCTAGGTCGTGCACCACGCACAGCTTCAGCACCTTCAGCAGGTCGAGCCCGACCAGCTCTTCTTCGAACGCCATGGCCCTCAGGCACAGGCGCCAGCTGTGCTCGGCCGTGCTCTCCGCGCGGCCGGAAGATGTGTGGCCGCTGCGCAGCACGTCCTTGAGTTTTTTCCGCCTCGCGCAGGAAGGCGAGCTTGCCCTTGAGTTGCTCGATGTTCATCGCCGGGGATCGTAGGCAGGCGGCGCGGGGATGTCCACGCATGAGATATGCGTGGTGGCTTGCGGGGCTACTTCGCGGGCGTGCTCGAAACAGGAAAAATCAGCACGTCCGTCTGGTGATTGCCGTTGTCCGAATGGAAGAGCTTGCCAGTGACCTTGACCGACTTTCCCTTGAGACGCTTGAACGTCGCCATGTTCTTGTCGTCGAGTGCCATGTGCAGCAGCACCACGCCTTTTTCGGCAGGCCAATCGCGCGGCTCGTCTTCTGGAACGGAGATCGGCTCGGTGAGCCGTATCGCCGGGAACTTGAGCTTCTTGCCGTCGGGTGTCGTGCCGTCACCGGAGAGAAGCGTGCCTTGAAGCGTGACGATGGCGGGATCGTACGGGTAGGTCTTTGCGGTTGCGATCGAAGTGGCCAGTGTCAGTGCGAGGGTCAGGGCAACGAGAGCGCGATTCATTGCGGGCAAGGATAGGTTGCAGTTCAGAGCGTCACCCTACCGCCTTGATCAGCCGCTCACGCCCCGCCTTCGCCAGCATCGAAGCCACCGCACACGAGGCCAGCCGCGCCGGCTCCGAGTCAGCGCGGCTCGTCAGGATCACCGGCACCTTCGTGCCCAGCACGATGCCCGCCGCATAGGCCCCGTCCAGGAAGGTGAGGCTCTTCGCCAGCATGTTGCCCGCGTCCAGGTCGGGCACGATCAGCACGTTGGCGCGGCCGGCCACCGGCGAGACGATGCCCTTGATGCGTGCCGCCTCGGCGTCGATGGCGTTGTCCAGCGCGAGCGGCCCGTCGAGCTGCGCGCCGGTGATCTGGCCGCGGTCGGCCATCTTGCACAGCACGGCGGCGTCGAGCGTGGAGGGCACCTTGGCGTTGACCGTTTCCGTGGCCGACAGCACCGCCACGCGCACCGCCGGCATCTGCAGCGCATGCGCGAGGTCGATCGCGTTCTGCACGATATCGACCTTCTCCTCGAGCGTGGGCGCGATGTTGATCGCGGCGTCCGAAATGATCAGCGACTGCGAGTGGCCCGGAATGTCCATCACGAAGCAGTGACTGATGCGGCGCGACGTGCGCAGCCCGCCTTCGCGCCGCACCACCGCACCCATCAGCTCGTCGGTGTGCAGGCTGCCCTTCATCAACGCATCGACCTCGCCGCGCAAGGCCATGGCCACGGCGGCGTCGGCCGCGGCGTGGCTGTGCGGCGCATCGACGATGGCGATGCCCGAGAGGTCCGCACCGGCCTCCCACGCTGCAGCCTCGATCTTCGCGCGCGGACCGACCAGCGTCGGCGCAATGAGGCCCAGCGCGGCCGAAGCCAGCGCCGCTTCGAGCGACACGGCATCGGCCGGGTGGACCACCGCGACGCGCAGGGGCGGCAGGCTGCGTGCCACGGCGATCAGCCGGTCGTAGTGGGGGTGAGAAGCGGGGGACGAAGGCGCCATGCGGACTCCAGGGGATCGGTGGTCCGAGGAGTTTGCCGCAACTGACTGGATGGAGAGGCCGGCCCGTCAATCTCCCCCGCACCCGCTGCGCTGGAGCACAGGCAGCAGCTGCGGCCCCAACGACTTCAGCAGTTGGGTCGGCAGCGCGCTCGTGAACCGATAGCGAGCGGCATAGGGTTCGTGCACGTAGACCATGATGGTGCCGAAGTAGCGGTCGCCGATCATGAACACAAAGGTGGCCGAGCGGTCGATCTTGCGCTCCGAGATCACCCGTCCGCCGCGGCCGGTCTGCTCGTAGCGATGGTCGCCGGTGCCGGTCTTGCCGCCGATCTCGATCGCGCGGCCGTTCTCGTCCACCAATGCACCCTTCAGGCGCCGTGCCGTGCCGCCGTTCACCACCTCGACCAGCGCGCGGCGTACCGTCGCGGTCACCTCGGCGGGCAGCACCCGTTCGGCGCTCGCGTTGTGCGGCTCCAGCCGTGTCTCGTAGGGCGTGTCGCGCGCGAAGTGCAGTGCGCTGACCCGTTGCGTCGGTAACCGCACGCCGTCGTTGACGATGATGCCCATCAGTTCCGCCAGCGCGGCCGGCCGGTCGCCCGACGCGCCGATCGCGCTCGCGTAGGACGGCGTCAGCGATGCGAATGGGTAACCCACGCGCTGCCACGAACGATGAATCTGCGCAAAGGCGTCGAGCTCGATCAGCTCGCGCACGCGCCTGTCCTGCGCGCTCTTGTGGCGCGTCTTGAAGAGCCAGGCGTAGACCTCCTGGCGTTCGCGCGCGCTCGCGTCCAGCACCTCGGTCAGCGAAGCGCCGGGGTGACGCCGCAGGTAACCGACCAGCCAGAGCTCCAGCGGATGCACGCGCGCGACATAGCCGCGATCGGCCAGCGACAAGCCGGCGTAGCTGCTGCGCAGCGCCCCCAATGCGCGCGGCGAGCCGGCGCCGCGGCCCAGCCGCTGCACGAGAAGCGCGTCGAGCCGTGCGTCGCTGGCCTCGGGCTCGATCGTGAACAGCACGCTCGCCAGGCGCGGCGCAGACGGCCTCAGGCCGCGCAGCAGCAGCGCTTCGGCGCCCGCGGCCGACTGGCGCTGGTACTTGCGATGAAAGCGGATGAGAAAGGCCGAGCCTTCGCGGTCGGCAAAGCGCGCGAGCAGCTCACGCCGGCCCGGGGCGGCAGGGTCCTTCAGCAGGCGCTCGGCGTCCGACGCGCCGCCGAACATGCGGTGGCGCACCAGGTCGCGCATCAGGCGGATGAACACCAGGTTGACCGAATGCTTGAAGCCCTCCCGCACCGTCATCGAGCTGCCGTTGCTCGAGCGCTCGAAGTTCGCGAACTGGTGCATGCCGCCGCCGGTGAAAAAAGCCTCGCCCGGGCTCGCCGAATACTTCCGCTCCATGGCCGCCTCGAGCATCGGCGCGAGACGGCGATCCTTGGCGCGCAGGAGGTACTGCCGCGCCCACGCGCCCAGCGGGTCGCGCGGGCTCGGCGGCGCCAGCGCCGACAGCTGCGCCGGGCTCAGGTCGGCCCAGCCCGCGTGTAGCTCGGCCACCAGCTCGAGGTAGCTCACCAGCGTGCGCAGCTTGGCCGTCGAGCCGAGGTCCAGCCGCGCGCCCTGGTTCACGTCGAATGGCTGGTCGATGTTGTCGGCCTGAACGCGCAGCAGGTTCGCCTGGGCGCTGCGCTCGAACAGCGTGAAGCTGTAGATCAGCGGGCCCGGGTCGGCACCCGGGTCGAGCATGTGGGAACCGACCAACCCTGCCGCCTTCGCCGCGGCGGGCGTCCGCAGGCCCGCCAGCACCCGCGCCACCAGCGCCTGCGCTTCGCCGTCCAGGCTGGTTTCGGCGTCGAGGTCCAGGCGTTCCAGGTCGTAGGCACGCGGCACGTCGAGCAGCGTGGAGATGTGGGTGCGCAGCGCGCTCGCGGCCTTGCGCTGCACGAAGTCCGGCCGGGGCGTTGGCGGCAGTGGGGGCTGCAGGTGCAAGGGCAGCGGCAGCGCCGCATCGCGCAGCGCGGGCGTGATCAGGCCTGCATCGGCCATCAACCGCAGGTAGCTGTCGGTCAGCCGCGCCAAGCCTGCGCCGTCGCCGAGCAGGTGCTGCGACGGGCGGCGCTGCGCGATCATCAGCGACAGCGCCTGCTTGAAGGCCTCCGCCTGCTGCCGGAGCGCTTCGTCCGTGGGCGCTGCGGCCTCCTCCGCGTTGTCGGCGAGCAGGCGGTTGACCTCGCCGAAATCGCGCCCGTACCAGGCCCACAGGCCGTCGCCCAGGCCGTGCACCTCGCCCATGCCCGGGCGTGCGGCCAGCGGCACGGTGTCCAGGTAGTCGACGACGATCTGGCGGCGCCGCGCCTGCGTGTCTTCGCCGTCCTGGTAGGCGCGCAGCGAGGCCGATGCCATCTGGCGCAGCTTGTCGCCGACCGACCCGGTGCGGCCCTGCGGCGAATGGCGGTACTTCTCGATCTGGGTGGCCAGCGTGCTGCCGCCCGTTGCCGACTGGCCCAGGCTGACCGCCCGGAGCGCCTGCTCGAGCGCGGCCTTCGCGAAGCGTTCCGGGTCAATCGCGGGGTTGCGCTGCGGCGGCTCCGCGTCCAGCAGGTGGCGGTCTTCGACGAACAGCAGGGCGCTCACCAGCAGCGGCGGCACCTCCTCGAAGCGCTCGTACGCCCGCTTGGGCACGCGCGAGTGCAGCAGCGCCGCATTGCGGCAGTCGCGCACGGTCAGGCCGGCCTGGTTTTTCTCGCGGTAGGGCGCGTAGAGCCCGTGCTCCTGCAGCTCGATCAGCCGCGGCGACATGCGGGCCTGGCGGGTGACGACATAGCCCTGGGGCTGCAGGCGTTCGATGTAGCCGGGAAGATCGTGGTAGCCCAGCCGCTCGTCATAGGGCCCGGTGTGAGGGAAGCGGATGGCATCGCTGGCACCGGTATCGACGCTGAAGCTGGCGCCGCTGGCAAGGTCGCGCCACAGGGCCGATTGCAGCCGGGAGGTCTTCAGTTCGTCCACCGCGAACAGCGCAAGCACACCCCCCACGGCGAGCCCAGCGCCGACCCAGAAAAGATTCTTGAACCTTCTTGTCATGCTCTGCCTCACGAACAGTCTGCACTGCGGGTCCGTCAGTGAGGATGATGCGCTTTTTGTGGCGATTTGGCTTGTGGTGCATCGCCGAGTCGGCCAATCGGCTTAGGCCGAGGTTGCCGGACGCATGCGCATCCAGGGGCTTCTACGAAGCCGCCGGGTTCGACCGGCACGGCAACAAGCAGGCGTTCATCGCGAAGCCTGCGGCGTAGCGTCACGGTGCCCGCTCACGCACGCGCCTGCGTCGCGCGGCAGGCCCGCCGCGTCGATCAGCGCCAGCAGCGCCAGTACCGCCACCAACCCCAGCGCGATGCGAAAGTCCGCCACGCCCGGATGGCCGGCGTGCCCCGTGAAGCGTTCGGCCACGCTCAGCGCGATCGCGCCGAACGCGATGCCGATGCCCGCACTCAACTGCTGGAACATGCTGAACAGCGTGGTCGCGCTGCTGGTCTGCGCGGGCGTGGTGTCGCAAAAGGCGAGAGTGTTGAAGGCCGTGAACTGCATCGAGCGGCACATGCCGCCCACCACCATCACCGCGGCCATCACCGCGCGCGGCGTGTCCGGTGAAAGCGCCGCACAGGCCACGAACCCCAGCGCGACCAGCACGCCGTTGACCATCAGCGTGCCGCGAAAGCCAAGGCGCCGCATGACCCAGCTCGTGGCCGGCTTCATGCCCAGGTTGCCCGCAAACAGCGCCAGCATCATGAAGCCCGAGGCGACCATGCTGAAGCCGAAGGCCAGCTGGAACATCAGCGGCAGCAGGAACGGCGCCGTGCTGATGGCCACGCGAAACAGCGACCCGCCGAACACCGACACCCGGAAGGTCTGCACGCCGAAGGCCGACAGGTCGACCAGCGGATGGCTGGTGCGCCGCAGGTGCCACAGCGCCCACGCGAGCGAACACGCCCCACCCGCCACGAAGGCCAGCGCCTGGGGCCAGTCGATCGTGGTGTGGCTCAGGAGATCGAGGCCGTACATCAGCGCGGCAAGCCCCGCGCCGCTGGCAAAGAAGCCGTGCCAGTCGAACGGCCGCCGCTGCCCCGGTGCGCCGTCGATCCAGCGCAGGGCCAGCACCAGGGCCACGGCGCCCAGCGGCACGTTGAGAAAGAAGATCCAGTGCCAGGTCCATGCGCTGGCGATCCAGCCGCCCAGCGGCGGGCCCAGGATCGGCGCGACCAGTCCGGGCCAGGTGATGGTGGCAATGGCTTTCACGAGCCCGCTCTTGGGCGTGCTGCGCAGCACCACCAGCCGGCCCACGGGCACCATGAGCGCGCCGCCGATGCCCTGCAGGATGCGCGCCGCCACGAACACCGGCAGGCTCTGCGCGAGGCCGCAGGCCACGGAGGCCAGCGTGAAGATCAGGATCGCGCCCGCGAACACCTGGCGCGGGCCGAAGCGGTCGGCCACCCAGCCGCTCACGGGAATGAACACGGCCAGCGCCAGCAGGTAGGCGCTGATGCTGATCGACAGCGCCACCGGCGCGACGCCGAAGCTCTGCGCCATGGCCGGCACGGCGGTGGTGATGACGGTGGCGTCGAGGTTCTCCATGAAGAACGCGGCGGCGACGAGGAAGGCGATGCGCCGGCCGCGCAGCGGGTCGACGGCCGGCGGGACGGGAGCAGGGGGGGAGAGGTCATGGGCTTACCGAGCATAGCGACGCCGCGCCAGTCGCGCAGGACGTCCTGCGCATGCCGACCGGCCCTGCTGTCGGCGAAGTCGCAGACCACTGCCTTCATGTCTTCGAAGGGCCCTGGTGTGCAGGCCCACAGAGCGAGTTGGCGAACTGCTCGGCGAGTGGCCGGCCTGACGACCAGCGAATGCTGGCGACGCAGAAGCTAAAGCGTCTCCACCAATCGCGCCGCTGTGCCATCAGACAACGTGAGCCGCGTCCACCGGCAGAGGCTTTGCGCGATGGGCACCAACTCCGAATCGTTGGTGCCCGTGACGAACTCCAGCGAGGGCGGCGCGAGCGCATCGCGCCAGCCGATGCCTTCGAGCATCGCTTCCTTGCCCGCGATCTCCGGCGTGGCATAGCGCCAGAGCGAGCGGCCCAGGAGCGTGGAGAGCGGCGCGCCGAACTCGGCGGCCCTGCGCGCAGAGCAGGCCAGCAAGCGATGCGTGATGTCGCACACCAGATGCACCGGCCGCGGGCTCTCGCCGACGAGCCTGGCGAGCGCATGGTCGGCGGCTGCATCGAGCCGGGCCGACAACAGCTTTTCAGCGCGGGCGCGCTCGGCGGGCTCCATCGCCTGGAGGCCGGACTCCCAGCGCGAGATGGTCGATTGGTTGACGTTGAAGAGCTGTGCGGCGTGCGATTGCTTCACGCGATGGAGTAGGCGCCAACGCTTGAGGGCTGGGCCTAAGGCGGGGGTGATGAGTGAGGCTTGCTTGTCGGAATTCTCGTGCCGAGTTCGTGATGGTGGTCACAGAATCGCCGATGTGGCATATACGCCAATGGCGTATGTTCATCGTTCATTGAAATCTTGAAGAGTTGCCCGATGCCGCGGAAGAAGCCGATGAGTGATGCTGAACTGGCTGCCTTCGAAGCGCGGCAGGACTTCGAGGCTTTGCTTCTTCAGTCGGCACGCGAAATGGGTGCTGGGAAAACGCGCAAGAGCTATACGCCCATTGTTGCTGCGCGCGAGAACACAGGCTTGTCGCAAGCTGGCTTTGCCGAGTTGCTCGGCGTGTCGGTGCGCACCTTGCAGCAGTGGGAGCAGGGCCGCCGTGAACCGACAGGTGCAGCGAAGACCTTGATTGCCATCGCCGAGAAGATGCCCGAAGCGCTCAAGGCGGTTGATCCGGCCTACAAGGCACCGCGACGTGTGCTCGGTCGTGTGAAGGCCAAGCAGAACAAGGCCTGAGCGGCGGCATCGTCGAACTCCGCAACGATCGAGACCCTGTGCTCAAAGTCGATGCAATCCCCAATTTGTTCACTACATGGAGCCTTCCACTGGTGCGCTTCTCTTCTTACATTTGAAGAAGCCACTGAAGGAGCAAACACTTCTATCAATGAATGACCGCCGCGCCTCACGGCGGGACATCGATGCACACCGCAGCGATGTCGATGTGAGGCACAAAAGGCGACGGCCAAGGTGCGCTAACACCATGGCCGTCTAACCAAGTGACGTGCATGACTTTGGAAAGAGAGCACACCAAATGGCTGATCGAATTATCACCGGGCAACACGCGCTCGTATCTGACGACGCAACCCACCAGCAGGATGCGGCAGACGCTCTTGAGAACAAGTTGTCCCAATTGCAATCTCTGTTAAGTTGCTGCTATGGGGATGGAGGGGAGTGGTTCGATGCGATTGGGGTGAGACATCGAGACAACATCATCTGGATTGCGGCTGACTTGGCAGAGGACATAGCCCAGCTCTCGCAGGAACTGCTTAAACGAGTCAACGCCGGGAGCCTGTCCAGAGCTTGAGGTCATCAGCCGGTGGGCATACGCGCCCACCGCGAGATCCCGCTCTGGAAGCGCGATGGCGTATTTGATGAACGTCGCGCTTGGATGTATTCCGTGTTTCTCTATCGCCGAACTAGATGGGGAATTTCGTCGTGCCTGACGTCATCAGTGTGCGATAGGAGTTCTTGAGCCCACTAAGGATCGGCTTTGAACCGGACCCTTTAGCCACGCAAAACACCTTTTCATACCGACTCCTTGCTTGAGGTGCCACTAGCTCGAGAGCCTGATCAGTGCGAGATGCGCGTCGTACCAACGAGGATCAAATCCCTGGCTCGTCGCATGACGCCGCCCTGGAGGCGTGCCGGCGCCGGGAGTACTGCGTCATTGCTTGACGGCTTACAGATTTTAAGGAACATTTACGAAAAGTTTCTTACTTGTTTGAGCGCACGAGTCACTCATCAAAAAAGCCGTGAAAGCCAAAGCTCGAACGAGTTGCCGTGCACTTCAATACCGTCATCACATTGCAAGGCGGGATGCCCAACTTGGTTTACTTAGGTGCGCAGATCAGCTCGCCGGGATCTGAACGTCAAGTTGCGGATTGATGGCTGGGAACCGAGGCCGAGGCTCGATGATGTTTTTATGCGTTGGTGCCAGTGGCGAAAATTCTAGGAGGAGGCTGTAGTGACAGAGATTCGGTTTCTAATGAACGAAGCGAGAAAAGTCGAGGGTTTGGCTTATGCAGGGTTCGAGACTTGTCGCGGATCCCCCTACACGAGCTGCGCGAGGGAGACCGGGCAAAACAGCCGCGATGCAGCCGCCAGTCAACACCAGACTGTCAGCGTGCAGTTCACCCATGCACAGCATGGTCCGAAACGACGTGCCATTCGCTGATGAACTTCAACATTCGATTAGTTGCTGCCTGTCGGCGCCGCAAGACGAAAAGACAAAGCGGCATCTTGAGCGAGCACTCGAGACGATCAGTGCCCCTGTCATCAAGGTGCTGGAGATCTCTGACAGAAACACAACTGGACGGAGCGGTCCCACCGCAGATCCGCAATCGGTGTTCGCGGCTTTGGTTAAGGGCGATGGTGTCACCAAGAAGCTGGACGCAACATCTGCTGGTTCGTTCGGCATCGGCAAGAATGCTCCCTTTGCAGTCTCCGATCTTCAGACCGTCATCTATTCCACTCGTTACGTCGACACGTCAACCAAGAAGGAAAAATTCGCTGCGCAAGGGCGCCTCCGCCTTATCTCGCACGTGGATGGAGAAAAGGATTGCTCTGCAGAAGGTTACTGGGGCAGTCCAAACTTCGCCGCAATCGAAGACATTTCAGAAGTACCAGGCTGGATGGCGCGTCAAGAGATCGGAACCTCGATTTTCTCGATCGGCTTTCGCGAGCAAGACCACTGGATAGATCGAATGACACTCTCGCTGGTGACGAATTTCTTCTTGGCAATCAAGCGTAGACAGATTGAATTCTCGGTGGACGGCGTGCACATAAATCGAGCGTCGCTCGACAGTATTCTTGACTCGGAGAAGATGCAACGGATCGCAGATCTAACGGATCAAAAAGAGGAGCTTGAACGGGCTCGCAGACTCGTCGAGTGCATGAGATCCGATGCTGCAATGCGAAGCACTATTGCCGTCGTTGGACTCGGCGATTTTAACTTCCACCTGCTGGTGAAGGAAGGCATGCCGAGGGAGGTGCATGTGCTTCGGAATGGGATTTACATCACTGATAACTTTGCGAAGTTCTCCGAACCCTTGAGACGGTTTCCAGGGATGCGTGAGTTCACCTCAGTGTTGGAGTCTGCCCCAACTCCGGCGGGACGCGATCCGAGTGCGTTACTCAAACAGATTGAGAATCCAGCCCATGATTCATTGGAGCCTGAGCGTATCGTCGATTCGGATACACGGGAGGCTGCCAAAAAGCAGATCAAATCGTTGATCAGACAAATGCGAGAAATCATCAAGTCGGCTGCGAAGATCGACGATGTCAGCCGGAGTCAGTTCGACGAACTTTCTTATCTGTTCTCGGACAGCGGGTCTGACGGCAAGAAGGGTAACGAGGACGATCCAGATCGTTATCTCTACGGTCTCGCACGAAAGGGCCGTCGGGCAACTCCGCTGGGCACGTCTGGCAAAGGGGTTAGTAAAGGGGGGACGCGCAGCGGCACAAAATCCGGGACCAGAGCCGGTCGATCGACGGGAACACGGCCCGCATTGCCAATCAGAGATCTTCGTTCTGTGCTGCCGGATCAAGACAACGCCCTCAAGCGAACCATCTTCTTTACACCGGAGATTGACGGTGAAATAGAGGTGGCTGTCGCTGCGTCTGGCCTTAGTGATGACGTGGCGCTGGCCGTAGCTACTTCCTCGATAGGCAGGACGATCGATGGGTGTGTCATTCTCAGCGTTCGAAAAGGCGAGCGCGTCAAGGTTGATGTTTCATTTGTAGAACCTTTCGGCGGGCCTATTGAGCTGACGACTAAAGCGGTTAAATCGCGGGAGCCGGTTTGAGATGAAAATTTCCGAGACGACTAGCTTTCCTTATCCAGCCCTTGCACCTTGGTCAGATGACATAGTTGGCGCAACGATCGCGACCGAATTTATCGTTCGCGAGGAGCCAGATCAGAATAGAGTGTCTATTCATTGCTCCGCGGTGCTGGACCATCCAGAAATCGTCAGCTTGATCCAAGAAGGCTCGGCAACCTTCGGTTGCTACATCAAATGCCAAGAGACAGGGCTTCGACGTCTCCAGGAGTTTGGGTTTCCGTCAGGCGTTCAGCATTTCGCTCCGGGCGCACTTTTGGGCAATGTGCAACTGCGTCCGATGGTGTGGTCGTTGAAGCGCATACCAAGCTACAGTCCGCGGGGCGCACACTCCGAGTTCATCTCGAGTTCCGAAATTGCGGCCGGACAGATATTGGCTCTGGATGATCAGCAGACCATCGAAGTCACTCGCCCTCCGTTACCCTCTGTCGAGTCCATTTTCGAAATCGTCTCCTCGCCTCAAGTCGTGGAGGGGGTCTTCGACGTTGATCCTCAGTCCGATCGTGTCACCGTAAGAATGGGGGAGAAAACGTACCAGCTAGTTCAAGCGCTCAGGCACACCAACGAAATGACACGGATTACCGTGATGAATAGTTTGTACGTGCCAATCCTTATGCAGATTTTGGATCACCTGGCAGATGGCCTTGAAGCGTTTGAGCAGTACAGATGGTTTCATCCATTCCGTACAAGATGTGAACGTGCCCAGATTGATTGTCAGAATCTAGATCTATGGACGGACGCGCAGCGATTGTTGGAACAGCCTTTTGCTTCGCTGAAGCTATTAACCGACGAGGATCCTGCAGATGACTCAACCGCTTAAGCTTTTCTCGGCGGCGTTCGTCGAACAGGTTGTGGGTGATATCGAGACGAATTTGGATAAGTATCACTCCGGTGACTTCTCCGAAATTGCACGGGAAATCGGATGGGTGATTGAAACGACGAGCGCTCGCTGGGACCCGGCCATTGCGTCGCAGCTGGATCCGGCAAACACGCCTGAGGCCGAATTCAAGAACTCGCTGCTGGTCTACAAGGGCCTTGAAGGAATGACACCTGCGCTGGCTAGGGATGAGCGAATTTGGACGCGACTCTGTCATGTCGAGTGTTTGGATTACGCGCGTAATCGTTGGGTGCGTGGAAGCAAAGATGCGGTCAAACAAGTTCGGCGCCATTTTTTTTGCACCTGGCTTTCCTGGGTGTCGTGATGACAACGCGATTGGTCGACTATGGTGGAATGGTCACATCGCGGAACTCGCATGTCCGGACGATATTGATCTCGGGCTAACGCGTCTACTAGCGAGAGCCAACATACGTCTGCAGGTGATCGAACGAGCCGACACCGCGTTCCGGCAGCCACTTGTTAGCGGCGTGGTTCGTTTGCTCGGCGATAGTTGGTTCGAAACCAGTGATCCCGCCGTAGCGGATTTCATGTTTGAGGTGAACAAGCGCAGTGGCGGAATCGTTTTCGAAGCGTTGAACACTGAGGAGATTGACGATCATTTGGCGCGATGTTTGCGTATCGCCAAGTCACGCCGATCTGCGGCCGCTTCTCAGTAGCTTAGTGATTAGGGGGCGGAGCCGAGTGGATTCGTTGCCGCCAACGTCAGACGCCGGTGGCGCAACGTGTGGATTGCGACAAAGTTGGCCAGTATCAAAACTCTACGAGATCCTTGCGTCCCGCAATAGCTGTGCAACGACGTTTGCGATTTGCTGTGCGAGAAGCGGTGGTACTGCATTGCCGACCTGCGTGTACTGTGAGGTGCGATTGCCGAGAAAGACGTACGAATCGGGAAAGGTCTGAAGTCGGGCCGCTTCGCGTACGGTCAGACTGCGACATTGACTCGGATCAGGATGGATAAATGCGTGTCCATCCTTGCCAATATGACTGGTGACGGTCATGCTGAACATGTCGGCAAGCTGAACCCTGAATCGATCTTTGAAGATTGCATCACCTGGTCGCAGCGGGTCCACGTTCTTATGAGAGGGCAGTAGAGCGATTGGGAAATCTGCTAGTCGCGGGCTTGCTCCGATTTCTCGCCCATACGCTGACACAAAAAGATAGCGAACAATGTCGGAGGGCATGTGCGAGCAAGACTGATGATTGGCAAGAAGATTCAAAGGGCGATCTTGATACCAGTGCACTAGTGTCGTTGGCTGAGCGATTGGCTGTCTGGGTAGGTAACTTCTCTGCGTTCCTGATCCTGGATCATCTTGTGTTGCGATCAGCGTTTTTACCGACGCCATTCTTGCTGCTACGCGTCTGCCTATCACATCTTCCCTCATACAGAGTTCTTGGAGAGACTCGGTCATGAGTGCTGAATTCAAGCTGGATTGCCACGGCATACCCTGTCCGCGAAAAGAAAGCTCTGGGCGCAGTCACGGAAGGTCGCTGATGACTTCACTCACGGTGGGAGCCGCCTTTTTACGGAGTTTGCCCGCTGTCCCCGCTTTTTCATATATATCGCGGCGTACTCCGCATATCACGACGCGATGGCGTGCATGTGGAATGCCATGCAGCTCGGCATGAACGATAAATGATTCCGGCGTTGGTATGTCTAGCAGATCTCCACCTTCTTCCAGCGCCAGTAAGATGTACTCCAAGCCAGTGTCTCTGCCACTTGCAATGTCGGGACGTCGCAGATCCTGTGTGATCGTCTCGAAGATTTGTCGGTTTGATACGCGTGACGAGAGAATGCCTTTAACGTTCTCCATCACAAAGACTGCCGGCTTGAACTCTTCGATAACGTGCAGGTATTCACGATATAGGAAGTGGCGATGGTCTTCCTCTGGAACGTACCCATCCGTCCCACGATTGCGAGATCTCCCTACGACCGAATAAGCTTGGCATGGCGGGCCACCGATCAGTACTGCGTTCTGCGGCAACCGCCGACCATCCATATACGGGCGCAAGCGTCGGCGTATACCTTGGGAGGCAATGTCTCGATTGTTCGGTCCAAGCTCTAGATTCCACGCTTCGCCTCTTGCAGATGTACATGCACCTTGTATTCGGTCATCGCCGGAACTCTTGAGGTTGTCGAAGGCGGATTCCCAAGGTGATTCCGCCACTATCTTGTCCCATGTTTTCCACGTGGAGTTTGTGGGAGAACCTGCTTTCGCCAATGATCGATGGGCTGCGCGTAGTAAAAGCGTCTCAAAAGCCATCTCGTCTTTTTCTATCGAGACCACTACTTTGAAGTTGGCGATTGAGCAGCGGGAGAATCCTTCACCAAGACCACCTGGGCCGGCAAAAAGGTCAATCACGGGAATGGGCATGAAGAAAAGTCGTTGTCTTTTGTTGCACCGAGCGAGTCAGCGAGCCTAGGATGCTACCAGGAGCGGCATCCGCTTCCCATCAACTGCAGGCCTCGCCGGCAGAGGTCTTTTGAAACGCGGCTTGGGAGAGTTGATTGACGGATGTTGTGGATCAGCGGACGCGATCTTTGATGATGGCCGGAATCAAGGGAAGTGACACGCAGCCAGAGAAGCTGGTCAGACGCTACTTGCATGCTACGGGACTGCGGTTTCGTTTGCATGATCATGGACTGCCGGGAAAGCCGGACATTGTGTTGACTCGCTACAAGACAGTGATATTTGTCCACGGCTGCTTCTGGCACCGGCATCCAGATTGTCGATATGCAACAACACCCGCCACTCGGGCGGATTTCTGGGCGGAAAAATTCTCAGCGAATGTCCTTCGTGATCGGAGAGTTGCGAAGGCCCTTGAAGCTCTCGGGTGGAATGTGCTGACTTTCTGGGAGTGTGAGCTGCGAGACCCGGAAGCTCTTGACGCGCTGTTCTGGAGCATCGTCTGCGGCCGGGCGGCTTAGCGCCGCAGTTTTTGGGTGCCGGCGGTAACGACTGCTCGGGAGTCCTGATGCCGACCCAACATGATCAAAGAAAAAAGCCTTGTTCCTCGAAGAGGAACGAGGCTTTTTCTTTATTGGTGCCGGAGAGATGAATCGAACACCCGACCTTCTCATTACGAATGAGCTGCTCTACCGACTGAGCTACACCGGCGAAGCCTCACATTATAGGCACTCCATCAGGCCTTTTCGGCGTGGTACTGGGTCAAACGCTCAACTTCGTTACGCGAACCCAACATCACGCTCACCCGCTCGTGCAGCTTGGTGGGCTTCAGGTCGAGGATGCGTTGCTTGCCATTCGTGGCCGCGCCGCCGGCCTGCTCGACCAGCCAGCTCATCGGGTTGGCTTCGTACATCAGCCGCAGCTTGCCGGCCTTCTCGGGCTCGCGCTTGTCCCACGGGTACATGAACACGCCGCCGCGCATCAGGATGCGGTGCACGTCGGCCACCATGCTGGCAATCCAGCGCATGTTGAAGTCCTTGCCGCGCGGGCCTTCCTTGCCGGCCAGGCATTCGTCGATGTAGCGCTTCATGGGCTCGTCCCAGTGGCGCATGTTGCTCATGTTGATCGCAAATTCTTTTGTGTCGGCCGGAATCTGGATGTCTTCCTGCGTCAGCACGAAGCTGCCTTGCTCGCGGTCGAGCGTGAACATGGCCACGCCGTTGCCCACGGTCAGCACCAGCGTGGTCTGCGGGCCGTAGATGCAGTAGCCAGCGGCCACCTGCTGGGTACCGGCCTGCAGAAAGTCGGCCTCCTGCACGCCGGGGGTGTCATCGGGCTTCTTCAGCACGCTGAAGATGGTGCCGATGCTCACGTTCACGTCGATGTTGCTGCTGCCGTCGAGCGGGTCGAACATCAGCAGGTATTCGCCTTGCGGGTAGCGGTTGGGCACCACGTAGATGCTGTCCATTTCCTCGCTGGCCATGGCCGCGAGGTGGCCGCCCCATTCGTTGGCCTCGATGAGCACTTCGTTGGCGATGATGTCCAGCTTCTTCTGGATCTCGCCCTGCACGTTCTCAATCTCGGCCGTGCCGAGCACGCCGCCGAGCGCGCCCTTGTTGACGGCTTGGCTGATGCTCTTGCACGCGCGGGCCACCACTTCGAGCAGCAGGCGCAGCTGGCCGGGAATGAGGCCGTCGGCGCGCTGTTGTTCGACGAGGTAGCGGGTGAGGGAAATCTTGTGTTGTTGAGCCATATGCTTTCTGTGTGTGTCTTGCTGCTTAGTTGCCGGCCAATGCGCGGGTCACGACTTCATGCGTGTCCTTGCTCAGGTCGGGCTTGGCGGCCACGCGGGCGATGGCTTCGCGCGCGGCGCTGCGGTACGGTTCGGCCAGCTTGCTCCAGCGGTCGAGCGCGCGCGCAAGGCGTGCAGCCACCTGGGGGTTGATGGCGTCGAGCTCGATCACGCGGTCGCTCCAGAACACATAGCCGGCCGCGTCGGGGCGGTGGAAGGCGCCGGGGTTCGCGCTGCAGTAGCTGAAGATCACGCTGCGCGCGCGGTTCGGGTTCTTGAGCGAGAAGTCGGGGTGCTTCATCAGCTGCTTGACCAGCGGCAGGATGTCGCCGCCGCGGTCGCTGGCGCCGGCCTGCAGCGAGAACCACTTGTCGATGACCAGCGCCTCGTCCTTGAAGATGGCGTGGAAGCGCGCGAGCGCCTGGGCCGCGAGCGTGTGGCCCGACGACACCAGCGCGTTGAGCGCGTTGAAGCGGTCGGTCATGTTGCCCGCGTCCTTGAAGCGCTGCAGCGTCTTGCCGGGCCACATGACGTCGCCCGAAGCGCGCGCCGCCAGACACAGGAAGTTGAGCGCCATGCCGGCCAGCGCGCGGCGGCCCGAGGAGGTCGGGTCGGGGCTGTAGGCGCCGGTGTCGTGGTTCTCTTCGTAGGTCTGTTGCCAGTCGGCAAAAAGGGCGGTGGCCAGCTGGGCGCGCATGGCTTCGCGCACCAGGTGCACACGCTGCGGGTCGACCACGTCGAGCTGTTCGGCAATGTAGGTTTCCGACGGCAGCGTGAGCACCAGTTCCTTGAAGGCGGCGTCGAGCTGCGGGTTGCGCAGCACGCTGCGCATGGCGTCGATGTAGGCGTCGTTCAGCACCGGCGTGGTGTCGGTGGCCAGCGCCGCAATGGCTTGCAGCGCGGCACGCAGGCCCAGGCGCTGGCCGGCTTCCCAGCGGTTGAACGGGTCGGGGTCGTTGGCCAGCAGGGTGAGCAGCTGGGCGTCGGTGTACTCGAAGTCGAGAATCACCGGCGCGCTGAAGCCACGCAAGATCGACGGCACGGGCTCGGCGTCGAGGCTCACGAAGGTGAGCTGCTCGCCGGCGCGCGAGAGCACCACGGTGCGAGTGCCGCGCATGACTTCGCTCTCACCTTCGAGCTGCAGCGGCAGTTCGCGGCCGCTGGCATCGAGCAGGCCGATGTTCAGCGGAATGACGAAGGGCTCTTTGCTCGGCTGGCCCGGCGTGGGCGGGCAGCTTTGCACCACGCTGAGGGTGTAGCTGCGGTTCTGCGCGTCATACACGCCGTGCGCGGCCAGGCGGGGCGTGCCGGCCTGGCTGTACCAGCGCTTGAACTGCGGCAGCAGGCGGGCCAGTTCCGAATCGGGGTTGGCGTCGGCAATGGCCTGGGCGAAGTCGTCGCAGGTCACGGCGTGGCCGTCGTGGCGTTCGAAGTAGAGCGTGATGCCCTTCTCGAAGCCCTTGCGGCCGACCAGCGTCTGCATCATGCGGACCACCTCGGCACCCTTTTCATAGATGGTGACGGTGTAGAAGTTGCTGATCTCGATGTAGCTGTCGGGCCGCACCGGGTGGGCCATGGGGCCGGCGTCTTCGGGGAACTGGGCGGTGCGCAGAACGCGCACGTCTTCGATGCGCTTCACGGCGCGGGCCGAAGCGTCGGCGCACAAATCCTGGCTGAATTCCTGGTCGCGGAAGACGGTGAGGCCTTCCTTCAGCGAGAGCTGGAACCAATCGCGGCAGGTCACGCGGTCGCCGGTCCAGTTGTGGAAGTACTCGTGGCCGACCATGCTTTCGATGTTGCTGTAGTCGGCGTCGGTGGCGGTGGCCTGGTTGGCCAGAACGTACTTCGTGTTGAAGATGTTCAGGCCCTTGTTCTCCATCGCGCCCATGTTGAAGTCGCTGGTGGCGACGATCATGAAGCGGTCCAGGTCCAGCGGCAGGCCGAAGCGGGCTTCGTCCCACAGCACGGAGTGGATCAGCGAGTTCATCGCGTGCTCGGTCTTGTCGAGGTCGCCGGCGCGCACGTACACCTGCAGCAGGTGTTCCTTGCCGCTGCGCGCGGTGATGCGCTGTTTGCGCGCCACCAGCTTGCCGGCCACCAGGGCGAACAGGTAGCTGGGCTTCTTGAAGGGGTCGACCCACTTGGCGAAGTGGCGGCCTTCGGGCAGATCGCCCTGTTCGACGAGGTTGCCGTTCGACAGCAGCACCGGGTAGGCGGCCTTGGCGGCGCGCAGTGTGACGGTGTACATCGCCATCACGTCCGGACGGTCGAGAAAATAGGTGATGCGGCGGAAGCCCTCGGCCTCGCACTGCGTGAAGAAGGTGTCTTCGCTCACGAACAGGCCCATCAGCTTGGTGTTCTTGCTGGGGCAGCAGGTGGTGAAGATCTCGAGCTCGAAGTCGCCTTCCTCGGCGTACGGCAGGCCGTCGATGACGAGCTGGTCGCCTTCCATGCGGAACGAGGCGCCCTGGCCGTTGATGAGCACGCGCGCGAGGTTGAGCTCGTCGCCGTCGAGGCGCAGCGGCTGGATGGGCGCCTCGGGGTTGCGGCGCAGCCGCATGCGATTGAGCACGCGGGTCTTGGCGGGGTCGAGGTCGAAGGTCAGGTCGACGGTTTCGATCCAGTAGCCGGGGGCGGCATAGTCTTCGCGTCGAATGGCAATCGGTTGGCCTTGGCCGTCACGCAACATCATCGATGTGTCTCCAGAAAATTCGAATGGGCGAGTTCGTTGTAGTCACGAACCGCGGCAATCACATGGGGGCCGGCAAGCTCGGCGGCGGTATGGGTGCTGCACACGGCCACGGCACGCATGCCGCCGCGGCGGGCGGCTTCGATGCCGAAGGGGGCGTCCTCGAAGACGATGCAGCGCTCGGGCGCAATGCCGATGCGGCGCGCGGCTTCCAAAAAGATCGCGGGCGTGGGCTTGCCGGTGAAGCCCTCGTCGCCGCCCACGATGGCCAGCGGCAGCGGGCCCATCTTCAGGCGCGACATGGCGAACTCGATGTTGCCCTTGTCGCCCGCCGTGCCCACCGCCACCTTCAGGCCGCGCGCAACGGCGGCCTTGGCGAAGGCGGTGAAGCCCGCGACTTTGGTGAAGTTGTCGCTGAACATGGCGCGGTAGATTTCTTCCTTCTCGTGCACCAGGGCCTGGCATTCGGCGTCGGAGAGTTCGCGCTCGAACAGCTCCCGCATGCACTCGGTGCCGGTGCGGCCCGTGGTGCGCGCGAGGATGTCGCTCACGTCGAGCTTCAGGCCGTGGCGCGCCACGAACTCCACCCACGAGCGCGCATGCCAGGGCATGGAGTCGATCATGGTGCCGTCCATGTCGAAGATGAAGGCTTCGACCTTCCCGTTCGTCAGGCTCATTGGGTTTACACGCCTTGCTTCAAAGAGGCTTCGATGAACACATCGAGGTCGCCGTCCAGCACCTTCTGCGTGGCCGAGACTTCCACGTTGGTGCGCAGGTCCTTGATGCGGCTGTTGTCCAGCACGTAGCTGCGGATCTGGTGGCCCCAGCCCACGTCGGTCTTGCTGTCCTCGAGCTTTTGCTGCTCTTCCTGGCGCTTGCGCATCTCGTGGTCGTACAGGCGCGAACGCAGGCGCTTCCACGCCACGTCGCGGTTGCTGTGCTGGCTGCGGCCGTCCTGGCACTGCACCACGATGCCGGTCGGGATGTGCGTGAGGCGCACGGCCGAGTCGGTCTTGTTGATGTGCTGGCCGCCCGCGCCGCTGGCACGGAAGGTGTCGGTACGCACGTCCGAAGGGTTGATGTCGATCTCGATCGAGTCGTCGATTTCCGGGTACACGAAGATGCTGGCAAAGCTCGTGTGGCGGCCGCCCGACGAGTCGAACGGCGACTTGCGCACCAGGCGGTGCACGCCGGTCTCGGTGCGCAGGAGGCCGAAGGCGTAGTCGCCCTCGACCTTGATGGTCG
>CAMATD010000042.1 GCA_945860785.1 Variovorax sp. YR752 | reverse complement strand
TGGTGGTGATTCCGCTGTCTTTTTCCGACAGCTCGTTTCTGGCCTACCCGATTCCGGGCTGGTCGCTGCGCTGGTACCGCAACCTCTTCGAATCGCCCGAGTGGGCACGCGCGGCGCGCAACAGTTTTATCGTCGCGCCGGCCGCCACGGTGCTGGCGACCGTGCTGGGCACGCTGGCGGCGGTGTGGCTGTCGCGCACGAGCTTCGCCTTCAAGGGCCTGCTCATGAGCGTGCTGATTTCGCCGATGGTCGTGCCCATCGTGGTGGTGGGCGTTGCCACGTACCTCTACTTCGCACCCATCGGCCTGGCCGACACCTACTTCGGGCTGATCGTGGTGCACGCGGCGCTCGGCGCGCCTTTCGTGCTGACCACCGTGCTCGCCACGCTGGCCGGCTTCAACCAGAACCTGGTGCGCGCATCGCTGAGCCTGGGCGAGACACCGTTCAGGACCTTCATGCGCATCACGCTGCCGGTGATTGCGCCGGGCGTGATCTCGGGTGCGCTGTTCGCTTTTGCCACCTCGTTCGACGAAGTGGTGGTCACGCTGTTCCTCGCGGGGCCGGACCAGGTCACACTGCCGCGCCAGATGTTCACGGGCATTCGCGAGAACATCTCGCCCACCATCGCCGCGGTTGCGACGCTGCTGATCATCTTCACCACCACGCTGCTGCTCGCGCTCGAATGGCTGCGCGGCCGGCGGCGCTGAACCCACCCACACGATGCCCACCACCACTCCGAACCAGCCGCTCGGCGGCAACACGATGCCGCGCTTCGCCGGCCCCGGCACGATGATGCGGCTGCCCGCCGCAACGTCCCCGGAGGGGCTGGACGCGGCGTTCATCGGCGTGCCGCTCGACATCGGCACTTCCAACCGACCGGGCGCGCGTTTCGGGCCGCGCCAGATCCGCGCCGAATCGGCGCTGCTGCGGCCCTACAACATGGCCACCGGCGCAGCGCCTTTCGACAAGCTGAACGTGGCCGACCTGGGCGATGTGCCCATCAACACCTATTCGCTCGAGAAGTCGATCGACATCATTTCGGCCTTCTACGACACGGTGCTGGCCGCCGGCTGTGCGCCGCTGACGCTGGGCGGCGATCACACCATCGCGCTGCCGATCCTGCGCGCGGTGGCGCGCAAGCACGGCCCGGTCGCGCTGGTGCATGTGGATGCGCATGCGGACGTGAACGACGACATGTTCGGCGAGCGCATTGCCCACGGCACACCATTTCGACGCGCCGTCGAAGAGGGCCTGCTGGCCTGCGACAAGGTCTGGCAGATCGGCCTGCGCGGCACCGGCTATGCGGCGGACGATTTCGACTGGCCGCGCGAGCAGGGCTTCACGGTGGTGCAGGCGCACGAGGTCTGGTACCAGTCGCTGGCGCCGCTGATGGCGCAGGTGCGCGAACGCATCGGGCCGACGCATCCGGTCTACATCACCTTCGACATCGACGGTATCGACCCTTCGTTCGCCGGCGGTACCGGGACGCCCGAGATCGGTGGGCTCACCGTGCCGCAGGCGCTGGAGATCGTGCGTGGCTGCCGCGGGCTGAACGTGGTGGGTGCTGATCTGGTGGAGGTCAGTCCGCCGTACGACATCAGCGGGAACACTGCGCTGCTTGGGGCCAATCTTCTCTACGAGATGTTGTGTGTGCTTCCTGGGGTGCCCTGTGCACGCGCCCCGAACGACAGGCTCTTAACGCAGATAACGCCCGTCAGCCTTGAGCATCGACAGCTCGGAGAAGGTCAGCCCGCGATGCTCGCCAAGCCGGTACGACACCGCGATGCCGCCGATGTCCAGCGTCTTGAACGACTCGAGACCCTTCTGCAGCGAATCCGCCGTCGGATTAGGCCCCGCGCGCTTCAGGCCTTCGACCATGACCTTGGCCGCCACATAGCCCTCGAGGCTGGCATAGTTGAACTCGGTCGCGCCGATCTTCTTCATGGCCGCCTGGTACTCGGCGATCACCGGCATCGCGCTGTTCCACGGGTAGGGCACGACTTGCGAGATGACCACGCCGGCCGCGTCCTTCTTGATGTCCTGGAACAGCTTCTGCCCGTTCAGGAGCGAGAACGAATAGAAGGCCGTCTCGCCGCCGGCTGCGCGGTAGGCCGTGATGAACTTTGCCGCCACGTCGTTGGTGACCGACAGCACCACCGCCTTGGGCTTGAGCTTGGCCAGCTCCACGGCGCGCTCGGCGGCGTCGGAGCCGTCGTTCTTGATCGCCACGCTGCCGGCCAGTTTTTCGCCGCGCTCGGCAATGAACTTCTGCGTGCTTTCCAGCGCCGAACGCGCGCCGGGGTTGTCGTTGTGCGCGAAGCCGATGCGCGAGAGGCCGATGGTGAAGAGGTGGTTCACGATCCGGCTGTATTCCTCGTCGTAGCTGATGCGCACCGGGAAGTTGTATTCGGAGAACTTCACCACCGGGCCCGCGCCGGTGTACGGGCCGACGACGGGAATCCTGAGTTCGTTGGCTGCCTTCAACGCGCCGACCGACGACGACGTGCCGATGGGCATTAGGATGCCGACGGCGCCGTCCTTCACGAAGGTCTTGACGTTCTCGGCGCCCTTGGCGGGGTCGTAGGCGTCGTCGAGCTGGCGCACTCGACCGGCCTGCCGTTGATGCTGCCATTCGCGTTCAGCGTCGTGAACATGGCACGGATGCCGACCAGGGGTTCGGTCGACAAGGACGCCAGCGGCCCGGTCTTCACGTAGGTCTGCCCGATCACGAGCGGCTTGGTTTGCGCCTGTGCCATGGGCGACAGCCCTAGCACGAAAGCAGCAAGGGCGGAAGCCAGCAGATAAATCTTTTTATATGTTATAGTCACAAAATGTTAATAAGTCATCTTAAGGGGCGAGACCCTGCGGGTAAATCGTTCTCTGGTTGCGGCCTGGGAAATACTGTATAAAAATACAGTTAACACTCCGATCATGGGCCTCCCTTTCCTCGACTCCTTTTCCGCTGCCGCAGGCCGTGGCGTCTGGCACGCCGACGAACTCGGCCTGGCCGATGCGCAGGTCGTCGCCACCGGCCACGCCGCGCTCGATGCGGAGTTGCCGGGCGGCGGCTGGCCCGTGGGCGCGATGACGGACCTGCTGCAGAGCGCGCCCGAAGCCCATGTCTGGCGGCTGCTGCTGCCCGCCTTGGCGCAGGCGGTGGAGACGCGCGGCGGGCCGGTGGTGCTGATCGGCGCGCCCTGCGAGCCTTGCGGGCCGTCGCTCGCGGCGCAGGGGCTGCCAGTGGAAGCGCTGATGTGGGTCAAGAGCGATGCGTCGGCCGCGCGGCTGTGGGCCTGCGAGCAGGCGCTGCGCTGCGCGGACGTGGCTGCCGTGCTGGCCTGGCTGCCGCAGGCCCGGGTGGGCGAGCTGCGGCGGCTGCAGCTGGCGGCCGCCCAGCATGACGTGCTGCTCTTCGTGTGTCGGCCCGAATCGGCCGCGCAGGGCGCTTCGCCCGCGCGCCTGCGCCTTCAGGTGGAACGCTGCGAGGCCGATACCTCGCAGATCGAACTCCGCATCCTCAAGCGTCGTGGCCCGCCGCTGGCGGCGCCGGTGATGCTGCCGGCGCGCAATGAGCGCATGACCGCATTGCTGGCTGCCGCGCGGCTGCGTCGCAAATTGCGCTTGCAGTAGCAGGGCACGGTGCCAGCCGGCGAAGCGCCGTCGTCGGCGACCGTGGTGCGCATCGATGCATGGAAAGGAGGCCCCAATGCACTGGATCGCATTGCAGTGGTCGCTTGAATCCGACGCACCTGACGCACCAACCCTGCCCACACCCGAAGCCCTGGGCTGGTGGGCGCTGGAATACACGCCCCACGTCGCTTGGCAGGACGAAGCGCTGATGCTCGAAGTCTCGGCCTGCGAGCGCCTGTGGGGCGGGCGTCTCCAGCTGATGCGCCAGCTGGAGACGCCAACCCCGCGCCCGATGTGCGCATGCTGGGTGCGCAAGGTGCCACGAGCCTGATCGCGCTGGCGCGGCTGCGCCTGTTCGAGCGCAACGAGAACCGGCCCAACGACGTGCTCGCCGGCCTGCCGCTGGACACGCTGACGGCCGCGCGCCCCCACCTCGACCTGCTCGCGCGCCTCGGCTGCCGCACCTGGGGCGAGGTGGCCGCCTTGCCGCGCAGCGGCCTCACGCGGCGCTTCGGCGCGGCGCTGCGCGAAGCGCTCGACGCCGCCTGGGGCCTGCGCCCCGAAAGCCACAGCTGGCTCACGCTGCCCGACGTGTTCGAGCAGAAGCTGGAGCTGCTCACGCTGGCCGAGACCGCGCCTGAGCTGATGTGGTCGGCCAACCGCCTGCTCACTGCGCTGCAGATCTGGCTGCGCGCCCGCCAGCGCGGCGCCCGCGCGCTCGAACTGCAATGGACGCTCGACCTCAAGCGCTTCAACGGCGTGCACCTGCCGCCGCACCAGCAGGTCACCGTGCGCACGGCCGAGCCCACGCAGGACATGGCGCACCTGCGCCGCCTGCTCTCGGAAAAGCTCGCCCTCACCACGCTCGCGGCGCCTGTGAGCTGGCTGCGGCTGCGCACCCTCGAGACCGATCCATGGGCCGGCGCCAGCACCAGCTTTTTGCCCGAGGACAACCGCAAGGGCGACAAGCTGCACGAGATGGTCGAGCGGCTCAGCGTGCGGCTGGGGCCGCATCAGGTGCTGGTGCCGTCGGCGCAGGCCGATCACCGGCCCGAACGCAAGCAGGCGTGGCGGCCTGCGCTGCAGAAGGACAAGGCCCGCAAGGAGGCGAAGGCCGCGGCCTCGCAGCCCGATGCGATCTACCCGCCGTGGCTGTTGCCCCAACCCCTGCTGCTCGAGATGGACGGCGAGCGCCCGTGCTATCGCGGCCCGCTGAGCAAGCTGATCGGGCCGCAGCGCGTCGAGGCGGGCTGGTGGGGCGGCGAGGAAGACGGCGGGCAGCCTGCGATGCGCGACTACTACGTGGCGGAAAGCCCTGAAGCCGGGCTGGTTTGGATCTTTCGCGAACGGCCTTCGGCGCGGTTTTCTTCCGGCGAAGTGCGCTGGTACCTGCAGGGCTTCTATGCCTGACCTGAGCGACAAGAAGCTTCGCGGGCGCAACTCTGCCAAGGTGCATGCGCTGCCGCAGCGGGCTCGGCCGGCGCCGGGCCTGCCGGGCTATGCGGAGCTGCATGGCCTCACGAACTTCAGCTTCCAGCGCGGCGCGTCGATGCCCGAGGAAGTGGTGGAGCGTGCCTACCAGCTGGGGTATGCGGCGCTGGCGATCACCGACGAGTGCTCGGTGGCGGGCATCGTGCGGGCGCATGTCGCACTGCGCGATCTGCCTGCGAAGCTGAGCGAGCACGAACGCGAGCACCCCGATTTCCGGCTGCTGTTCGGCAGCGAGTTCCGCTTCGAGCGCTTCAAGCTCGTGGTGATCGCGAACGACACCGAGGGCTGGGGCAACCTCTGCGAGTTCATCACCGCCGCGCGCAACACCGAGGCGCCCAAGGGCGAGTACCGCGTGAGCTGGGAGGGCAGCGACGTGGCCTCGCTGCAGGATTGCCAGGTTCTTTTCGTGCCGCATCGCAACCCGGGCGGCACGATGGACACGGCCACGCTGCAAGAAGACTTGCTGGCCGCCAAGGCGCTTTATGGCGACAACCTCTGGCTGGCCGTGGAGATGCTCAACGAACTCGACGACGACCTCTGGTTCGTCACGCTGATGCAGGCGGGCGAACAGACCGGCGTGCCGCTCGTCGCGGCCGGCGATGTGCACATGCATGCGCGCGCCCGCAAGCCGCTGCACGACGTGCTGACGGCCGTGCGCGAGGGCAAGACCGTGGTCGAGTGCGGCTTTGCGCTGCAGTCGAATGCCGAGCGGCATCTGCGGCAGCGGGTGCGACTGGCCGAACTCTATCTGCCCGAGATGCTGGCGAATACGCTGGTGGTGGCCGAGCGGTGCAGGTTCGATCCGGAGGTGATTCGGGAGAACTACAGATACCCGCTTGAAACCGTGGGCAGCAGCGAGACGGCTGCGCAGACGCTGGTGCGCAAGACGTGGGAGGGGGCGCAAGAGCGTTATCCCGACGGCGTTCCCAGCCAAGTCCGTGCGCAAGTCGAGAAAGAACTCGAGCTGATCACTTCGCTCAACTATGAGATGTTCTTTCTCACGGTGGAAGACATCGTTCACTTCGCCCGCTCGCAGAAAATTCTTTGCCAGGGACGAGGCTCGTCGGCCAACTCGGCAGTTTGTTATTGCCTGGGCATAACCGCGATCGATCCAGCAAAAAGCCACTTGCTTTTCGAGCGCTTCCTGAGCCGAGAACGCCGCGAGCCCCCTGACATCGATGTCGATTTCGAGCATCAGCGGCGCGAAGAAGTCATCCAGTACATCTACAAAAAGTATGGGCGCGAGCGTGCAGCGATCGCCGCAGTCGTGATTTGCTACCGCTCACGCAGCGCGTTGCGCGACGTGGGAAAGGCGCTCGGCATCGATGAGCGCCTGGTCGACGAGTTCGCGAAGGATCACTACTGGTTCGACGACACCGTGCTTGGTGAACAGCTGCGCGCAGCGGCCGAGCGCGTGGGCGTAAAGGAAGACGAGCTCAAGCTCGTTCAATGGATCGAACTCACACAGCGGCTCAAGGGCTTCCCGCGTCACCTGAGCCAACACGTCGGAGGCTTCGTTCTCACGCACACCAAGCTCACGCGTCTGGTCCCCGTCGAAAAGGCGTCGATGGTGGACCGTTCCGTCATCCAGTGGGAAAAGGATGACCTCGAAGCGATGGGCATGCTCAAAGTGGACGTTCTCGCGCTGGGCATGCTCAGTGCCATTCGACGCGGGCTCGACCACATGAATCGCTGGCGCGGCACAACGCTGCAGATGCATCAGGCGGTCCCCACGGATGACGATGTAGTGTTCGACATGATCTGCGACGCCGACACCATTGGCGTATTCCAGATCGAGAGCAGGGCACAGATGTCGATGCTTCCTCGCCTCAAGCCGCGTACCTATGAGGATCTGGTGATCGAGGTCGCGATCGTGCGACCAGGGCCGATCCAGGGGGGCATGGTGCATCCGTATCTGAAGCAGCGAGATCGGAAGCGTCGGCACCTGCCGATTCACTATGAAAAGGAAGAGCTCAAGGCCGCGCTGGAACGCACACTGGGGATACCGATCTTTCAGGAGCAGGTGATGCAGATCTCGATGATCGCAGCCGGCTTCAGCGCAGACCAGGCGGATCGCTTGCGTCGTGCAATGGCGGCCTGGAAAAGAAAGGGCGGCATCGAGAAATTTCAGGAGCCTCTCATCAACGGCATGATCGAACATGGGTATAGACGCGAATTCGCCGAGGCCATCTTCAAGCAGGTCATGGGCTTTGGTGACTACGGTTTTCCCGAAAGCCACGCGGCGAGCTTCGCCATGCTGGTCAGCGTGAGTTGCTGGCTCAAGTACCATGAGCCTGCCTGCTTCCTCGCAGCGCTGCTCGACTCGCAACCCATGGGTTTCTACAGCCCCTCGCAACTGGTGCAGGACGCTCGCCGCCACGGCGTCGAGGTGCGGCCAGTCGATGTCACATGCAGCGACGTGGACACCACGCTCGAAGCCCGCGCCCCCGATGCGCCGCGCATGCCCACGGGCACCGACGCGCGCTATGCCGATCGCCTCGGCAACGAGAACCAGCCCGCGGTGCGACTCGGCCTGAACCGTATTGCAAGCCTCAGCAAGGAGGGGGCAGAACGCCTGCTCGACGCCCGCGCCCAAGCCCCCTTCACCAGCACCGAAGACCTCGCCCTGCGCGCCGAACTCGACGGCAAGGACATGGCCGCACTGGCCGCGGCCGATGCGCTGATGTCGCTCTCGGGCCATCGGCGCCAGCAGGTGTGGGACGCCACCGCGCAGCATCGCTCGCCGGCCTTGCTCAGGGGCGTGCCGATCAACGAGCAGGTCCTGCTGTTGCCTGCAGCGCCCGAAGGCGAGGAGATCGTCGGCGACTACGCCGCGCTCGGCCTCACGCTGCGCCGCCATCCGCTCGCGCTGCTGCGGCCGCGCCTTGCGCGCATGAAGCTCATGAGCGCCGCCGAACTGCGCCCGCTGCCCAGCGGCCAGACCGTGCGCGCCTGCGGCATCGTCAAGGGACGCCAGCGTCCGCAGACCGCCAACGGCACGATCTTCGTCACGCTCGAGGACGAGACCGGCAACGTCAACGTGATCGTCTGGAGCCATGTCATCGAGGCCTGGCGCGAGCCGCTGTTGAAGTCGCACCTGCTCGCAGTGCAGGGCACCTGGCAGCGCGACGACGACAGCGGCGGCAAGGTGCAGCACCTGATCGCCACCGGCTTCAAGGACCTGACGCCGCTCATGGGTCGGCTCGCGCTGAGCAACACCAGCCGGGACTTCCATTGAGTGCCCCGGCGCGAATGAAACCGATCGTTCCATGCCTCGCGCCATCCACGAGTTGTCGCTAACCTGTTCCTCCCATGTCCGCACTCGCCCTTGATCCCATCGTCGGCACGCCGATCGGTCCGCCGCCGCCTGCGCCCGATGTGCCGCTGCCCGGGCCGCCACCGCCGCCCATGCCGCCACCCGAGGGCGATCCGCCGCCGGTCGTGCCGCCGGTCACCGATCCTGGTTTCCCGCCGCCGGTGGCGGATCCACCGCCGATGCAGACGGCCGGCGAGGTGCCGTTCGGGAAGCTGCATGCACGCCGCCTGCGCGAGATCTACCGCTCGGTCGGCTGGCCGTGCTGCGACAGCATCGAGGTCGAGCTGCTGGCGGGCGGGTTCCTCGAGCGCGTGCGCACGCCGCATGGCCATGAAACCCTGCGCGTGACGGATGCCGGCATCGCGCGCATCGCAACCACGCTCACCATCAACTGCGCGGCACTCTCACCGCACGAGGCACTGGTCGAACGCGTGGCACGCGAGATGACGCGCGGCGGCCGCATCGCATGGCGCGGCCTGGGCCTGCGCGCGCGCCTGCCGCCGCTGGAAGAGGGCGGCAAGCCGCGCTGGTGCGTGGCGCGGCCCAATGTGTTCTCAATCCGCAACACCAGCGTCGAGGCTTATGCGCATCCGATCGTCCACGAGGTGAAGGTGAGCCGTGCCGATCTGCTGGGCGACCTGCGCAAGCCCGACAAGCGCGCGGCCTACCTCGACTTGGGCGGCGAGTGCTGGTACGTGCTGGGCAACGATGCGCGTGGTCGCTGCATTGCCACGCCCGATGAGATTCCGGCGGAATGCGGCGTGCTGGTGCTCGAAGGCGAGCGCCTCGTGGTGGCTCGCGCGGCGGTGCATCGCGCGTTCGATCGCATTCCGTTCGCGGTCTGGCTCGCGTTGGCCAAGGCGCAGCCGGTCGAGGGCTTCGAGGACGATGTGCAGGACCTGCTCATTTAGCCGCAGACCGCCGCAGCCGGATCAGGTGATCGCGTCGTAGCTCCGGTGGGCGACGGCGATCACGTCGTCAGGCTGGAACTGGTTCGCCATCTGTCGCAGGCTTTCTGCGCGGTCTTCCAGGCTCGCCGACGCATCGAAGATCCGATCGGCGATTTCGAGGATGTCGCGGGTGATTCGCTCGTGACGGTAGTAGGTGAGGGCGACCGGGTCGATGTCCCTGGCGCCGTAGCCTTGGTAGAACAGGTCTTCTTCATGCGGCTGGTTCCACACGTTGCCGACTCCGCCGCCGATGAACATCAGGTCGCGCTCCTTCGGCGCGAGGATCAGCGTGTCCCAGTCCACGATGGCGAGCTGCCCGCCGTCGCCGATGAGCACGTTGCCGGCATGGATGTCGGCGTGGCACACCACCAGCGGCAAGGTTCTCTCCAGGAGGATGGACGCGAGTTGCTCGCTGCGGTAGACGATGGTGTCGATCTCTTCGGCGTGCGCTTCCCAGAATGCGAAGAACCGGCGGACGATGTCGTCGCCCGAGACGCCGTTGACGAAGCGGCGCTGGTAGCGCCGAACGCCTTCGCGCCAGTGGTGCGCATACTTTTCCTTCGGCATACCGGCCAGCAGGGCTGGGGGCAGTTCGGTGCGGTGAATGGCACCCAGCGCTTTGCCGAGGGCGATCCATTGCGGGTTCGTCAGGGCGCGATCGAATCCGTTCTTGCCATCGAAGAAGGGGTAGAGCGCCCAGTCGAAGCCGAGGCTTTGGACACTGAGTTGCTACTCCAGCGTTGGCAAGGGCGCCATGACCGCGGTGATGCCTTTCTCGTAATGGAGAAAGTCCGGCACGGCGGTTGCCAGTGGCTCGAAATTGCCGCTGCGCAGTTTGAGGAAGGCCGTTGTGGCGTTGCGTGGATGAATCCGGAACACCGCTGAACCGGCGTCTGCACCCAGCGGCAGGAATTCAACGAGAATGACGTGCAGTCCGTAGTGGAGGTTCAGGCATGCGCGGATGGCTTCGCGAGACAGGTCGGGTGGTGTCGGCATTCATGCAATGTAGCGCCGGACATCCGGTTCTCTCGTCGGATAAGACGCCAGCAGTTCATGGCGAAACGGGCGCGTGAAGTGCGAGCGCACCAGCCTGAACTCTTGCGCTTTCCAGCGGATGGGAGGCAACAGCGGACAGGCCGCACGCTCAGTGTTCCTGGCAATCGTGATGTGCGGTGTCCATCTACGGACGCGGGAGACAAAGCCGGCCCGAAGCAGGGCGCGCTGCAGGTCGTCATGAAGCGCACGCAGTCCTTCATGCTCGGCCGGTTGAACCACCGAGATATCGTTGTCCCATGTGCATGACCAGTCCAGCGTGAGTTCGAGCGGCGGCATGGCCACCTCGGCCAGTGCATCGCGCAGACGTTGCTCCGCCGCTGCGTCCAAGTCGTAGAGGTATTGGAGGGTCAGATGCAGGCGTTCCTCGGGTGGAAAAGAGGAGTCCCTTGGCCACAACCAATCGTTGCGGTGTGCGCCGATTTCGGCCTGCACCCTCCGGTCGGGAAAGAGCCCGATGAGAAGCCGCTTTTCCGTCATGGCGCCGCCTCAGGATTCCGACGGCCACCAGTGCTCGGCCGTCGTCCGGATGACGCGCGCCGCCTGAACGCGGATGTCATCCTTCTCGTTGCTGTCGCCGTGGCCGTGTTCCCGGACCACGCGGAAGGGCCAGGTCGAGATCCGGCCTGCACGTTGACGCGGCTGCATCGGGTGCAGTCGGGAGGAGAAGAAAAGGACCTGCGCCGAGGGCGCAGGCGGATTGGCGGTGGTCATGAAGTCGCCTCGAATGTTGCTCTTGGAGACGATCTATTCTAGAGAAAATACTGTATTTATATGCAGTAAATTTGCAGCCTATCGCAGGTCGCCGAGCAGGGCTTCGAGGTTGATCGCCGCCGCCATCGCCTGGTAGCCGGCATCGCCCGGATGCAGGTGGTCGCCCGAATCCATCGCCGCCTTCATGCGGATCGGGCGGGCCGGGTCGCGCAGCAGCGCGTCGAAGTCGACCACCGCATCGAAGGCGCCGCTCTCGCGGATCCAGCGGTTCACGGCCTGCCGCACCTTGTCTTTTTCGGGTGAGTGATGGCCTTCGAGCCCCGTGCCTTCGAGCCCCGTGCCTTCGAGCCCCGTGCCTTCGAGCCCGCGTTCGTTGGGCGCGATCGTGCCGGCCACGATGCGCACGTTGTGGGCATGGGCCATCTCGATCAGCTGGCGAAACCCCTGGATCAGGTCTTCCGCGCGCATGGCCGGCTCCTGCGGCGCGAACGGGTCGCCGGGCCAGCCGATGTCGTTCGTGCCCAGCAGCACGATCACGGCCCGCACGCCCGGCTGCGCGAACACGTCGCGGCCGGCGCGTTCGAGCCCGGCGCGGCCCTTGCCGTCCTTCATCAGGCGGCCGCCCGAGATGCCGGCGTTCAGCACGCCGACGCCCCGCCCGGCCAGGCGCTCGACCAATGCATCGGGCCAGCGGGTGTTGGCGCCGGGCGTGGAGCCGTTGCCGTCGGTCAGCGAATCGCCCAATGCGACGACGGTGGTTGGCGGCTTGGGTGTTTCGACGATTAGGCCGCTGACGTAGACGCGGGTGCTCCATGGCGTCGCCGCGGCCGGCAACCGTGGGGCGCCGGTCAGGTCGCCATCGACCACATACGCGGTCTGGCGAGCGTCGAAATGAAAGCCCGCGGGCTGGCTGGGCTTGGGCAGGTAGAGCGACACGGTGACCTCGCTGAGCGCGGGCAGCGGCAGGTCCACCGGGTCGCTGACCAGCCGCGCGCCGGGTGGCAGGGTGACGTTGGCCTGCCCACCGAAGCGCAGCGGCCGATCGGTGCCTTCGACGATGGCCGAACCTTCGGCATGCCGCGCCACGCGGGCCGCACCGATGTACAGCGGCGTCGTGCCGCCTTCGTTGCTGATCATCACGCGCAGCTTCGCGCCGCCGATGCTCAGGCGCGCCACCTGGCGGATCGTCTGCCGGTTGAACTGGAAGGGCAGGCCGGTCGGCAGCACGAAGTCGCCGCCCCAGAGGGGTTGCGTGCTGGCCATCCAGCTGGGGCTCCAGTACGCGGGGGCTGCCGTTTGAGCCGTCGATGCGGCGGCGATGCCTGCCAGGGTCAGCGCCACGGCGCCGTGCTTGAGGATCGATCCGAGGGTCGATGCAGTCATGTTCGTGTCCTTGAGAGTGAAGCGAGGCCTCGACTTTCTTCCATGCGAGTACGGATGGGTAGATGGCAGAATTGCATCCAATACATTCCATATTCGAATACACCATGGACACCTTGCGCGCGCTCTCGGCCTTCGTGCACAGCGTCGAGCTGGGGAGCCTCTCGGGCGCGGCCCGCGCGCTCGACACCACCCAGCCCACCATCAGCAAGCTGGTCGCGGGCCTGGAGCGTTCGTTGGGGGTGCGGCTGCTGCGGCGTGCCGCAACGGGCTTGAGCCTCACGGAAGAAGGGCAGCGCTTTCACGAGCGCGCCCGCCGCCTGCTGGAGGACTACGGCGACGCGGTGGCCGATGCGCGCGAGCAGGTCCAGCAACCGCAAGGCCTGCTGCGCGTGAGCGCGCCGGTCACCATGGGGCAGCGGCACCTCAACGCGATGGCGGTGGAGTTCCTGCGGCTGTACCCGGACATCGAACTCGAGCTGGTGCTGGACGACCGCTTCGTCGATCAGAGGGAGGAGCGCATCGATGTCTCGCTGCGCGTGGGTGGCTTGCTGCCGCCGGACCTGGTCGCGCGTCACCTCGGCTCATGGCCGCGCGTGCTCGTGGCATCGCCGGCCTACGTGGCCTCACGCGGCAAGCCGCGCAAGCCGCAGGACCTGATGTCGCATGACTACCTGCGCTACGCAGCAGGCGATGACGGCGTGCTGCTGACAGGGCCGGATGGCCCGGTGACCGTGCCGGTGCGCAGCCGCTACCGCGTGAACAACGCGGTGGCCATGCTGGACAGCGTGCTCGACGGCGCCGGCATTTCGCTGCAACCCACGTGGATGGTCGCGGACCTGCTCGCCGATGGCCGCCTGGTGCGCGTGCTCGACCGCCACACCGGCCCTGCGCAGGAGGTGCATTTGCTGTACGCCCCGCGCCGCCACCAGCCGCTGCGGGTGCGCGTGCTGGTGGACTTCCTGGCAGAGCGCGTGGCGCAACTGCCAGGGGCCGCCCGCCCGCCGACTCAGTTGAGCGGCAGGCGCAGGTAGGTGCCGCGCAGCGGCTCCTGGCTCACGCCGGGCTTGCTCCAGTCGCACACGCCGCTCGGGAAGATCGTCTGCAGCCGCGCCAGGTCGGCGCCGGCAATCGTCACCGTGTAGTCCGTGGGGTTGACCGGCTTGAGCTGGCACTTGAGCACGTCGTTCACCAGCGGCGAGCCGGCCTTGAGGCGCGGCGTGCTGAAGCGCGGGTACACCGCGTTGCAGCTCGCCGCTGGATCCACCGACGCGGCTTCGTCGATGCGCGTGCCGGTCTTGTCCCAGCATGCGTCGTTCGCGCCCGCGGGCTTGTTGCGCACCACCTTGTCGATCGATGGGGGCGCCGTATCTGCCGCCATGTTGTCCAGCCACTTGTTGATCAGGTCGAGCGAGCCGGCCATGTAGTCGTAGCCCGAGGTGGCACCCAGGGTCCAGATGATCTGGTTGTCGCTGCGGCCGTTGGCGCGCTGCAGGCGGGCGCGGATGATCAGGTCCTGCATCGTGTCGTGGATGTCGCCGACCGCATCCGCATTGCCGCGCTGCGTGATGATCGGAATGTTCGAGAGGCCAGGCCCCTTGAAGCTGTTCTTGAAGCCGCCTGCATAGGTGAGCTTGAGCGCATCGGGGTCCGCTTCGGAGCGTGCGAGCTGCGGATTGCCGTCGCCGTCGAAGCCTCCGACCTTCTCGTTCAGGTCGAGGAACTCCTTCACCGAGATCGCGCCGCTGTTCACCGCCGCCAGGCCGTATTGCAGGCCGATGTTGTCGATGGGGCGGCGAGCCTCCTGCGTGCCGGGGCGCTTGCCGAGCAGGTTGACGTTGGTCTGGAACAGGTCGCAGCGGATGCCGCCCGGGTTGGTCGCGCGGTTGAAGATGTTCGCGACGTTGGCCGGATCGGTCAGTCCGCAGCCCGCCGCGTTGTCCGACTTGATGATGCTCGCGAAGGACAGGTCCCAGGCTGTGCAGGTGTTGGTGTTGAAGCCGTTGACCGCGTTCTGCTTGGCCGTGGTCCAGGTGGTGGTGTCGAGCTTGTAGACGTTGTTGAGCAGCCGGCACTCCATCACCTCGGGCATCAGCGTCTCGGGGAACGAGACGATGGGCTGGATGCCGTCGAGCAGGCCCGGGTAGAGCTGCGCGATCAGGTACTGCTGGATGGCGCCGCCCGAGCCGCCGAAGCCGACGGTCCACTTCGGTACCTCGCCGAATTCCTCGATGACGTGTTCCTTCAGCATCATCAGCGTCTCGCCCTGCAGGTGCGGGTTGGCGTACTGGTTGTTCCAGAGCTCGGTCGAGTTCATGAAGGCGAAGCCGCGCGAGAGCTGGAAGTCGAGCAGCACGGTGTCGATCGCGTGCACCCCCCTGGGTGTATTGCGCGGAGCCGCAGCAGTCGAAGTAGGCAACCAGCTTCTTGTTCCAGCCGGGGCCGGGCTTCCAGACGGCGGGCGAATCCTTGCTTGGGTTGTCGAGCACCGCGAGCCGGTACACGCCGCGGTTGATGGTGCCCGACTCCACGCGCACGATGTAGGGCACGGTGGTTCCGTCGTTGGTGGTGGTGGTCACCAGGTCGGCCGGGCGCGCGCCCTTGGGGTCCGCCAGCGGCTTGAAGGTGGCGGCGTTGGTGCGGTAGTACCAGACCACCTGCGTCGCGGCCGAGCAGTCGGCGTCGAGCGCCGTGCCCAGGCCGTTCTGCACGGTGCGGCATTCGTACGGAGAGATGTGCGGGTCAGAGAGGATCGGCCCGGTGATCGGGTAGTTGACCAGCTTGGTCTCGGTGCGCTGCGCAGCAACGTCGGCATTGCTGACCACCAGCGTGTTGCTGCTGCCCGTGGTGCTGGCCGGGTCCGTCGTGAGCCCGGTGACGAGGCCGCGCAGCACGCGCGCGGTGCTGTTGAACACCGGCACCTGCGAGGTCACGTCCTTGCCGTTGAGGCTGATGCGCACCTTGTCGAGCGCAACGCCCACGGGCGCGGTGACTTCGAGCAGGGTGTCGCCGCCGCTGATCATGTCGGGCGCGGAAGACAGCGTCTTGACCTGGAAGGCAGCCGGCGTCGGCGTGACGGGCGGCGGACTGGCACCGGGAATGAACGGAAACACCGAGCCGCCATCCGACCCCCGCCGCAACCCGCGACCAGCAGTGCGCCTGCCATCGCGATGCCTGCTGCGGCGGCATGAATCCCGGGCCACGGAAAAACCCGCTTGTGCGGGCGGCGAGGTGTAGCGAGCATGGATGTCTCCTTCTGTTGTATGTTTTTGGAAGATTAAGGATGGACGTTCCAGGTTGCGGTCGTCGGGACGACACATGAGGCGCGAATCGCTAGAGGTAATCCCTGATCCTCTTCAGGCGTCGCCGGCGCCGGCAATGGAAGACATGGTGCGGCGCTCGCGATGGGCGGCGGGCCTGTCGGCAGCCGACGTCGAGCACGTGCTCGGCAGCATGCAGGAGCGGCAATTCGCGCGCGGCGGCTGCATTGCGCGTGCGGGTCAGCGCGTCGAGCACTGGATGGGGCTGATCGACGGCTTTGCCAAGATGTCGGTGGCTTCCGAAGACGGTCGGGTGTCGACGCTCACCGGGGTGTCGTCCGGGGTGTGGTTCGGCGAAGGCTCGCTGTTCAAGCACGAGGCGCGCCGCTACGACGTGTTCGCACTGCGGCCCACGCGCGTGGCGCTGATGCCGCGCCGCACCTTCGAATGGCTGCGGGGAACCAGCGTGCCATTCAACCACTACCTGCAGGATCTGCTGAATGCGCGGCTGAGTCTTTTCATCGGCGCGCTGGAACACGAGCGGCTGCTCGACACCGATGCGCGTGTCGCGAATTGCCTGGCGAGTCTTTTCAACCCCGATCTCTATCCGGACGCGCCGCGCTTCCTCGAAGTGGGGCAGGTCGAGATCGGGCTGCTGGCGAACGTGTCGCGGCAGCGCGTGAATGTTGCGCTGCAGCGGCTTCAGGCGCTGCAGCTCATTCGCCTCGAGAAGCGCGGGCTGACGGTGCTCGACCTGGGCGGGCTGGTCAACTACAAGAGCCTCGACGCCAGGGCAACGCCCATCCGGTGCGCTTGACGAGGGGCGGGGTTATTCCACCCGGACTTCGAAATACGCTTCGTCAGCCTCGCCGAGCGCGCGAAAGCCTGCTGTCTTTGCCGCTTCGTAGGCCTTGGCCCAACTGGCCGCCAGGCCGATTTCATCTTTGGTGAGTTCGTCGGCGCTGGATTCGCTGGCGTTCTCGAAAGCCTTCAGGGCTTGCTCGACGTTGTCGCCCAGCAGCTTGTCGAGTTCGCGGCGGAAGCGCGTCTCCGCGGTGGCGATGACGTCGGGTGGTGCGTCGGGAAAATCGATCAGGTTCACGGTGTAGCTCATGGGCGGGATGCTACGTGATGGCCGTGACCTGCGATGGCGCAAGTGCGGGATTTCACCAAGGTTTTGCAACCGCAGGTGCGGCGCATACTCGCGCCAGAGCCGCATGCCGGCCCCTCCGGGGTCCAGGGCGACTGTCAGGAGACACGCATTGCAGCGAACTGACATTGCCAACCCGGCCTACTTCCCGATTGCCAGTATGCCTGCCCGGCGCACACCCCCGTCCCCGAATACATCCGCATGATCGCGCAGCGCCGCTACAGCGACGCCTACATGATCAACTGGGTTTCCAACGTCTTTCCGGGCATCCTCGGACGCACCTGCGACCGGCCCTGCGAGCCGGCCTGCCGGCGCGGGCGGGTCGAGGAAAGCAACGCCAAGGATCCCGAGCCGGTGGCGATCTGCCGGCTCAAGCGCGTGGCGGCCGACATGAAGGACGACGTGCGCGCGCGCATGCTCAAGCTCGAGCCGAAGAACGGCAAGCGCATCGCCTGCGTCGGCGCAGGCCCGGCCTCGCTCACCGTGGCGCGCGACCTGGCGCCGCTGGGCTACGCAGTGACGGTGTTCGACGGCGAGGCCAAGGCCGGCGGTTTCATCCGCACGCAGATCCCGCGCTTTCGCCTGCCGGAATCGGTGATCGACGAGGAGACGGGCTACATCCTGGACCTGGGTGTCGAATTTCGCAGCAGCGAGCGCATCGACTCGATGAAGGCGTTGATGGCAGAGGGGTGGGACGCGATCTTCATCGGCTGCGGCGCGCCGCGTGGCCGCGACCTGGATGTTCCCGGCCGCCAGGAAGCGGCGGCCAGCATCCACATCGGCATCGACTGGCTCAACTCCGTTTCCTTCGGCCACGTCAGCAGCATCGGCCGGCGCGTGATCGTGCTGGGCGGTGGCAACACGGCGATGGACTGCTGCCGGTCGGCCCGCCGGCTGGGCGGCACCGACGTGAAGGTCATCGTGCGCAGCGGCTTCGAGGAAATGAAGGCCTCGCCCTGGGAAAAGGAAGACGCCCAGCACGAGGGCATTCCGATCATCAACTTCCATGTGCCCAAGGCCTTCGTCCATGAGGAGGGCAAGCATGCTGGGCATGCGCTTCGAAGTCGTCCGTGCCGAGTACGACGACAAGGGACACCGCACACTCGTGCCCACCGGCGAGCCCGACGCGTATTTCGAATGCGACGAAGTGCTGGTTGCGGTGGGTCAGGAAAACGCTTTCCCGTGGATCGAGCGCGACTGCGGCATTGACTTCGACAAGTGGGGTCTGCCGACGCTCGACAAGAACACCTTCCAGTCCACGGTGCCCAACGTGTTCTTCGGCGGCGATGCGGCCTTCGGCCCCAAGAACATCATCACGGCCGTGGCCCACGGCCATGAGGCTGCCGTGTCGATCGACAAGCTGCGGCGCGCCGAACCGGTCTACGTTCGCCCGGCGCCCATGACCAACCTGGTGTCGCAGAAGATGGGCATCCACGAGTGGAGCTACGACAACGACACCTCCAACGACCTGCGCTACAAGGTGCCGTGGGAAAAGGCCGAGACGGCGCTGGCCAGCATCCGCATCGAGGTGGAGTTGGGCTTCGACGCCGCCACTGCCTTCAAGGAGGCCGAGCGCTGCCTAAACTGCGATGTGCAGACCGTGTTCGTCGAGACCGCTTGTATCGAATGCGATGCCTGCGTGGACATCTGCCCGATGGACTGCATCAACTTCATCGACAACGGCGAGGAAGCCGACTTGCGGCCCCGGCTCAAGGCGCCGGCGCTGAACCTGGCGCAGGACCTGTATGTGTCCGGCGGGCTCAAGACGGGCCGCGTGATGGTCAAGGACGAAGACGTCTGCCTGCACTGCGGTCTGTGTGCCGAGCGCTGCCCCACGGGGGCGTGGGACATGCAGAAGTTCCTGCTGAAGATGACGCCGGCGGGGCAGGGAGTCGCCGCATGAAGCAGATCGAAGCGGTCAACGACTTTGTCATCAAGTTCGCCAACGTCAATGGCTCGGGGTCGGCCTCGGCCAACGAACTGTTTGCCAAGGCCATCCTGCGCATGGGCGTGCCGGTGAGCCCGCGCAATATCTTCCCCAGCAACATCCAGGGCTTGCCGACCTGGTACGAGGTGCGCGTGACCGAAGAGGGCCATCTGGGGCGGCGCGGCGGCACCGACATGATGGTGGCGATGAACCCGCAGACCTGGGACGCCGACCTGGCCGAGCTGGAGCCCGGCGGCTATCTCTTCTACGACAGCACGCGGCCGCTGCCGCCCTCGAAATTCCGCAGCGACATCCGCGTGATCGGCATGCCGCTGACCGAAATCTGCAACGCCGTCTACCAGGACCCGCGCCAGCGTCAGCTGTTCAAGAACATCGTCTACGTGGGCGCCCTGGCCATCCTGCTCGGCATCGAGCCGGAAGTGGTCGAGAAGCTGTTCGGCGAGCAGTACAAGGGCAAGGAGAAGCTGCTGGCCTCCAACGTGCAGGCGCTGCACCTGGGCTGCGACTTCGCGAGGGAGAACCTGCGCGCACCCATGGGTCTGCAGGTGCGGCGCGCCGACCGGGTGGGCGACCGGATCTTCGTCGATGGCAACAGCGCCGCCGCGTTGGGCTGCGTGTATGGCGGCGCCACGGTCGCGGCCTGGTACCCGATCACGCCGTCGTCCTCGGTAGCCGAGGCCTTCCAGAAGTACTGCACGAAATTCCGCGTGGACCCGGCCACCGGCCAGCACCGTTTCGCCATCGTGCAGGCGGAAGACGAGCTCGCTTCGATCGGCGTGGTGGTCGGTGCCGGGTGGAATGGCGCGCGGGCCTTCACGGCAACCTCGGGGCCGGGCATTTCGCTGATGACCGAGTTCATCGGCCTAGCCTACTTTGCAGAGATCCCGGTCACGCTCATCAACGTGCAGCGCGGCGGCCCTTCCACCGGCATGCCGACGCGCACGCAGCAGGCCGACATCCTCTCCTGCGCCTACGCCTCGCACGGCGACACCAAGCATGTGCTGCTGTTTCCCGAAGACCCGCACGAGTGCTTCGAGCACGCGGCGGCGGCGCTGGACCTGGCCGACCGGCTGCAGACGCCGGTGTTCCTGATGACGGATCTGGACATCGGCATGAACCAGCGCCTGTGCGAGCCCTTTGCCTGGGACGACAGCAAGGCCTACGACCGCGGCAAGGTCATGAGCGCCGAAGAGCTCGAGGCGGGCCGCGACTTCGGCCGCTACAAGGACGTGGACGGCGATGGCATTCCCTGGCGCACGCTGCCGGGCACGCATCCGACCAAGGGCAGCTACTTCACCCGCGGCACGACGCGTGACGCCTACGCCCGGTATTCGGAGCGCGGGCCGGACTACATCTACAACGTGGAGCGGCTGCTGAAGAAGTTCACGACCGCGGCCACCCTGGTGCCGCAGCCGGTGCTCCGGCCGGCTACCGAGAAGACCGACCTGGGCGTGATCTATTTCGGTTCGACCAGCCCGTCCATGCACGAGGCCTTGCAAGCGCTGGAAGAACAGGGCATCCACCTGGACGCGCTGCGGCTGCGCGCCTTGCCCTTCCCGGACAGCGTGGCGCAGTTCCTCGCGCAGCACAGGCAGGTGTTCGTGGTCGAGCAGAACCGGGATGCGCAGATGCGCAGCCTGCTGGTCAACGAGCTGGACTTCGATCCAGCCAGGCTGGTCCGGGTGCTGCATTTCGATGGCACGCCCATCACGGCGCGCTTCATCGTCCAGGCCATCGGCACGCATGTGCAGAAGACGCAAGCGTCTGGCGTCGACAAGAAGGAACCCGCATGACCTACCTCGCCAAGCCTCGGCTGCATCATCCAACGCTGGCCACCAACAAGGTCGGCTACACGCGGCGCAACTACGAGGGCAAGATCTCCACGCTGTGCGCCGGTTGCGGCCACGACTCGATCTCCGCCGCCAGCATCGAGGCCTGCTGGGAACTGGACATCGAACCGCATCGCGTCGCCAAGCTCTCGGGCATCGGCTGCAGCTCCAAGACGCCGGATTATTTTCTGGGCGCGTCGCACGGCTTCAACACCGTGCACGGCCGCATGCCCAGCGTGCTGACCGGCGCCAACCTGGCCAACCGCGACCTGCTGTACCTGGGCGTGTCGGGGGACGGCGATTCGGCTTCCATCGGCCTGGGCCAGTTCGCCCACGCCATGCGGCGCGGCGTGCGGATGGCCTACATCGTAGAGAACAACGGGGTCTACGGCCTGACCAAGGGCCAGTTCTCGGCCACGGCCGACCAGGGCTCCAAAAGCAAGAAGGGCGTCGTCAACACCGACAGTCCGGTGGACCTGGTGGCCCTGGCGCTGCAGTTGGGGGCGAGCTATGTGGGGCGCGGCTTTTCAGGCAACAAGGCGCAGCTGGTGCCGCTGATCAAGGGCGCGATCAGCCACGGCGGGTCTGCGTTCATCGATGTGATCAGCCCCTGCGTCGCCTTCAACAACCACCCGGGCAGCACCAAGAGCTACGACTATGTCCGCGAGCACAACGAGGCGGTGAGCCGCATCGACTTCATCAGTCGGGCGCGAAGAAATCACTGTAGCCATGGGGCCGGGCGAGGTGATGGATGTGCGCCAGCATGACGGCACGCTGTTGCGCCTGCGCAGCCTGCATCCCGACTACGACCCCGGCGACCGATACGCCGCGATGGCCTACATGCAGCGGCACCACGAGATGGGGGAGGTGGTGACCGGTCTGCTCTACGTCGATCCGCTGGCCACCGACCTACACACGGCGCTCAACACCTGCGACCGGCCGCTCAACGCGCTGGGGCCGGCCCAGCTTTGCCCCGGCGCCCGGGCGCTGGAACGGCTCAACACCTCCTTGCGCTGAGCGACGGCTGGCGGCACCATTGACCCAACTTCCGGAGGGCGCACCATGGCCGAGCGCACCGTTTTCCAGTCCATCTCGCGCAAGCATGTGATCAGCCTGGGTCCGCAGGCCAGCGTGCGCGACGCCGCATGCGTGATGACGCGCGCCAATTGCGGCAGCGTGCTCGTCATGGAGCTGCCGGACACCCTGCTGGGCATCCTGACCGAGCGCGACCTGATGACCCGCGTGCTGGCCCGGGGACTCGACCCCGACCGCACGGCGGTGCGCGAGGTCATGACACCCAACCCGATCTGCGTGGCGCCGGAGACGCTGGTGTCCGACGCTGTCGTGCTGATGCGCGAGAGGGGGTTCCGCCATTTGCCGCTGGTGGCGGGGGCGAAGATTCTTGGGGTGTTTTCTGTGCGCGATGCGTTGCCGCGGGAGATCGGGACGGCACTGAGCCAGACTGAATTCAACGAGCAGGTGAATGACGTTCTGGGCTGAGGAATGGTGCGCGAGCCTGTCGCGCGCTGAGGAACTGTGCCTCAGAGATCGCAAGTGCGACCAGCACTTGTGAAACTATGGAGCGGGTGAAGGGAATCGAACCCTCGTATGAAGCTTGGGAAGCTGCCGTTCTACCATTGAACTACACCCGCATGTGCCCGTTGAACGCATGCTTGCGCAACGGCGGCAGTCGAGAGTATACGGTCCATGTTCTTCGGTGTCTTCGGTGCTCGCGACGCCAAACCCACCTTGGCACTCGGGCGCTAAAGTCCGTCCTACTCAAGAACGAAGTAGGGCGACCATGAACATTCAGACGAGGCGGCTCGCATGCCAACTGCTCCTGCTGCTTTCGGCGGCAGGCTCGGCGTCGGCAGGAACGATCGCATGCGTTCCCGGCCCACAACACGGCGGTGCTGCGCCCTTCAACCCGATCCGCAGGATCGCCATCGACGAGCACTCTCGCACCGTCAACATGGACATCGTGCGCTCCAGGACCAAGGACACGGAAACCATGGGCAAGATGCGAGCCGAACTGGTGAGCATGGAGGAGACCCAGTCCGGCGAGCCCGTCTACGTCTTCAACTCCATTCCCACAGCCGGAGACGAAGTCACGAGCCTCTTCAAACTGTTCAAGGCGAGCGAGTGGCACCTGATACGCGCCGGGGTGACTTTCGTGAACAAGGTACCTGCCCTGCGAGCCATCGAGCAAAGCGCGGTCTTCGACTGCAAGCGGTCAGACTTGGGGTGACCGACGACGACGATCGCCGTGACCCGTGCCGCCCAGATACGCACAGACCATGTCGACGAGTTCCCGCTTCAGCTCGGGTGATTGCAGTGTTCCGTTCCGCGCCGCAGTGTGGATCACGCCTTCAACCGCCCCGGAGAGCACTTGTGCGACGACGCCACCGGCTGCTGCGTCTCCCTTGCGGTTTCGATATGCCGCGACAACCGTTCGATAGCGGTCCTGGTATTCCGACTCGAACGCGCCATGAGCGGAGCTTGACCCGCCATGGCGCGGTGCCACATCCAGCAGCACGCGGTGAAGCGCCGGGTGGATGCTGTGCACCGCGATCATGCCGGCGACAAGATCCTCGACGAGCTGGGTGGGAGACTGGTCGACTTCCCCCGTCCCCCGCATGACGGCCAGGACATCGTCGAGGTGGCGGCGCCGGATGGCTTCGACCAGGGAGAGCTTGTCCGGAAAGTACTGATAGAGCGAGCCGATGCTCACGCCGGCGACGTCGGCCACCTCGTTGGTCGTGAATCCGGCCAGTCCCCGGTCGCCCAGAATGCGAGCACCGGCCTGAACGATGGCCTCGACCGTGGCACGGGAACGTGCCTGGCGCGGCTCTTTTCGCATCGGAGATCGTGGCTTGGGAATGCGAGTAGACATGTGTGCCTCCTCCGATGAGTATATGAACACCGTACTCACATTTCCGAACCGCGAAAAAAGGACACCCTGACCATGAGCGCTCTGGCATTGCTCCGCACACTTTTCAGCTATCGAGCCTGGGCCAACGACGAGCTGCTGGAAAAAATGGAGAGCCTCGATCCCGCGCTGCACGGGGAAGAGCGACGTACCGTCCTGCGCTTGATCAATCACAACCATGTGGTGGATCAGATATTCGCGGCGCATCTCGTCGGCGCAAAGCACGGCTTCTCTGCAGACAACACACCGGAGACGCCGACGTTGAAGGATCTTCGCGCAGCCGTGGCCGCATCGGATCGCTGGTATCTCGAATACTTGGAAACGGTGACCCCGGAACTGCTGTCCGAATCTGTGCCCTTCGTATTTACCGACGGAGACAGAGGGTGCATGTCGCGCGAAGAGATGCTGACCCATGTCGTCACCCATGGCGGCTACCACCGTGGAGAAGTCGGACGCATCATGGCGCAGCTTTCCGTCAGTCCACCTTGGGATACGTTCGCTGTGTTCCTGCACAGAACCGAGCCTTCGCGCCGACTGAAGCGCTAGGGTTCAGCGAGGCGAGCAAAATGCCGGGATGCCAAACATTGCATCCATCCTTAAAGCGGAAATTTCACGCGTGGCTCGGAAAGAGGTTCGTGCGGAAATTGAAACGCTCAAGAAAGCATCCCTTCTCCATCGCTCATCGATCGCCGCATTGCGTCGGCAGGTGAGTGCGTTGGAAAAGGAATTACGGAGCGTTGCCAAGGGCTCCAGGCGCCGTGCGCCGGCGGAGGCCACCTCGAGCGAGGCGACCGGGTCGGGACCGGCGCGGCGATTTAGCGCGAGTCGCCTGGCCGCGCATCGCAGCAAGCTGGATCTCTCCGCTGCAGCCTACGGAAAGCTCGCGGGCGTATCCGGCCAGACGATCTACAACTGGGAGCAGGGCAAGGCCCGCCCACGGCCGGCGCAACTTCAGCAACTGGCTGCGGTGCGGGAACTGAGTCGCCGGGAAGCGGCTGCGCGGCTGGACGCCGAGTAGCGCACCTTCAAAGCCGCGTTCCTGGAATTGCCTGAACGTCAATTCGACAGGAATCTTTTCGTAGCACTTGTAAGTGATCGGGATCGCCTTTCGGCGAATTCCCGATCTGACGCCGTGGCACAAGACACGGGCAATCCGCGCTGAAATCCCGTGCCACCCGCGTGAGTGCGTAGCGGTATACCTGCACGCACACCTCACTGTTATCACCATTTCAGGTGATTCTCAGAGAGAAATAAACCCTATCCAATCGAATTCATGCACTTTTGCATACGCAGCTCCAGCTGCGCCGGCGGGATTGGCCAGCCGTTGACCCTTCACTTTGCCGTGTCGGATCGAGGCTTCCCACTCAGTTGTCTTTGGTTACGCGAGACCGGTTTATGTTGCATTTTCTGGCTCGCGCGAAGAGATCTGGGAGGGAGAAGTCTGAAATCCGATGGCTGAGGACTGCCTGGGGCGCTGATAAAAATCCACTAGGAAAAAGTAATGGACCGTAGAAAGTTTTCGCTCACGATGGTGGGTGCGGCAGTGTTGGCTGGGTGCGGAGGAGGTGGGGGTAGCAGTGGAGGTGGGTTCGCATTTCCCCCGATCTCGAGTGCAGCGCCGCCGTCTGCGCCCGTACCCGAAGTGATTCCTCCCGCGCCAGTGCCCGATCCCGGCCCTGTCGTACCGACGGCGCCCGAACTTGCAACGCCGACGTTCCTGCCGGCTGGCGTGGCGTTCCTGCAGACCATTGCCGCGACCGATGGCGATCGCTCCATTGCACCTGGACAAGCCAATATCTGGGACTTGGAGGAAGACTTTTCGATTGGCGATGGAGGCGACGATCAGTTCGACGGCGCGCTGCATCTCTATGTGGACATCGGCGGCGGCCCGGCACAGTTCCCTGGGGACCAGACCTATCAGGAACTGACAGCCATGGGCCCGGAGATGGGGGCGTCGGACGGCGTCAAGACGGTGTCGTTCACCGCAGACTCCGATTTCACATTGAACACAGGCCGGTATGCCTTCCTGCACCCGGGTGCCGAGGTTCGCCTGCAGCAAACCTTGAATCTGGGCAGCGCAGTCGGACCTGGGATTTCGCTGGTCTGGAACGGGGTCCCCAGCCAAGGCAATGTCAACGGTCAGTTTTCGGACCCAACCCAGTACGGCCAAGTGGTGGTGCGCGATACGGCGGGAGCGCTGTTGGCAACGCTCTTCAAGGTCGATATCAACGGGCCCTCGGGAACGTGGGGTTCGGCCTCGCTGTCAGCGTTTGCGGGGCAGACCGTGGTGCTGTCGTTCGAGCAGCGGGTCTCTTTTACCGGGTCGGTCATCGACAGCGTGTCCATCACGGACACCGCCAACACGGAATTCGTCGTCAATGGCGACTTCGAAGCCGAAGGCTCGGGCTGGACGGTGTCGGCCACCAAGGTTTCGCAAAACGTGCGTGCGGGTATGCGAACGGTCAATAGGCTCGAGGTGCAGCGCTCGTTCTATACACAGCCCAACCTGCTGTGGGCGCGCTTGACCGATGTCTTCCACAACCCTTCCGCTGCGCCGATCGATGCCGTGGTGTCTTACGAGACCAACCTCGGCTCCGACAGTCTAGGCATCATCTACCCCACGCCGGGTGCCACACAAAAGGCACTGAGCACGTGGGACTACAAATCAAACGGTGGGAACGCCGGAGACCGCGACATCGGTTTTGTATTCGGCACCGCGGATGTCGTTGGATACACGTCCGATACGGCACCTGGCACCGGAGCCGGAAATGACGACGTGAGCTTCAAGTTCAATATCTCGGTCCCGGCAGGCGGCACCGTCACGCTGATGAACTTCCTGGTGCTGACAGGCACGGACACGGGGCTCACTGCCACGGACATCACGGCAAGAGCGACCCAGGTGGACACGCAAGCCGCGGACATTGCCAACAACTTCCGCACCAACTTCGCCTACCAGCGAGGCCTGACCCAGGCACAGTTGGACACGCTGAAGAACTTCTAGGCAGGCAACGCCACCGGCGACGGTGGTGCCGCCCCTGCAGGACTCGAACCCGCCCCGCGCAAGCCCGGCGGGTTTTTACTTGGCGGGGTGATCCCGCCGATAGAGTTCCCATTCCTCGATCTGCGAGCCGTCAGGCAACTGGCACATGCCGTACTGGCCTTTGTCGTTCGACTTCATGATCGTCTTGCCGCCCAGCTTCTGGCAGTAGACCGAAGCCGGGTTCGCCATCCCGACCCGGGGTGGCTCGGGTTGAGCGCACGCAGCAATGGCGAAAGCGCATGCAGGCAGGAGCAGGTACTTGATCATTCGGGAAGTGTAGGTCGGGCGCCTCGCGCAGCGAAGGCCATCGCTATCGCACGCATGAAGATTGCAAAACCCACGACGCACGCAGGCACGGCACCATGGAAGCTCACGCATGGAGAGCCTGATGAAAAGTTTGAGAAAAGTGATTGGCGGGGCCATCTCGCTGGCCGGCGCCGCGGTGCTCATCGCGCAGCACTTGTGAGGGCCGTGCATTTCCAGGCGAAAGGCCCGACAAAAAAACACCCGCCGAAGCGGGTGGAATGATCGGGTTCGATCAGGAAGGCTGCCGTTTTCACGACAGCAAGTCGTTTATGCCACGGACCTTTTGGCGCGAGTGATGTCGAGCGCGGATCAGCCCCGAGAAGCGTGACGTAGTGCCTGCGAGGTGCGGCGAGTGGTTTTCAGCCCGGCTTAAGGTTGGAGAACGATACTGATCTTAACGGTCTTCCGGCGTTGGTAGAGGTCGCTTTTCTGCACCCGCTCTCAGGAGCGGTTCCTCGAGGCTGAAGGTCGTCAAGATTTCTTTTTCCTGCCGGGCGCGAAGGCTCGGCTCCGGCACCTCATACCGTGCCCTGCGCCTTAGCGCAGGAAAACGTGCTGCATGAACTGCTTGATCGGGTACTGGATCACCGTCTGTACCCTGGCCGGCAGCTCCAGCGGCCGCATCAGCATCTTGAGCGTGGCACCCGCACTCAGGTTGGTGCGGATGGTGCTGTTCATGCGCGCGCTCAGCTGCTGCACATACGCCGTGTCATGGGCACGATGGGGCGCGCGAGCCTTCACGACGTGGCGGATCGCGCAGTCGGCGTCTTCGCTCTTGAGCTCCAGCGTGCGCCGGCCGATGGTGCCGATCACGCGAAAGCGGCTCAATTTTTCCTGCTCGCGGTAGCGGCGGAAGAAGCGATAGAAGTGCTTGTAGTGGTTGACTTCGTCGGCCGCGATGCGGGTCGCGAGGTCGTGCAGCACCGGCTCGTTGGTGCTGCGGGCCATGGCGCGGTAGTAAGTGGCGGTGCCGGTCTCGACCACGCAGCGAGCGGTCATTTCGAGGGCACGGGTGGGGGCCAGCAGTTCGACCTTGCAGTAGGTCGCGTATTCCTCGAGAAAGCCTTGGTAGGCGGTATCCCATTCGAATTCGGGCCAGACGTGGCGCACATAGGCACGCAGGGCCTTGCCGTGCTGTAGCTCTTCGGGCTCCCAATAGGTCGAGAGCCAGTCGGTGACTTCGTCGTCACCGCGAAAGAAATCCACCAGGTTGTGCGTGTACAGGTCCGATCCGCTTTCGATGAACGAGGCGGAAGCCACCAAGTAGAAAAGATTCTCGTCGGGACGCACCTTGTCGAGCGCAATGCGCGAGAAATCAAGATCCTCGATCTTCCAATGTTCGGCCTCTTGACCTGCCATGCGCGCTCCTTGATTCATGTTGTGCATATGAATAGGACGAAGCCGGCCGATTTTGGTTCGGCCGTGTCACTTCCAGTCGCATATTAGCCGGGGAGCCCGGATCATGCAGTTTTCCCTTGGGTGGCCCAGGCTCCATAGGCAAACCTATAATCGATTGTTCAAGCAAATCAATCAAGCAGTTAGGTCGGTTCGACGCAGTGGGTTCGACAAGAGGTCGCCATCGCCAGGCCGCCCTCGACAGAAGACGAATCCAAAGATGAGTCAGCCCACAATCACGGTCGCGGACATCCGCAAGACCTTTCTCGATTTCTTCGCCTCCAAGGGCCACACGGTGGTGCCCTCGAGTTCGCTGGTGCCGGGCAACGACCCGACGCTCATGTTCACCAACTCGGGCATGGTCCAGTTCAAGGACGTGTTCCTCGGCGAAGACAAGCGGCCCTACGTGCGCGCCGCCTCGGTCCAGGCGTGCCTGCGCGCCGGCGGCAAGCACAACGACCTCGAGAACGTGGGCTACACCGCGCGCCACCACACCTTCTTCGAGATGCTGGGCAACTGGAGCTTCGGCGACTACTTCAAGCGCGAGTCGCTCAAGTGGGCCTTCGCGCTGCTGACCGAGGTCTACAAGCTGCCGGCCGAGAAGCTCTGGGCCACCGTCTACATCGAGGACGACGAGGCCTACGACATCTGGACCAAGGAAATCGGCCTGCCGCCCGAGCGCGTGGTGCGCATCGGCGACAACAAGGGCGGCCGCTACATGTCCGACAACTTCTGGATGATGGCCGACACGGGCCCCTGCGGCCCGTGCTCCGAAATCTTCTACGACCACGGCCCCGAGATCCCCGGCGGCCCGCCCGGCAGCCCCGACGAAGACGGCGACCGCTACATCGAGATCTGGAACAACGTGTTCATGCAGTTCGACATGCAGCCCGACGGCTCGGTCAAGAAGCTGCCCGCGCCCTGCGTCGATACCGGCATGGGGCTGGAGCGCCTGGCCGCGATCCTGCAGCACGTGCACAGCAACTACGAAATCGACATCTTCGACGCGCTCATCAAGGCCGCAGCGCGCGAGACCGGCGAGAAGGACCTGTCGAACAACTCGCTGCGCGTGATCGCCGACCACATCCGCGCCACCTCGTTCCTGGTGGCCGACGGTGTCATCCCCTCGAACGAAGGCCGCGGCTATGTGCAGCGCCGCATCGTGCGCCGCGCCATCCG
>CAMATD010000041.1 GCA_945860785.1 Variovorax sp. YR752 | reverse complement strand
GATGCGCCCGCCTGCATTTCCGCCTTCGGGCCCGAGGTCGATGATCCAGTCGGCTTCGGCGATCACGTCGAGGTCGTGCTCGATCACCACCACGCTGTGGCCGCCGTTCACCAGCCGGTGCAGCACGTGGATCAGCTTCTCGACGTCGGCCATGTGCAGGCCCACGGTCGGCTCGTCGAGCACGTAGAGCATGTGCGGCGCCTTCTGGCCGCGGCGCGTGATGTCGTCGCGCACCTTGCTGAGTTCGGTCACGAGCTTGATGCGCTGCGCCTCGCCGCCCGAGAGCGTGGGCGAGGGCTGCCCCAGCGTGAGGTAGCCCAATCCCACGTCCTTCAGCAGCTGCAGCGGATGGCTGATGTTGGGCATGGCCGCGAAGAACTCGACCGCCTCGTCCACTTCCATCTTCAGCACGTCGCCGATGCTCTTGCCGCGCCAGCTCACGGCCAGCGTCTCGGGGTTGAAGCGCGCGCCATGGCACACCTCGCAGGGCACCTTCACGTCGGGCAGGAAGCTCATCTCGATGGTGCGCACGCCCGCGCCTTCGCAGCCCGGGCAGCGGCCTTCGCCGGTGTTGAAGCTGAAGCGCGCCGGGCCGTAGCCGCGCGCCTTGGCCTCGAGCGTGTCGGCGAAGAGCTTGCGGATGGTGTCCCAGAAGCCGATGTAGGTGGCCGGGCAGCTGCGCGGCGTCTTGCCGATGGGGGTCTGGTCGACCTCGAGCACGCGGTCGACGGTTTCGTAGCCGTCGACCTTGCTGCAGCCGGTCCAGGCCGCGCGCTTGCCGGCGGCATCGGCATCGCGGCCGGCCTTGGTCATGCGCTGGATCACGATGCCCTGCACGTTGGCCAGCAGCACGTCGCGCGCGAGCGTGGACTTGCCCGAGCCGCTGACGCCTGTGACCACCACGAGGCGATGCAGCGGCAGCGTGGCGGTCACGTCCTGCAGGTTGTGCAGGTCGGCGCCGTGCACGGTGAGCCATGCATTGGCTCCCTCCCCTTCCGGGGGAGGGTTGGGGTGGGGGCTCGCGGCGCTTGCACGGGCAGGAGGGGTCTTGGTGGAGGCCGTCGTGCCCCCTCCCCTGCCCTCCGGGAGAGAGACAAGGCGCCGGGCCTGCAACGGGTGCTTGATGGCATCGCGCAGATAGCGTCCGGTCTGCGATTCGCTCGCCGCCTCGATGTCGGCCACCGAGCCTTCGGCCACGAGACGGCCGCCGCGCTTGCCGGCGCTCGGGCCGATGTCGATGATGTGGTCGGCGCGGCGAATCGTGTCTTCGTCGTGCTCCACCACCACCAGCGTGTTGCCCTTGTCGCCGAGCTTGTGCAGCGCGTCGAGCAGGATCTGGTTGTCGCGCGCATGCAGGCCGATGGTCGGCTCGTCGAGCACGTAGCACACGCCCTGCAGGTTGCTGCCGAGCTGCGCCGCAAGGCGGATGCGCTGGGCCTCGCCGCCGCTCAGGGTCGGCGCGCCGCGGTCGAGCGTGAGGTAGCCCAGGCCCACCTCTTCGAGGAATTCGAGGCGGCTCTTGATCTCGGGCACCAGGTCGCGCGCAATCTCCGCTTCGCGGCCCGTGAGCACCAGGCCTTCGAACCACTGCCGCACCTCGGTCACGCTCATGCGCGCCAGTTCAGTGATGCCGATGCCGCCCGAGCCGTCCGCCAGCGATGCGCCGAAGCTCACCGCGCGCGCCGTGGCGTTGAGCCGCGTGCCCGAGCAGGTCGGGCAGGCGGTGTCGGCGAGGTCCTCCACTTCGGGCTCTGCGAAGGTCTGTTCGCGGCCCTTGTTGTCGTCGTCGCGGATGGAGTCGTCGAAGACCTTGCGCTGGTCCTTGCTGAGCTTGACGCCGGTGCCCACGCAGTCGGGGCACCAGCCGTGCTTGCTGTTGTAGCTGAACAGGCGCGGATCGAGCTCGGCATAGCTGGTGCTGCAGACCGGGCAGGCGCGCAGCGTGGAGAACACGTTGACGCGGCCGATGCCCAAGGCGGACACGCCAGCCATCATCGCGGCCTTGAGCCCGGTGAGTTCGCTCAGCACATGAACCACGCCCTTGCCGTGTTCGAGCGCCTTGCTCAGCGCCTCGCGCAGCTCGGTTTCTTTCGAGGGCAGCACGTCGAGACTGGCCACCGGCAGCTCGATGCTGTGTTCCTTGAAGCGGTCGATGCGCGGGAAGCCTGTGGTCGGCAGGAAGTCGCCGTCCACGCGCAGGTGCGTGAAGCCGCGCGGCCGCGCCCAGTCGGCCAGCTCGGTGTACACGCCCTTGCGGTTGCTCACCAGCGGCGCAAGCAAGCCGATGTGCTGGCCCTTGAAGTTGCGCATGAGCTGCGCCGCGATGCTGTCGGGCGTCTGCGGCTGCACGGCCGCGCCGTCGTGGATGCAGTGCTGGATGCCGAGCTTCACGTACAAAAGGCGCAGGAAGTGCCACACCTCGGTGGTCGTGCCCACCGTGCTCTTGCGGCCGCCGCGCGACAGGCGCTGCTCGATGGCCACGGTCGGCGGAATGCCGTAGACCGCATCGACCTCGGGCCGGCCCGCGGGCTGCACGATGCTGCGCGCATAGGCGTTGAGCGATTCGAGGTACCGCCGCTGCCCTTCGTTGAACAGGATGTCGAAGGCCAGTGTCGACTTGCCCGATCCGCTGACGCCCGTCACCACGCTGAACTTGCCGCGCGGAATGTCCACGCTGAGGTTCTTCAGGTTGTGCTCGCGCGCATTGACGATCTCGATCGCGGTGCTGCCGGGTGCCGTCTTGGCATTGGCGATGTAGCGCCGTGCCGCGCGCTCGGCCACCTTGTAGGCCTCGGGGCCGATGGCCAGTTCGTAGTCGGCCAGCGCCGCGCCGGTGAGCGAGGCGCGGTTCTCGCGCAACTGCTCGGGCGTGCCCTCGGCCACCACCTGGCCACCGCCCTCACCGCCTTCGGGGCCGAGGTCGATCAGCCAGTCGCTGGCGCGGATCACGTCGAGGTTGTGCTCGATCACGATCAGCGAATGGCCGGCGTCGAGCAGCTTGCGCAGCGCGCGCATCAGGCGCGCGATGTCGTCGAAGTGCAGGCCGGTGGTGGGCTCGTCGAACAGGAACAGCGTGCCCCTGCGCGCCACCGACTGCTTGCTGGCCCTCGCGCTCTTGGCCGCCTCGGCAAGAAAGCCCGCGAGCTTGAGGCGCTGGGCCTCGCCGCCGCTCAGCGTGGGGACCGGCTGGCCGAGCTTGACGTAGTCAAGCCCCACGTCGGAAATCGGCTGCAGCACGCGCAGCACGTCGCGGTCGGCCTCGAACACCATGGCCGCTTCGGCCACGGTGAGGTCGAGCACGTCGGCCACGTTGTAGTTCTTGCCCTTGCGCTCCACGCGCACTTCGAGGATCTCGGGGCGGTAGCGCTTGCCGTCGCAATCGGGGCAGCGCAGGTACACGTCCGACAGGAACTGCATCTCCACATGCTCGAAGCCCGAGCCGCCGCAGGTCGGGCAGCGCCCGTCGCCCGAGTTGAAGCTGAACTTGCTCGCGGTGTAGCCGCGCTGGCGCGAGAGCGCCGCGGTGGCGAAGATCTCGCGGATCGCGTCCCACGCGCCCACGTAGCTCGCGGGGTTGGAGCGCGCGGTCTTGCCGATGGGCGACTGGTCGACGAAGACCACGTCGCCCAGGTGATCGGCACCGAGCATGCGATCGTGCGCGCCCGGTGTTTCGGTGGCCTTGCCGAAGTGGCGCATGAGCGCGGGCGCCAGCACGTCCTGGATCAGCGTCGACTTGCCCGAGCCGCTCACGCCGGTAACGCAAACCAGCCGCGCAAGCGGAAACTCGACCGTGATGTCCTTGAGGTTGTGCTCGCGCACGCCTTCGAGGATGAGCCGGTGCGTGTTCTCGCTCACGAGCCGCTTGAAGCCCATGCCGATCTTCTTGCGCCCGCCCAGGTACTGGCCGGTGAGCGTGTCGGCATCGCGCAGCAGGTCGGTGGTGCCGTCGAACACGATCTGCCCGCCGCGGATGCCGGGGCCGGGGCCCATGTCGATCACGCGGTCGGCCGCGAGCATCACGGCCGGGTCGTGCTCCACCACCACCAGCGTGTTGCCGGCATCGCGCAGGCGCAGCATGGCCTCGGTGATGCGGTTCATGTCGCGCGGGTGCAGGCCGATGCTGGGCTCGTCGAGCACGAACAGCGTGTTGACCAGCGAGGTGCCCAGCGCCGTCGTGAGGTTGATGCGCTGCACCTCGCCGCCGGAGAGCGTGCGGCTCTGGCGGTCGAGCGTGAGGTAGCCGATGCCGACGTCGTGCAGGTAGCGCAGGCGCGTGGTGATTTCCTCGAACAGCAGCTTCAGGGCCTGCGCTTCGCCTTCGCTCGCCGTATTGCCGTTGCCGTGACGCTCGACGCGGTCGAAGAAGCGGCGCAGCCGCTCGATAGGCAGCAGCATCAGGTCATGCAGGCACAGGCCCGGCAGCGCTTCGAGCTGGGCGCGCGTCCACTTGGCGCCGGTCGGCAGGAAGCGCTTGGCGGGCTCCAGCACCGCATCGGCGTCTTCCTTGCTGCCGATGCGCCACAGCAGGCTGTCGAGCTTCAGGCGCGCGCCGCTGCAGACGGGGCACGGCGTGTAGCTGCGGTATTTGGACAAGAGCACGCGGATGTGCATCTTGTAGGCCTTGCTCTCCAGGTAACCGAAGAAGCGGCGCACGCCGTACCACTGCTTGTTCCAGTTGCCGTCCTTGTAGTTGGGCGTGCCTTCGATCACCCAGTGCTTCTGCTCGTCGGTGAGCTTGTTCCAGGGCGTGTCGCGCGGAATGCCCGCCGCCTCGGCGTGGCGCATGAGATCGTCCTGCGCCTCTTTCCAGGCGGGGGTCTGGATGGTCTTGATGGCGCCGGCGCGCAGCGTGAGCTTGTCGTTCGGGCTCACGAGGCCGAGGTCGACGCCGATCACGCGGCCGAAGCCGCGGCAGGTGTCGCAGGCGCCGACGGCCGAGTTGAACGAGAACATCGACGGGATCGGGTCGGTGTAGCGGATGTCGCTCTCGGGGCAGTGCAGGCCGGTGGAGAACTTCCACACCTCGGGCAGCGTGGCTTCGTCGGCCGCGAGCGCATGCACCGTGACGCGTCCGCTGCCGCGCTTGAGCGCCACCTCGATGGCTTCGACCACGCGGGCGCGCTCGGCGCCCGACACGCGGAAGCGGTCGGCCACCACGTCGAGCACCTTGCGCGGCCCGGTGGGCGTGGCCACTTCGCGCTCCGACTGCACGCGCGTGAAGCCGCTGGCCGACAGCCATTGCGTCACTTCTTCCGCCGAAGTGCCCGCAGGCAGCTCGACCGGAAAGGTGACGACCAGCCGCGGATCTGCATGGACCCCCACGCTCCCCACTGCGTGTGGTTCGCTGCCCCCCGAGGGGGCCGCATCGGCTTGGGGCGGTCCGGCGCCGATGCCCGCGGCCGCCCGCTCGGCGATCTGCGCGTAGATGCTGTCGGGCGAGTCGTGGCGCACCGGCAGCGCGGTTTCGCGGTCGAACAGCTGGGCCGCGCGTGCGTAGAGCAGCTTCAGGTGGTCGTTCAGCTCGGTCATCGTGCCGACCGTGGAGCGCGAGGAGCGCACCGGGTTGGTCTGGTCGATGGCGATGGCGGGCGGCACGCCCTCCACCTTGTCGACGGCCGGCTTGTCCATGCGGTCCAGGAACTGGCGCGCATAGGCGGAGAAGGTCTCCACGTAGCGCCGCTGGCCTTCGGCATAGAGGGTGTCGAACACGAGACTCGATTTGCCGGAGCCGCTGGGCCCGGTCACCACGGTCATCTCGCCGGTGCGGATGTCGAGGTCGAGGTTCTGGAGGTTGTGCTGGCGCGCGCCGCGAATCCGGATGGAGCCCTGTGTCATGAATGCCTTGGGGGGTGGGGCAAACATTCTAGGGAGTGCTCCGTGACGCATTCGCGCACTCCGTCACATGGTCTGCGCCCGCGCAGGGGTTTGTCCGGATGCCGCTCAAGACACTTTAAGAAACAAATAGCACATTTGTTTTCAATTGCTTCCCAAGCAATTCCCGAAAGGTTTCCATGACCACCCAGACGCGCACGCTTTGCGCCGCCGCCTTGCTGGCGCTGACCGCGATGGGCGCCTCGGCCCAGATCCTGATCGGCCAGACCACCGGCATGACCGGATCGGTGGCCGCGAGCGTGAACGAGACCATCGGCGGCGCCCAGCTGGTGATCGACGCGGCCAACGCCCAGGGCGGCATCCACGGCGAGAAGATCGAGGTGCTTCGCATGGACGATGGCTGCGACGTCCAGCGCGCCAGCGAGAACGCGCGCATTCTGATCGAGGACAAGAAGGTGCTGGCGCTCTTCATGAGCCGCGGCACGCCGCACTCGCAGGCCATCATTCCGTGGCTGGACAAGAACGACGTGGCGCTGATCGGCCCCGCCACCGGCGCCATGGTGCTGCACAAGCCGCTGCAAAAGCATGTGTTCAACGTGCGCGCCACCTACCAGCGCGAAGCCGAGAAGGCGGTGCAGCACCTGCTGACCATCGGCCTGGCGCGCATCGCCGTGGTGTACGTGACCGACTCGTTCGGGCAGGACGCGCTCGAAGGCGCGATGACCGGGTTCGCCAAGGGCAAGGCCACGCCCACGGTGACCGTGCCGGCCGACCGCGACAAGCCCGACTACAAGACCATCGTGCCGACCATCAAGGACGCCAATGCGCAGGCGGTGCTGTGGATCGGCTCGGGCATCGCGGTGGTCGACGGCATCAAGGCGCTGCGCGCGTCCGGCTCCGCGGCGCAGGTGGTCACGCTGTCGAACAACGCCTCTTCGGGCTTCATCAAGCAGCTGGGCGACGCCAGCCGCGGCGTGATCGTCACGCAGGTGTTCCCGAACGAGCGCTCGCTCGGGCAGCCGATGGTGAAGGAAGCGCTGGCGCTCGCAAAGGCCAAGGGGCAGGCGGAACTCTCGCCGGCTGCGCTCGAAGGTTTCGCTGCAGCCAAGGTGCTGGTGGAGGCGCTGCGCCGGGCGGGGCCCAAGCCGACACGTGCCAAGGTGCTGGCCGCGCTCGAAGGCCTCAAGGGCTACGACCTCGGCGGCGGGCTCGAAGTGAGCTATTCGCCGCAGGACCACAGCGGTATCGACTTCGCGGATCTCTCGATCATCAGCGACGGGCGCTTCAAGCGCTGACCCCCGGCCCCCTCTGATAAACCCCGCAACCACGGCCCGCCGGAATACCCGGCGGGCCGTGGTTTTTGGCGTTCTGCAAACCAATGTTTGACAGGGTTTCCACGAGCAAGCAAATGTCACTTACAGCAACACATTACATATCTTCTGACAGGGGCCGCGCGCCTCGTGGAAAGGCTTTGCTCGATGAAGACGATGTTCACGTCCTGCGCCGCTGCGCTCCTACTGGCGACGGCCGCTTCGGGGGCGTCGGCCCAGATCCTGATCGGCCAGTCGGCCGACCTTTCCGGCCCGGTGGCGGCCAGCGTCAAGGAAACGATCCTGGGTTCGCAGCTGGTCATCGACCAGGTCAACGCCCAGGGCGGCATCAACGGCGAGCAGATCGAGGTGATCCGGCTGGACGACGGCCTCGACGCCAAGCGCTCGCTGGAGAACACCCGCATCCTGATCGAGGACAAGAAGGTCGTCGCACTGCTGCTGAACCGCGGCACGCCCAACACGATCGCGGTCATTCCCCTGCTCGACAAATACGGCGTGGCGCTGGTCGGGCCTTCGACCGGCGCCATGGCCCTGCACAAGCCCCTGCAGAAGAACATCTTCAACGTGCGCTCGACCTACCAGCGCGAAGCCGAAAAAGCGGTGCAGCACCTGCAGACCACCGGCATCCAGCGCATCGCCGTGGTCCAGGCGGACGACTCCTGCGGCAAGGACGCGCTGGAAGGCGCGAACAAGGGCTTCGAGAAAGCGAACCTGAAGCCGGCGGTGATCGCACTGGCCGACCGCAACAAGCCCGACTACTCGGTGATCGTGCCGCAGAGCACCAAGGCCAATGCGCAGGCCGTGCTGTGGATCGGCTCGGGCACCGCGGTGACAGAAGGCGTGAAGGCGCTGCGGGCGGCGGGCTCGGCGGCGCAGATCATCACGCTGTCGAACAACGCGGCCTCGGGGTTCATCAAGGAACTGAGCTCGGCCAGCGCCGGCGTGATCATCACGCAGGTGCTGCCCTATGAGCGCTCCTTCGGCCATCCACTGATCAAGGAAGCGCTGGCGCTCGCCAAGGCCAAGGGCCAGAACGACCTGTCGCCCGCGCTGCTCGAGGGCTTTGTCGCCACCAAGGTGATGGTGGAGGCATTGCGCCGCACGGGGCCGAAGCCCACGCGCGCCAGACTCATCGCCACGCTCAACAACTTCCAGTACGACATCGGCGGCGGGCTCGACGTGAGCTACTCGCGACGGATCACACGGGCATCGACTACGTCGACCTGTCGATCGTCAGCGAGGGCCGCTTCAAGCGGTAATCGCCGCGCGGCGATTTACTTTTACTTGGGCGCGGCAGCAGCAGGCGCAGGTTCGTGCGTGGCGTCGCCGCCATGCTTCTCGCCCGACATGTCGACCTTGTCGCCGGCCTTCGAGATCACGAACAGAGCAAGGGCGGCAAAGATGACGCGAAGCCGACGGCGAGTTTCCACATGGGTTCTATCTCCTGAATGGTTCAAGAAAAAGGCCTCATGCCGATGGCATGAAGCCCCTTTGTTGAACGGAGGGTCGGCTGTCGCCGCCCTCCTCTCGAACATTCGTCAGTCGTTCGCGTAGATGTCCACGTCCTTGGTTTCGCGGATGAAGATCGTGCCGATCACGAGCGTGATGCCCGCGATGATGATCGGGTACCAGAGGCCGTTGTACATGTTGCCGGTGGAGGCCACGATGGCGAAGGCGGTGGTCGGCAGCAGGCCGCCGAACCAGCCATTGCCGATGTGGTACGGCAGGCTCATCGAGGTGTAGCGGATGCGGGTGGGGAACAGCTCGACCAGCATCGCTGCGATCGGGCCATAGACCATCGTCACCAGCAGCACCAGCCAGAACAGCAGCCCGACCGTGAGCACCTTGTTGATCTTCGCCGGGTCGGCCTTGGCCGGGTAGCCCGCGACCTTCAGGTCTTCGGCCACGCCCTTCTTGAAGGCGGCGATTTCCTTGGCGGAGCCTTCGTCGAACTTGAGGTTCACGACGTTGCCGATGGGCGCCTCGACCGTCTTGTCGCCAATCTTCACCACGGCCTTCGAACCCGGCGCGCCGGCCACGTTCTCGTAGCTCACCGAGTTCTGCACGAGGTAGCGCTTGGCGATGTCGCAGGAGCTGCGGAAATCGATCTCGCGGGCCACCGGGTTGCCCTGGAACGAGCAGGTCGCCGGGTCGGCCGTCACCGTGACGCCGGCCGTGGCCTGTGCACGGGCCAGGTCGGGGTTGGCGGCTTCGGTCAGCATCTTGAAGACCGGGAAGTAGGTGACCACGGCCAGGAGGCAGCCGGCCATGATGATGGGCTTGCGGCCGATCTTGTCGGACAGCGTGCCGAAGACCACGAAGAACGGCGTACCGAGCAGCAGCGCGGCAGCGATCATCAGGTTGGCCGTGGTCGCATCGACCTTCAGCTGTGCCGTCAGGAAGAAGAGCGCATAGAACTGACCCGAGTACCAGACCACCGCCTGGCCTGCCGTGAGGCCGACCAGCGCCAGGATCACGATCTTGAGGTTCTTCCACTGGCCGAAGGATTCGGACAGCGGCGCCTTCGAAGTCTTGCCCGCGGCCTTCATCTTCTGGAAGGCCGGCGATTCGGACAGCGACAGGCGAATCCACACCGAGACGCCCAGCAGCAGGATCGACACCAGGAACGGAATGCGCCAGCCCCAGTCGTTGAACACCGCTTCGCCGAGCCATTCGCGCACACCCAGGATCACCAGCAGGCTCAGGAACAGGCCGAGCGTTGCCGTGGTCTGGATCCACGAGGTGTAGGCACCGCGCTTGCCGTGCGGCGAGTGCTCGGCCACGTAGGTGGCGGCACCGCCGTACTCGCCGCCGAGCGCGAGGCCCTGCAGCATGCGCAGCGCGATCAGGATCACCGGCGCCGCGACGCCGATGGTCGCGTAGCTGGGCAGCAAGCCGACAATGAAGGTCGACAGGCCCATGATCAGGATCGTGACCAGGAAGGTGTACTTGCGGCCGATCATGTCGCCGAGTCGGCCGAACACGATGGCGCCGAACGGACGCACCAGGAAGCCCGCCGCAAAGGCCAGCAGCGCGAAGATGAAGGCAGCGCCCGCATCCAGCCCGCTGAAGAACTGCTTCGCGATGATCGCGGCCAGCGAGCCGTAGAGGTAGAAGTCGTACCACTCGAACACGGTGCCGAGCGAGGAGGCGAAGATGACTTTCTTCTCCTCCGAGGACATGGGCCGGGGGGCCGGGTGTGGCACTCCCCGTGAATCTAGTGTGGCGGCCATTGCGTCGTCTCCTGTGTGTTTGCGTTCATGCGGTTCCCGATATTCGGGACCGTGAGGCATTCTTGGAGGCGTGACTGACCCGAGCCTTTCACGAAACTGAACCGGTGCTTACGGTTTAGGGTGAAACCCGCGGAGTGCGTTTCAGCTTGTAAGAAATTCGGCCGATGTTCAGTTTTTGCTGCTACGCAGCAGAGAAGGACGCTGGTCGGCATCCGTCCATTGCGGGCCGTCGAACCACGCGTCGCCGGCTAGGCAGGCACGCAGCATCGCAAGGCCGTCGAAGCCCCAGAACAGGCGTCCGTCGACCACATAGGCCGGCGTGCCGAACACGCCGAGCGCCAGCGCCTCGTCGGTGTTGCGCTTGAGCAGGGCCTTGCATTCGTCGCTGTTGATCTCGCGCTTTTGCGTCAGCTGCGCGGCGAGCGCGGCCAGGCGCGTGGCATCGCCCGCCTCTTCGCCACCGCGCCACACGTTGCGGAAGATGGTCTCGGCCACGAGGCGGCTGATGCTGCCGTCGTCCGAAGTCGAGAGCGCGAGCCGCAGGTGCGAGAGCGGGTCGTAGGGATGCGAGGCCGGCATCTCGATCTGGATGCCGTTGGCATGGCCGAGCCAGAGCACATGCCGGTAGGTCCAGCTGCGCTTCGACGGGATCTCGGCCGGGCCGAGCTGGCCGTGCTGCTTGAGCAGCGCACCGAGCAGCACCGGCTTGTAGGCCACGCTGTAGCTCAGGCCTTCGAGCGCTTCGGGCAGGTGCTCGAAGGCGAGGTGCGCGTAGGGCGAGATGAAATCGAGATAGAAGTCGATGTGCTTCATGCGTCGTTGTCTCCGGAGGGTTCGGGGATGCGCCAGATGCCGGCCCGTGCCCGCAACTCTATCGCGCGCCAGACGCCGCGCCGCGCTTCGTCTTCCATCTTGCTCCAGCCCGCGATCTCGGGGATGGTGCGCAGGCACCCCTCGCAGAAGCCGCTCAGGCGGTCCATGCGGCAGACCGAGGTGCAGGGCGAGGGGACATCCTCCGGCATGAGGCTCACGGCGACAGCGCGCTCCGCCAGCGTTTCCGCTTCGCCGAAGTTCACACCACGTCCGCCACGGGTGCGCCGGTGAGCTTCTCGAGGTCTTGCGGACGCAGCTGGAACACCGCGTGCGGATGGCCTGTAGCGGCCCAGATTTCCTCGAAGCGGAACAGCTCGCGGTCGATCAGCACCACGGGCTTCGTCGCGTGCCCCACCGGCGACACGCCGCCGATGGTGAAGCCGGTGCGCGCCTTCACGAACTCGGCATCGGCGCGGCCGGTCTTGCCGATCAGCGCATCGACCTTTTTCTCGTCGACGCGCTTGTCGCCCGAGGTGATGACCAGCACCGCCACGTCGTCGCTCTTGCGGCGGAAGATGATGCTCTTGGCGATCTGACCGACCAGGATGCCGAGCGCATCGGCGGCCTGCTGCGCGGTGCGGCAGGCGTCGTCGAGCATGCGTGGCGAGTGCGGGTGGCCCGCGTCCTGCAGCACGCGCGAGACGCGCTGCACGCCTTCGGGCAGCGAGTGAAGTTCAGCGCCGCACATCTCAACCGGCCCGTTTGGTGCGGATCGCCTTCGACGCGCGCGAATTCGGCTCGCGCCCCAGCGCCTCGCTGATGTACACGCCCGCGTCGATCAGCTTGTCGAGGTCGATGCCGGTTTCGATGCCCATGCCGTGCAGCATGTAGACCACGTCTTCGGTGGCCACGTTGCCTGTTGCGCCCTTCGCATAGGGGCAGCCACCGAGGCCGGCGGACGAGGTGTCGAACTGCCACACGCCCATCTCCAGGCTCGCGAGCGTGTTGCCCAGTGCCTGGCCGTAGGTGTCGTGGAAGTGGCCCGAGATGTCGTCGATGCCGTAGTGCTTGAGCGTTGCTTCGAGCGCACGCTGCACCTTCACCGGCGTGCCCACGCCGATGGTGTCGGCCACGCCGATGTGCTGCACGCCGATGCCCTTCATGAGGCCGGCCAGCATCTCGACGCGCGACGGGTCGATCTCGCCCTCATAAGGGCAGCCCACGGTGCACGACATCGCGCCGCGCACGTAGATGCCCTTCTCGCGCGCCGCGGCCACCACGGGCGCGAAGCGCTCGATGCTCTCGGCGATCGAGCAGTTGATGTTCTTCTGGCTGAAGGCCTCGCTGGCGGCGCCGAACACCACGATCTCGTCGGGCCACTCCTCGCGCGGCGCGGCGATGGCGGCCTCGAAGCCCTTCATGTTGGGCGTGAGCACCGAATAGCGGACGCCGGGCTTGCGGGTGATGCCGTGCATCACCTCGGCGTTGTCGGCCATTTGCGGCACCCACTTGGGCGACACGAAGCTGGTGACTTCGATCTCTTTCAGGCCGGCGTCCTGCAGGCGGTGCACGAGGCCGATCTTGATTTCGGCGGAGACGGGCTGCTTTTCGTTCTGCAGGCCGTCGCGCGGGCCGACGTCGACGAGCTTGACCTTGGCGGGGAGTTTCATGGGATGTCTCTTGTGTCGCGGGAGGATGAAAAACCGTCGTCCATTGTCCGACACATGGAAATGCCCTGCTGGGTACACAAGTGGCGGAAGGTAGCAATGCGCGCCTGCGGGGTTGCAAATGGTGCCAACCGCATGGTGCCCAGGCCCGAATGCGGAAACACGCCGGACCGGGCGCTAGACGGTTTCGCGCTGCTCGAAGCCGTCGGGCACGCTATCCGCGCCCGCATCGGCCACATCGATCGCATCCACACGCGCGCCGTCCGACCCCTGGCGCGCCCAGCGGATCAGTTCTTCGACTGCTGCGGCCTCGCCGGCCGCGAGCGCCTCCACGCTGCCGTCGCGGCGGTTGCGCACCCAGCCGCGCACGCCGAGCCGCTTCGCGGCCTGCACCATCGACCAGCGGTAGCCCACGCCCTGCACGCAGCCGCGGATGACGAGGTGGCGGGTGACGGTGGCGGCGTTCATGGGCACAGGTGAGGGGATCGATGAAAGATCAGTATGACTTGGGCAGCCCCAACGCCTTCTCGGCGATGAAGTTCAGGATCATCTACGGGCTGACCGGCGCGATGCGCGGAATGTAGCTCTCGCGCAGCAGCCGCTCTACGTGGTATTCCTTCGCGTAGCCCATGCCGCCCAGCGTGAGGACGGCGTTCTAGCAGGCGTCGTGCGCCGCCTCGGCCGCGAGGTACTTGGCAGCGTTGGCCTCGATGCCGCAGGGCTCGCCCGCGTCGTACAGCGTGGCGGCCTTGAACACCATCAGGTCGGCCGCTTCGAGGTTCGCCCAGGCGCGCGCAAGCGGGTGCGCCACGCCCTGGTTCTGGCCGATGGGCCGGCCGAACACGACGCGCTCCTGCGCGTACTGCGAGGCGAGGCGATGCGCAACGCGGCGCGACCGATGCCGATCGCTTCGGCCGCGATCAGGCTGCGCTCGGGGTTGAGGCCGTGCAGGATGTATTCGAACCCGCGCCCCTCCTCGCCGATGCGGTCTTCTTCCGGTACTTCGAGCCCGTCGATGAAGAGCATGTTCGAGTCCACCCCGCGCGGCCCAGCTTGTGGATCTCGCGCACCTCGACCTTGCTGCAGTCCAGCGCCGTGTAGAACAGCGTGAGGCCCTGCGTGGGCTTCTTCACCTGGTCGATCGGCGTGGTGCGCGTGAGGATCAGCATGCGGTCGGCCACCTGTGCGGTCGAGATCCATATCTTGCGGCCGTGCAGCAGGTAGCTGCCGTTGGGCTGGCGCACCGCCTGCGTCTTGAGGCTCGTGGTGTCGAGCCCCGCATCGGGCTCGGTCACGGCGAAGCAGGCCTTCTCGGTGCCTGCGATCAGCGGCGGCAGGAAGCGCTGGCGCTGCGCTTCGGTGCCGAACACCACCACCGGATTGAGGCCGAAGATGTTCATGTGCACCGACGACGCACCCGACATGCCCGCGCCCGATGCGCTGATGGCGCGCATCATCAGCGCCACCTCGGTGATGCCGAGCCCCGCGCCACCCTGCGCCTCGGGCATTGCGATGCCCAGCCAGCCGCTTTCGGCGACGGCGCGATGGAACTCGTGCGGGAACGCGGCGCGGTCGTCGTGGTCGCGCCAGTAGTCGGCGGGGAAGTCTTCGCACAGCCGTTCGATGGCGGCCACCAGCGAGCGTTGGTCTTCGTCGAGGGAGAAATTCATTCGTTGTCGTCCTTGGGTGGATTCGGCTGCGGCTGCAGCGTGATGCCGCGTGCCAGCATTCGCTCGATCGCTTCGTCGCCATAGCCCGCCTCGCGCAGCAGCTCGACGCTCTGCTCGCCGATGCGCGGCGCGGGGCGGCGGATGGCTGCGGGCGTGGCGCTGTAGCGGCCGACCGGCGCCAGCGTGCGGATGCGCACCTTCGCTCGGGTGATCGAACTCGGGAAAGAAATCGACCGCGCGCAGGTGCGGATCGTCGAGCAGGCTCTCGGTGCTGTGCAGCCGCGCGACCGGGATGTCGGCCGTTTCCAGCGCGGCCATCCATGCATCGCTGCTGCGCGTGGCCATCACCTCGGTCACGAACGCATAGACCGCACCGATGTTCGCGGCGCGCGCCGTGTGCGTGCCGAACATCGGCGAGCTGCGCAGCTCGGGCCGGCCGATGACGTCGAAGAAGGCTTGCCAGTGCTTGTCGTTGTAGATCAGCACGCTGAGGTAGCCGTCGGCTGTGGCGTAGGGTTTGCGGTGCGGCGCGAGCAGGCGTGCATAGCCGGTGGGGCCGAGCGGCGGCTCGAAGCTGTGGCCGCCGAGGTGGTCGCCCATCACGAACTGCGAGAGCGCCTCGAACATCGGCACCTCGACCGCCTGGCCATGGCCGGTGCGCTGCGCGTGCAGCACGGCGGCGAGCAAGGCGATGGCGGCTTGCAGCCCCACGGCGCGGTCGGCCAGCGTGACGGGTGCGTAGCGCGGCGCATCGCCGCTTTGCTGCGCGAACAGCGAGGCGACGCCGGCCGCCCCTTGAATGAGGTCGTCGTACGCGGGCTTGCCGGCGTAGGGGCCTTCTTCGCCATAACCGAAGGCGCCGAGATAGACGATCTTCGGATTGACCGCGGCCACCGCCGCGTAGTCGAGCCCGAGCCGCGCCATCGCCTGCGGACGCGTGTTGTAGATCAGCGCATCGCAACCTGCCGCGAGCTTCAGACAAGCCTCGCGGCCCTCGGGCTGCTTGAGGTCGAGCACGATCGAGCGCTTGTTGCGGTTGAGGTGCATCGCCATCGCGCCCATGCCGGCGTGGCGCATCGGGCCGACCGCACGCAGGTTGTCGCCGCCGGGCGGCTCGACCTTGATGATGTCGGCGCCGAGGTCGCCCAGCGTCTGCGTGGCGTAAGGACCCATCACCACGGCCGTGAGGTCGAGGATGCGGATGCCTTGAAGTGGTCCGAAGGTGTTCATGTCTTGGTGTTGGCTCCTTTCCCCTCTGGGGGAAGGTTGGGATGGGGGCGGGCAGAGCGCCCAGTGGGTACGCCGCTTGCCCCCACCCCTGCCCTCCCCCGGAAGGGGAGGGAGAAAGTCAGTTCTGCGCTCATTCGGGTTGAATGCCAGCGGCCTGGATCAGCTTCTTCCACTTGGCCAGCTCCGACACCGTGAACGCGCCCAACTCCTCGGGCGTGCTGCCGAACGCATCGAACCCCAGCTTCGCCACCCGCTCCCGAAACGCCGCACCGTTCGCCATCTCCGACAGCGCCTTGTTGAGCCTCAGCACGATATCGCGCGGTGTGCCAGCCGGCGCAAACACGCCGTTCCAAGAAGTGATGTCAAAGCCCTTGAGCTCCGGCGTATCCGCCAGCGGCGGCAGTTCGGGAAAAAGCTGCGTGCGCTCCTGCGTGGTGACCGCAATCGCGCGCATCTTCCCGGCCTTCACCGTGGCGAGCCCCGCGGCGAGGTCGACAACCATCATCGACACCTGCCCGCCGATCAGGTCGGCAATCGCCGGCGGCGTGCTCTTGTAGGGCACATGCAGCCTCGGGATGCCGCTCATGCGCGACAGCGTGGCGCCGCACACGATGCCGGTGCTGTTGCCGCTCGCATAGGTCAGCTTGCCCGGATTGGCGCGGCCCCAGGCCAGCAGCTCGGCCACGCTCTTCACCGGCAGGCTGTTGTTGACCACCAGCATGAACGGCAGGTTGCCCATGCGGCTCACCGGCGCGAAGTCCTTCACCGGGTCGTAGGGCAGGTGCTTCATCAGGCTCGGGTTGGCCGAGTGCGTGGTGTTCGTGGTCATGAAGAGCGTGTAGCCGTCGGGCGGCGCCTTGGCCACCGCCTCCGCGCCGATCACGCCGTTGGCGCCCGCCCGGTTGTCGACGATGACCGAACCCTTGAGCGCCTCGCCCAGCATCTGACCCGTGATGCGCGCCACCGCATCGGTGCCGCTGCCGGCCGCGAAGGGCACGACGAGGCGGATCGGCTGCTTCGGGTAGCCGCCCTCCTGCGCAAGGGCCCATGGCGCGGTGCCGGCCAGGCCCGTGGCGGCGCCGGTGGCCAAAAAGCGGCGGCGGCTTGCCACCGCGACTGTTTCTGTCGCGTTCTTCGTCTGCATGTCGCTTGTCTCCGGGTTGTTGTCGGTCAGGGCCGGATCACGCGCTCCGGCAATTCCTCGTACGGCGGGCTGTAGATCACCAGCACGCGCACCGGCTCGTCGCTCACCACCGTGAAGGTGTGCATCGCATCCGCCGGAAAAAAGCAGCTGTCGCCGGGCGCCAGCTCCTGCCGCTGCCCGCCCACCTCGGCGACCGCGCGGCCTTCGAGCATGTAGCAGACCTGCTCGATGCCCGGGTGCGCATGCGGCAGCGCGCCCTTGCCCTTCTGGATGTGGCCGACCAGCACCTCGAGCTGCTTCGCGCCCACGGTCTCGGGGCCGATCAGGCGCTTGTTCAGCATGCCCGTGGGTTGGCCGGGTGGTAGCCGGCGATGTCTTCCTGGCGGACGAAGTAGCGGGGTGTGGTCATCGTTGCGGGGGTCAGTTCTTGTGTTCGATGGCAAGGCAGGCGGAGCGCAGCATAGCGGCGATTTCTTCGATGCGCGGCTCCACGCGATAGCGCGGACCGGCGACCGAGATGGCATAGGCCTCGCCGCCGATGCGCAGCGGCCACGCGAGGCCGACCAGGTCGGGAATGCTTTCGCCGAGGTTGCCGTACCAGCCGCGCACGGCGGAACGCCCGAGCTCTTCCTCGATGGCGTCGACCGTGGTCAGCGTGGCGTCGGTCAGCGGTGCGAGCTTGGTTTCGTCGAGCAGCTTGCGCCGCGCCACGGGGCTGAGCGTGGACAGCAGCGCGCGGCCCATCGAGTTGGCGTAAGCCACCCGCGTCTCGCCCAACTCGGCCGAGTAGCGGATGCTCTGCGGCGCGCTCAGCACCTCCAGGTAGACCACCCTGGCCCGCATCGCGGAACTTGCCGAACACCACGGTTTCGCGGGCGCCATCGCGCAGTTCTTCGAGCGTCGCACGCACGCGGTCGAGCACCGGGTCGTTGGCCGCAATGATCTGCGCCATGGCCAGCAGTCGGCCGGTCGGGTAGTAGCCCTGCCGCCGGCCGGTTTCGTAGATGTAGCCGTGTTCTTCGAGCGTGCGGATCAGGCCCAGGCAGCTGGAGACCGGCATCTCGAGCAGGCGCGCCATCTCCGACAGCGCGAGCGGCTGCTTCTCCCGAGCGAAGAGCTCGATGACCTCGATCACGCGCAGCGCCATTTTCACAACCATGAAAATATTTTCCCATACATGAAAAACAAGGCAAACAGGGTTGGCCCGTATCGGCGCCCGGATCCCGGCAAAACCAGGGACCCAGCGTGGTGTGCGTCGTCAGTAGCCCCTGGTCGTGTCGACGACGCCGCTGATCGGCAACCCCTGCTCCATTGCGCGAATCTTGCCGGCGATCTGGGCGATCGATTCCTCACGCAGTGTGCGCGCCGAACCGTGCGGCGTCACGGTGATCTTGGGGTGGCGCCAGAAGGCGTGCTCGGCGGGCAGCGGCTCGACGTGGAACACATCGAGCGTGGCGCCGGCGAGTTCGCCGGCGTCGAGCATCGGAATCAGGTCGTCTTCCACCAGGTGCGCCCCGCGCGCGATGCTGATGAGGTAGCCGCCCGGCAGCAGCTTGCCGAGCGTCTTGCGGTTGAGGATGCCGCGCGTGGCTTCGGTCAGCGGCAGCAGGTTCACGAGCACACGCGTGGACGACAGGAACTCGTCGAACTGCGCTTCGCCGCTGAACACCTTCACGCCGTCGATGGCCTTGGCCGAGCGGCTCCAGCCCAGCACCGGAAACTCGAACTGCGCCACGGCCCTGGCGACCCGCTCGCCGAGCACGCCCAGCCCCATGATGCCGACCGGGAAGTCGCGCCGCAGCTTCGGCTTGCGATAGCTCCAGCGGCCTTCGCGCGCATCGGCCTCGTAGACGTCGAATTCGCGGAAGTGGCGGATCAGCGTGTGGCAGACGTACTCGGCCATCTGCACCGACATGCCGGCATCGTCGAGCCGCACGATGCGCGTCTGCGGCGGCACGCGCAGCTTGAGCAGCGCATTGACGCCCACGCCGATGTTGAAGAGGCCGCGCAGCTTCGGCTGCTCGTCGAGGAATTCCTGAGGGGGCGCCCAGACGACGCCATGGTCGGCCTGGGGTGAGCCGGGCTTCCAAGCCTCGATGATGGCGTCGGGGAGTTCGGCCTGCAGGCCTTCGATCCAGGGGTCTGGGCGGTTGTCGGTGAGGTAGACGGTGATTCGCATGGGGGTGAATCTTAGTGAGGGCGCTGACGCGGCGCGCGTGGATGGCTATGCTCGAACGCCAGTCAACCCACCGACTCACCTCATCAGGAGACACCCATGATCAAAGTCAGCGTGATGTACCCCTACGCGGCAGACGCCCGCTTCGACCACGCCTACTACCGCGACAAGCACATGCCGCTGCTGAAGGCGCGCCTGGGCGATGCCTGTATCTCGTACACCATCGACAAGGGCCTGGGCGGCGGTGCGCCCGGAGCTCCGCCCACCTATGTCGGCATGTGCCACGTGCTCAGCGAATCGGTCGAAGCCTTCCAGGCGGCTTTCGGGCCGCATGCGAAGGAGATCATGGGCGACATCAAGAACTACACCGACATTGCGCCGGTGATGCAGATCAGCGAAGTGGTGGTGGGCTGACCGCTCAGGCCGCCTTGGCGCGGCGGCGACGCCACAGCACCCGCACCAGCCACGCGAGCGGCAAACCCACCAGCAACAGCCACGGCAGCACCGCCGCCAGGAAGGTGATGAGCACGCCCACGCTCTCCGCCAGCACGGAGCCGGCTTCGCGCAGCGCACGCATCATCGGGTTGTAACTGCGGCCGCTCTGCACCAGCGTGCGGCTCGGCGTGAACTGGATCTGGATGTGCTGTTTGCTGGTCTGCTGCTCCAGCACCTTGCGCTGCGTGGCGATGGCGTCGAGCTCGGCCTGCGTGTCGGACAGCGTGCGCTGGATCGCCAGCAGGTCGGCCATGGTGCGCTTGGTGACGGTGTCGCGCAGCATCAGCCGCAGGCTGTCGCGGAACTCGATGCGGTTCTTGATGCGCGCCTCGACGTCGATCACCTCGGCGGTCTTGTCCTCGCTCGTGGTGTTCTGCGACACCACCTTGGCCACGCCGGCCAGGCCGTTGAGCAGCTTGTCGACGTCGGCTGGCGCCACGCGCATTTCGAGCATGGCGTTGCCGGGCTGCTGCGGCGTCTCGCGCAGCAGCGAGGACGACAGCAGTTCGCATTGCAGCGTGCCGCAGAGGTCGCGCACCTTGCCCCAGGCGTCGGCGAGCTGCTCGGGCGGCACTTCGACGTTCAGGTCCTGCCGCACCGCGAGGTAACGCTGCAATGGTGCGCCCTGGGCCTGGTCGGCCGCGGGGGGCGACGCGGGCGCCGGTGCTGGCGCGGATTCCGCTGCCATCTGCTTCATCCGCATGGACCCGCCGTAGGCCGTCGCGGGCTCGGCAAGGGTCGCGTCCTTGGCGCTGTTCCTGTTGCAGCCTCCCAGCGACAGGGCAGCGGCCAGGACCAGCAGGAGGATGCCCGACCGGCGACCAGCGGAGGGCGAGAACAGGTGCTTGCGATGCGTCATGAAAAATCCCTTGAAGTAATGACTACCGCAGCTGATACGGGCGAGACCCCGCAACGGGGTTAAGCCGTGGCGGCCATTCGCAACAATTCGTCGCCTTCGGCCACCTGCTCGCCCGGGACGAACATCAGTTCTTCCACGGTGCCGTCGGCGGGCGCTGCGATGGTGTGCTCCATTTTCATGGCCTCCATCACCGCCAGCGGCTGGCCGCGGCTGACCTTGTCGCCGGCCTTCACGGCGAAGGACACGACCTTGCCGGGCATCGGCGCGGTGAGCCGGCCGCCTTCGGCATGGGTGTCGCCGGCGTGGGCGAGGCGGTCGATGGCGGTGATCTTCGAGGCGCCCTTGGAGGCAAACACATGGGCCGTGGCGCCGTCGAGATGCACATCGAGCGTCTGGCGCGAACCTGCGAATTCGACTTCGAACTCGCCCGAAGGGAACTGGCCGATGACCAGCGGTCCCGCGGTGCCGTCGGCTTCGAGCCAGAGGCCGCCGTCGCGCTTGTAGGTCAGCAGCGCCGTCTGCTCTGCACCGCGGAACTCGAAATCAAAGTGGCGCCGGTATTCGCCATGCGAGCGCCACCCGTCGCGCCGGGCAAAGGGATCGGGCATCTTCGCGGGCCACTCGGTGATCAAGGTGCGTGTGATGGCGGCTGCGGCGGCCAGTGGCAGGCCCAGCGCCTCGCGGTCGAACAGCACGGTGCGCTCGCGCTCGATCAGCGCGGTATCGAGGTTGGCCTTCGAGAACGATTCGGTCGCCAGGATGCCGCGCAGGAACTGCACATTGGTCGCCACGCCCACGATCTGCACCTGTGCCAGCGCAGCGTCGAGCCGGGCCAGCGCCTCGGCGCGCGTGCTGCCGTGCACGATCAGCTTGGCGATCATCGAGTCGTAGAAGGGCGAGATCTCGCCGCCCTCGCGCACGCCATCGTCGATGCGCACGCGGCTGCGCTGGAAGGCGGTCGCCTGGGGTTTGCGGTACACGCGCAGCGTGCCGGTGGCCGGCAGGAAGTTGTTGTCGGGGTTCTCGGCGCAGATGCGCGCCTCGATGGCGTGGCCGTGGATCTGCAGGTCCGCCTGCTTCGCGGGCAGCGTCTCGCCCGAAGCCACGCGCAGTTGCCATTCGACGAGGTCGAGGCCGGTGATGGCTTCGGTCACCGGGTGCTCCACTTGCAGGCGGGTGTTCATCTCCATGAAGAAGAAGTTCATCACGCCGCCTTCGCGCTGCTCGACGATGAATTCCACCGTGCCTGCGCCGACGTAGTTCACGGCGCGCGCCGCGGCCACGGCGGCATCGCCCATTTGCTTGCGCATCGCCTCGGTCATGCCGGGCGCGGGCGCTTCTTCCAGCACCTTTTGGTGACGGCGCTGCACCGAGCAGTCGCGTTCGAACAGGTAGACGTAGTTGCCGTGTGTGTCGCCGAACACCTGGATCTCGATGTGGCGCGGGCGTTGCACGTACTTTTCGATCAGCACCGCGTCGTCGCCGAAGCTGTTGATGGCCTCGCGCTGGCACGAGGCCAGCGCGGCCGCGAAGTCTTCGGCCTTGTCGACCGCGCGCATGCCCTTGCCACCGCCGCCCGCGCTCGCCTTGATGAGCACCGGATAGCCGATGCGGTCAGCCTCACGCTGCAGCAGCGCCGGATCCTGGTCGTGGCCGTGGTAGCCGGGCACCAGCGGCACGCCGGCCTTTTCCATCAGCTGCTTCGACTCGGCCTTGAGCCCCATGGCCTTGATCGCCGAAGGCGGCGGGCCGATGAAGACCAGGCCCGCATTGGCGCAGGCCTGTGCGAACTCTTCGTTCTCGCTCAGGAAGCCGTAGCCGGGGTGCACGGCCTCGGCCCCGGTGGCCTTGGCGGCTTCGAGGATCTTTTCCCAGCGCAGGTAGCTGTCTTTGGGCGCGCTGCCGCCGAGGTACACCGACTCATCGCAGGCACGCACGTGATTGGCATGCGCATCGGCATCGGAGTACACAGCCACGGTGCGAATCGCCATGCGACGTGCGGTTGCGGCGACGCGGCAGGCGATTTCACCGCGATTGGCGATAAGGATTTTTTTAAACATGGAGGGCCTTCGCGGTGAAATCGCCTGGCACGCTGCGCGTGCCAGGCGATTTGGCTTCGCCGCTGCGCCGCTTTGCGGCTGGTCGCCACGGTTGGCGATCAGGATCTTCTTAAACATTCGGAGTGTCTCCCGGAGGATTCTTTTTCAGTTGAAACGCAGGCACGACGCCCGGATCGGGTCGGCCGCTGAAGATGTGGGCCACGCGGCCGAACAGCGCCTTGAGAAATCGCCAGCTCTTGCGGATGAGCCACACGCTGAGCACGAGCACGAAGACGAACAGCACCAGGAAGACCAGCGGATGCGCCACCGCGAGCCACAGCCCCGCGGGCACCATGGTGTCTTCGACCAGTGACGCGCCCACGTTCGAAAACGGCTCGGGCGAGGTGTTGATGGCCGCGCGCGTGGTGGCCTTGGCCGCATGCGCCGTGGCTGCGAAGCTGCCGCCGAGCAGCGCGGCGACGATGGCCATCACGCCATGGTCGGCGCCGAACACGCTGGCCGCGAGCGCCGCGCCGGCGGGAATGCGGATCGCGGTGTGCACCACGTCCCACAGCGAATCGAGGCCCGGAATCTTGTCGGCGAAGAATTCGATAAACACCATGAAGCCACTGGCCGCGATGACCACCGGATGCGCCAGCAGTTGCAGCCCGCTCGGCAATGGCACCCAGTCGAAGTAGCCGACCAGGCCGGTCAGCAGAACGACCAGGTACAGGCGCACGCCGCTGGCCCAGCCGATGGCCGCGGAAAGCGCGAGCAGTTGGGGCATGTCGAGGCTGGTGGGCATGGAGTGACCTCAGAAGAGTTCGAGCGTGCCGGCATCCATCGACGCCACGAGGTCGGCGAGCCAGGCCTCGACCGAGGCATGCTCGACCGGGCGGTCTTCGTCCCCCTTCCAGAAGGCGATCAGTTGTCCGGGCTCGCCGCCCCTCTCCGCATCGACGTCGACGCACAGGTAGCTGCCGCCGCCGTTCGACAGGAACGGCACCCAGCCGCGCCGCCAGGTGGCGGGGTCTTCGAAGTCGGAGCCGATCATGTCGTCGAGCATCGCCTTGGTGTCGGCGATGTCCTCGAGCGCACTGAACATGCGGTTTTCCTGCAGGCTGTCGGAGCGCCTGTTCGGCTGGCCGTTGCGCCAGCGGTAGAGCGCGCGAAAGGCCTCGGGCAGTTTCAGCGAGAACTTCGCCTCGAAGGCATCGAGGGCGGCGTCGCTCACGCCGGACTGGAGTGCCGCGTGGTAGTCCGCGCGGTTCGCGGCCAGCCAGGCGTCCATGCGTTCAATCAGGGTGGCGTGAGACATGTCAGGCCTTTCCGGTTTCCAGCCACGACGGCTTGCGCTTCTGCAGGAAGGCCTGCACGCCCTCGCGGCCTTCATCGCTGGCGCGGGGCGATGCCCTCGACCGTCTTCGCGATCAGCGCATCGTCGATCTCGCGGCCGGCCACATCGGCGATCAGTTGCTTGCAGGCGCGCACGGCTGCGGGGCTCGCGCCGGTCAGCGCCTTCAGGAGCTCGTCGACCTTGGCATCGAGCGCATCCGCAGCCACCACTTCATGCACGAAGCCGATGCGGTGCGCCTCGGCGGCCGTGAAACGCTCGGCCGTGAGGAAGTAGCGCTGCGAGGCGCGCGTGCCCATCGCGCGCAGCACGTACGGGCTGATGGTCGCGGGCACGAGGCCGATCTTGACCTCGCTCAGGCAGTACCACGCGGTGTCCACGCTCACGGCCATGTCGCAGGCAGCGACCAGCCCCGTGCCGCCCGCATACACGTCGCCCTGCACGCGCGCGATGGTCGGCTTGGGGCACTCGGCGATGGTGCGCAGCATGTCGGCCAGCTTGCCCGCGTCGGCGATGTTCTCGTCGCGCGTGTAGTCGGCCATGCGGCGCATCCAGTTGAGGTTCGCGCCCGCGCAGAAGGCCGGGCCGTTCGCGCCGAGCACGATGGCTTTCACCTGCGGCGCAGCGCCGGCTTCGGTGAAGGCCTGCGTCAGCTCGGCGATCACGACGTCGTCGAAGGCGTTGCGTGCGTCGGGCTGGTCGAGCCAGATGCGCGCGATGGCGCCTTCGATGGCGAGGTTCAGTTTGGTGAAGGTGCTCATGCTGCGCCCCCTCGTCACATGCGGAAGATGCCGAACTTCGGCTCGGGCACTGGCGCATTGCGCGCGGCCGCGAGGCCCAGCGCGAGCACGCGGCGCGTGTCGGCCGGATCGATGATGCCGTCGTCCCACAGCCGCGCGGTCGCGTAGTAGGGATGGCCCTGGTCTTCGTACTGCTGGCGGATCGGCGCCTTGAAGGCTTCTTCCTCGTCCTTGCTCCAGCTGCCGCCCTTGAGCTCGATGCCGTCGCGCTTCACCGTGGCCAGCACGCTCGCGGCCTGTTCGCCGCCCATCACGCTGATGCGCGCGTTGGGCCACATCCAGAGGAAGCGCGGGCTGTACGCACGGCCGCACATGCCGTAGTTGCCGGCGCCGAAGCTGCCGCCGATGATGATGGTGAACTTGGGCACGTTGGCGGTGGCCACGGTCGTCACCATCTTGGCGCCGTGGCGCGCGATGCCTTCGTTCTCGTACTTGCGGCCCACCATGAAGCCGGTGATGTTCTGCAGGAACACCAGCGGAATCTTGCGGTGGCAGCACAGCTCGATGAAGTGCGCGCCCTTCTGCGCCGACTCGCTGAACAGGATGCCGTTGTTGGCGATGATGCCCACGGGCATGCCCTCGATCTCGGCGAAGCCGCAGACCAGCGTGGCGCCGAACCGGGCCTTGAATTCGTGGAACTCGCTGCCGTCGACGATGCGCGCGATGATCTCGCGCACGTCGAAGGGCTTGCGCGTGTCGGTGGGAATCACGCCGTAGAGCTCTTCGCGCGGGAACGCGGGTGCGTTCACCGCCGATTGCGCGGCCGGCTGCTGCGCGGCGGCCTTCGCATTCAGATTGGCAACCGCCGAACGCGCAAGCGCCAGCGCATGCAGGTCGTTCTGCGCGAGGTGATCGACCACGCCCGAGAGCCGCGTGTGCACATCGCCACCACCCAGGTCTTCGGCCGTGACGACCTCGCCGGTCGCAGTCTTCACGAGCGGCGGGCCGCCCAGGAAAATCGTGCCCTGGTTCTTCACGATGATCGATTCGTCGCTCATCGCCGGCACGTACGCACCGCCCGCCGTGCACGAGCCCATGACCACCGCGATCTGCGGAATGCCCTGGGCGCTCATGTTGGCCTGGTTGTAGAAGATGCGGCCGAAGTGGTCGCGGTCGGGGAACACCTCGTCCTGGTTCGGCAGGTTGGCGCCGCCCGAGTCGACGAGGTAGATGCAGGGCAAGCGGTTCTGCTCGGCGATCTCCTGCGCGCGCAGGTGCTTCTTCACCGTCATCGGGTAGTAGGTGCCGCCCTTCACCGTCGCGTCGTTGCAGACGATCATGCAGTCGACGCCGTTCACGCGGCCGATGCCGGCGATGATGCCAGCGCCGGGCGCTGACTCGGCCCCCTTCGCATCGAGGTACATCGCATGCGCGGCCAGCGGCGCGATCTCAAGGAACGGCGTGCCCGGGTCGAGCAGCTCGGCCACGCGGTCGCGCGGCAGCAGCTTGCCGCGGGCCGTGTGCTTGGCGCGCGCGGCCTCGCCGCCGCCCTGCTCCACTTTCGCGAACTGCTGGTGCAGGTCGTCGACCAGCGCGCGCATCGCGGCGGCATTGGCCTGGAAGTCGGCCGAGCGGGCGTTGAGTTTGGTTTCGAGTTTGCTCATGCTGTCTTTTCTTGCGTGAGACCGAGCTGCTCGGTCATGAGCATCGCGGATCTTAAATTTCTGGATCTTGCCGGTCACCGTCATCGGGAATTCGGTGACGAACTGGATGTACTTGGGCACCTTGTAGTGCGCGATCTGGCCCTTGCAGAAATCTCGGATCTCGGTGTCGGTCGCGCTCTGGCCGGGCTTGACGATGATCCAGGCACAGAGCTCCTCGCTGTACTTCTTGTCTGGGAGGCCGACCACCTGCACGTCCTGCACCTTGGGGTGGCGGTACAGGAACTCCTCGATCTCGCGCGGATAGATGTTCTCGCCGCCGCGGATCACCAGGTCCTTGATGCGGCCGACGATGTTGACGTAGCCCTCGGCGTCCATGGTGGCGAGGTCGCCGGTGTGCATCCAGCGTTCGTCGTCGATGGCTTCGTGCGTCTTCGGCTCGTCTTCCCAGTAGCCGTGCATCACCGAGTAGCCGCGGGTACAGAAAGAACTCGCCCGAGCTGCCGCGCGGCACGATCGCGCCGGTCTCGGGGTCGATGATCTTGATCTCCAGGTGCGGCTGTACCGTGCCCACCGTGGACACGCGCTTGTCCTGCGGCGTGTCGGTGCTGCTCTGGCAGCTCACCGGGCTGGTCTCGGTCATGCCGTAGGCGATGGTGATTTCGCGCAGGTGCATCTGGTCGACCACGCGCTTCATCACCTCGGTCGGGCATGGCGAGCCGGCCATGATGCCGGTGCGCAGCGTGGAGAGATCGAACTCCTTGAAACGCGGATGGTCGAGCTCGGCGATGAACATCGTGGGCACGCCATGCAGGCCGGTGCATTTCTCGGCCTGCACGGTCTCGAGCACGGTGAGCAGGTCGAAGCCGTCGTTCGGGTACACGATGGCCGAGCCGTGCGTGAGGCACGCCAGGTTGCCCAGCACCATGCCGAAGCAGTGGTACAGCGGCACCGGAATGCAGAGCTTGTCGGCCGGCGACAGCTTCATGCATTCGCCGATGAAGAAGCCGTTGTTGAGGATGTTGCGGTGCGTGAGCGTCGCGCCCTTGGGGAAGCCCGTGGTGCCGCTGGTGAACTGGATGTTGATCGGGTCGGTGGCCTTCAGCGTCTTCTGAACGGCTGCCACGCGCGGATCGGCTGCATCGCCGCTCGCGAGCAGCTGGCTGAAGCGCTGCATGCCCGGCTCTTCCACGTCCGCGGCCGCCTTGCCGTCGATCCAGAAGGTGTGCTGCAGCAGCGGCAGGCGCTTGGCGCCCAGCTCGCGCAGCATGCCGAGGTAGTCGCTGGTCTTGAACTGCGCCATCGTCACCAGTGCCTTGCAGCCGACCTTGTTGAGCGCGTATTCGAGCTCGGAGGTGCGGTAGGCCGGGTTGATGTTGACGAGAATCAGGCCGACCTTGGCGGTCGCGAGCTGCATCAGCACCCAGGGTGCGTTGTTGTGCGACCAGATGCCGACGCGGTCGCCAGGTACGAGACCGAGGTTCAGCAGCGCACTCGCGAGTTGGTTGGACTGGGTCTGCAGCTCGCGGTAGGTGAAGCGCAGGCCTTCGTGGCGGCTGATGAGCGCTTCGCGGTCGGGCTGCTGCGCGACCATGTCGTCGAAGAAGTCGCCGATGGGTTGTTCGATCAGCGGGACGTCGGTTGCGCCCTTGTCGTAGCTCTCAGTCAACAAAGCAGTCATGCTCATTTTCCTTGTCTCCTTGTCTTGCTCCTTCCCCTTCCGGGGGAAGGTTGGGATGGGGGCAAGCGGCACTTGTTCGGCGCAATGCTTCTTCGAACGCCGCTGGCCCCCACCCCTGCCCTCCCCCGGAAGGGGAGGGAGAAAAACAGCTTATGCGGTTTCCGCGAACAACTCGCGACCGATCAGCATCCGGCGAATCTCGCTCGTGCCCGCACCGATCTCATACAGCTTGGCATCGCGCCACAGCCGCTCGACCGGAAAGTCCTTCGTATAGCCCACGCCGCCGAGCGCCTGGATCGCCTCGCCGGCCATCCACGTCGCCTTCTCTGCCGAATAGAGAATCGCGCCCGCCGCATCCTTGCGGAAGGTGCGCGCATGGTCGTTGCGGTCGCAGGCCTTGCCCACGGCGTACACATAGGCCCGCGTGGCCTGCCAAGTCGAGTACATGTCCGCCAGCTTGCCTTGCATCAGCTGGAATTCCCCGATGCTCTGGCCGAACTGCTTGCGCTCGTGAATGAACGGCAGCACCGAGTCCATGCATGCGGCCATGATGCCCAGCGGACCGCCGGACAGCACCGCGCGCTCGTAGTCGAGCCCGCTCATCAGAACCTTGGCGCCCAGTCCTTCGCCGCCCAGCACGTTTTCTTCCGGCACTTCGCAGTTGTCGAAGAACAGCGGATAAGTGTTGGAGCCGCGCATGCCGAGCTTGTCGAGCTTGGTGCCGGCCGAGAAGCCCTTGTAGTTCTTCTCGACGATGAAGGCCGTCATGCCGCGCGCGCCCATCTCGGGTTCGGTCTTGGCGTAGATGACCAGCGTGTCGGCGTCGCCACCGTTGGTGATCCACATCTTGCCGCCGTTGAGCACGTAGTAGCCGTTCTTCTTCTCGGCTTTGAGCTTCATGCTCACCACGTCGGAGCCGGCATTGGGCTCGCTCATGGCCAATGCGCCGACGTGCTCGCCGCTCACCAGCTTGGGCAGGTATTTCTTCTTCTGCGCGTCGCTGCCGTTGCGGTGGATCTGGTTCACGCACAGGTTGGAGTGCGCACCGTACGACAGGCCCACGGAGGCCGAGGCGCGCGAGACTTCTTCCATGGCCACGATGTGCGCCAGGTAGCCCAGCTCGGTGCCGCCGAATTCTTCCTTCACCGTCATGCCGTGCAGGCCGAGCTCGCCGAGCTTCTGCCACAGGTCGTGCGGGAACAGGTTGTCGCGGTCGATGTCGGCGGCGCGGGGGGCGATTTCGTGGGCGGCGAAGTCCTGGATGGCGCTGCGCAGCGCGTCGATGGTGTCGCCCAGGTCGAAGTTCAGGCCGGGATCGTGCATGTGTCTTGTCTCCTCTGAGGGGTCGGCGCGCAGAGCTACCCACGCGGAATGGCGCTTGGAAGAAACGCAGCTTACGCCTCGCCACGTCGCAATTGGGGCCACAATGGTTGCAAATTGCGCCACGACCAACCCGCCGACCATGTCGTCCCCATCCTTCCTGAGACCCGCCCGCGCCGTCACGCCGATGGCCTTCGTGAGAGCCATCGTGCAGGGCTACGAGCGCTACGGCGTCGATCCGTCCGAGGCCCTGCAAGCGGCACAGATCACGCCGCGTGAACTGGCCCGGCCGGGCGCGCGGGTGACGGCGGCACAGTTCGAGGCGCTGTCGGGCCATGCGATGCAGGAACTGGACGACGAAGCCCTTGGCTGGTTCTCGCGGCGGCTGCCCTGGGGCAGCTACGGCATGCTGTGCCGCGCCTCGCTGACCTCGCCCGACCTGGGCGTGGCCATCAAGCGCTGGTGCCGCCACCACCGCCTGCTGACCGAGGACATCGCGCTCGCGCTCGAAGTGGCCGGCGGCGTGGCCACGCTGCGCATCACCGAGAACCGCACGCTGGACGCGGCCTTTCGCGAGTTCTGCCTGGTGACGAGCCTGCGCTTCCTGCACGGGTACGTCTGCTGGGCCATC
>CAMATD010000040.1 GCA_945860785.1 Variovorax sp. YR752 | reverse complement strand
GGTGCGCGTGTCGATTCGGGGCGCGTGCACAGGGCACGCTACTGGTTTGCGGCCGATCAACAAGTGCTCTGAGCGATCACGCCGGCGGTGTGCTCTGCGCAGCGAAATAAAGGAGGAGGCATGCGGCCCTAGGCCGCGCCGGGGGACATTCGCGGAGCAGAGCACACCGTCGGCGTGAGCGCGCCCTGAACAACAAGCCCCAACGCGGCCCCACAGAGATCGCAGACAGGCTCACGCGCCGGAAACCCGGAAAAAGAGAGAAAAAGAAAAGTGTGAAGCCCGCCGATAAGCCGGATTCTGTGCATCGGCAGCCTCTTGCGAGACTCCCGACGTGACCGCCATTACTCTGGGCCGTTTGTCGCCAAACGGCTCGATGCCACCTACCCGCCAGCTCAGCGGAACCACCTCAATACTGGCCTACTTGGTGTTGCTGCGCGCAGAGATTGCCCGTTTCACCCGAACTTAATCGGCTCGTCTCTGTTGCTCTGATCCTCACCTCACGGTGGAGAGTCGTTAACTCCTGCGCTGTCCTTTGCAGTCCGGACGTTCCTCCAGTGCGCTCTTTCGAGACTTGCACCAGCGGCGGTCTGGCGTGCTTCACAGCGCGATTATCGCCCGGCGCGCCGACGGGCCTTCAGGCGATGCCGCAGAACTCGCGGCGGTACTGCTCTGGCGTGGTGCCGGCCTCGCGCTGGAACATCGCGATGAAGGCCGACGCGGTGCTGTAGCCGAGGTCAAACGCGATCTCCTGCACGCTGCGGCCGGCTTCGAGCGCATCGATGGCGCGCAGGAAGCGCAGCCGCTGGCGCCAGTCGCCGAAGGACATGCCGAGTTCGCGCTGGCACTGGCGCGCCAGCGTGCGCTCGGTCATGTGCACGCTCTCGGCCCATTCGGCCAGCGAGCGATGGTCTCCGGGGTTGACCTGCAGCGCCTCGAGCACGGTGACCACCGCCGGTGCGGCGGCGGCCGGCAGGTAGCTGCGCTGCACCTCGGCCACGGCGAGCTGGTCGACCACCACATAGGCGAGGCGCAGATCGGCCGGCGTCGTCGGCACATGCACGTCACGCGCCGCAAAGTCGGCCAGCACGCTGCGGATGATCGGGCTGATGCGCACGGTGCAGGCCTCGGCGGGCAGCTGCGCGCAGAGGTCGCGCGCGATGTAGATCGAGCGGTAGACGATGGCGTGCCGCAGCATGCAGCTGTGTACCACCGTCGGCGGAATCCACACCGCGTACTGCGGCGGCGACAGAAAGCGCAGGTCCTCGGTCTCCATCTGCATCGTGCCGTGCGCGGCGTAGTTCAGGTGGCCCCAGGTGTGGCTGTGCGCCGCGGCCTGGGTGTCGGCGCCGAACTCGTCGTAGCGGAAATAGAAGGGGCCTTCCATGCCCTCGACGTCCTGGATCGGGAGGAAGCGCTTGTCGGCCATGGTCGTTCCGAGTCCCGCCAGAAGAAGAGTCCGGAATTCCGGACGATATGTCCTGATCGAGCTATATGCCTCAGGACGGACGCGCCGATGATAGTCCCGCACTCCAAGGACCGTCTTCATGTGGCTCTACGCCTTCCCCCTGCTCGCCGTCGTCATCTGGTCGGGCAACACCGTCGTCAGCAAGATGGCCGCGGGCGCCATCGCGCCGGCCGAGATCAGCTTCTACCGCTGGCTGCTGGCCGCCCTGCTCTTCACGCCGCTGGCGCTCAGGCCGGTGCTGCGCAACTGGGCCGCGATCCGCCCGCAGCTCGGGCGCATCGCGGTGCTCGGCCTCCTGGGCATGGTGGTCTACCAGAGCCTCGCCTACTACGCGGCCTACCTGACCAGCGCCACCCACATGGGCATCATCGGCTCGCTCACGCCGATGATGGTGCTGGCGCTGTCGATCCTGCTGCTGGGCCAGCGGCTCACGGCCGGCGCGGTGGCGGGCTCGCTGCTGTCGATCGTTGGTGTGGGGGTGGTGGTGTCGTCGGGCGACCTGGGCACGCTGATGAAGAGCGGCGCCAACATGGGCGATGGCCTGATGCTGCTGGCCATGCTGGCCTATGCCGTCTACGTGATCCTGCTCAAGCGCTGGGGCATGAAGGACGTGCCAGCGCTGCAGTTGCTCTATCTGCAGATCGTGATGGCCGTGATCGCGCTGCTGCCGCTGTACCTGCTCACGCCGAAGATGGGCCTCTCGGCCGCCAATCTGCCGCTGATCGGCTTTGCCGGGCTCGGCGCCTCAATGATCGCGCCGCTGGTGTGGATGCACACCGTGGCCCGCATCGGCCCGAGCCGCGCAAGCATGTTCTTCAACCTGATCCCGCTGTTCACCGCGGTGATCGCGGCCACCGTGCTCGGCGAATCGCTCGCGGCGTACCACGCGGTGGGCGGGGTGCTGACGGTGGCCGGCGTGCTGCTGGCCGAGTTGTGGAAGGCGCCGCTGCGGGCGCGTTCGCTGGCCGGGTCCTGAGCGGCTACGGCGTGCCCGCCGCGAACACCTCGATCGCGCTCAGGTTCGACACCGAGCGCCCCTGCTTCACCTCGCCCGGCACGACAAGGCGCGCCACGCCGTTCGCGCCCAGTGGCGCGGCATTCACCTCGTAGGCGATGAGCGCCGTCTTGTTGCCGAAGCCCGGATCGATCTCGCTCAGCGACACCGCCGCCCGGTGGCCATCGCTGCCGGTGGCCACCGCGTACATGCCGAGCGATGCGTTCTTCCCCGCCGGCAGGCGCAGGCCGATGCTGTTGAGCAGCGCCCAGAGCGTGACGCCCTTGTAGGTGTTGGCACCGACCGTCAAGCTCGTCGCCGGCAGGCCCTGCAGCGCGGTGAGATCGAAGCTCATCGGCGTGTTCACCTGGCCCGAGACGGCGAAGGTCGAGGACACGCCGCCGCCAACGCCCGCTGTCGTCGCCGAAGAGGCGCTGACATCGAGCCGCACCAGGTTCGAGACGTAGCGCCCGCCCTTGATGTCGCCCGGCGCGGTCACGCGGAATGGGCCGTCGGTGGAGTTCAACGGCGCGGACGTGCCCGCGGTCGTTTCCGCATACGCGACCACGCTCTGCTTGTTGCCGAAATCCGGACTCAGCTCGCCCAGCGTGAAGACCACCTTGTAGCCATCGGCACCGGTGGCCAGCACGTAGCGGTTGAGGACGTCGTTCTTGGGCGTGGCATTCGTCTGGATGCCCGCATCGCTCAGCAACGACCAGAGATCAGCGCCCGTGTAGGTGTGGGTCTGCGCGCCGCTGCTGCCGCTGGTGAAAGTCACGGTCTGGGTGACTGCAGCGCGGGCCGACAGATCGGCCACGGTGAAGCCGGCCGGATGATCGATGGCGCCGCCCACCTGGAACGCCGGAGCCGGCGGTGGCGCGGGGGGAGGCGGCGGTGGCGGCGCGGGCGCCGGTGCGGGCGGCGGCACGATCGGGAAAAAGGTGCCCCCGTTGGCACTCCCGCCACCGCAGCCCGCCAGCGCGAGCGCGGCAACCCCCGAAACAAGTCCTGTTGACCAGCGCATAGCTCGAATCTCCATATCGATGTATTTATTCAGACACAGCGAAATTCGAGCGTCGATCCTGTAACCCGCCAGTCATGCCGGACGAACTAAAGACGCAAACGCCGAAATCGCCGCAGCGAATGTACATCGCTATGTTCAAACGGATACATCGAAAGCGCGTTTCCGCCAACTTTCCATGAAAGGGCCGCCATGACGCACACCACGGGACGCCGCTTCGCTATCGCCGCCGGCGCATCGACGCTGGGCTTGGCCATCGCCCACGCGTTCGGCTGGGGCACGCGCCCGGCCGAGGCCGCGGAGGCCGCGAAATTCGAAGTCACCCACACCGATGCCGAATGGCGCAAGCTGCTGGACGCCAACGCGTACGCCGTGCTGCGCAAGGAAGGCACCGAGCGGCCCTACACGAGCCCGCTCAACGACGAACACCGCGCCGGCAGGTTCGCCTGCGCCGGCTGCGCGCTGGACCTGTTTTCCTCGAAGACCAAGTTCGACAGCCGGACCGGCTGGCCCAGCTTCTGGCAGCCACTCGACAACGCCGTGGGCCAGACCGAAGACAGGACCTTCGGCATGGCCCGCACCGAAGTGCATTGCCGCCGCTGCGGCGGGCACCTGGGCCATGTGTTCGACGACGGCCCCAAGCCCACGGGCCTGCGCTACTGCATGAACGGCGTGGCGATGAAGTTCACGCCGGGCGTGGCCTGATCAACCGGCGGCCTTGGTCTCACAATGCGCGCTGTCCGTCCGACAAACGCATCCAAGGAGATTCCATGAAGGCCCAGAACATCCTCGAGACCATCGGCAACACCCCGCACATCCGCATCCACCGCCTGTTCGGCAATGCGAAGCAGCAGGTCTGGATCAAGTCCGAGCGCGCCAACCCCGGCGGCTCGATCAAGGACCGCATCGCGCTCTCGATGGTGGAAGACGCCGAGAAGTCCGGCGCGCTGAAGCCCGGCGGCACCATCGTCGAGCCCACCTCGGGCAACACCGGCATCGGCCTGGCGATGGTGGCGGCCGTCAAGGGCTACAAGCTGATCCTGGTGATGCCCGACAGCATGTCGGTCGAGCGTCGCCGGCTGATGCTGGCCTATGGCGCCACCTTCGACCTGACGCCGCGCGCTGGCGGCATGAAGGCCTCCATCGCCCGCGCCGAGGAAATCGTGGCCGGCACGCCCGGCGCGTGGATGCCGCAGCAGTTCAACAACCCGGCGAACGTCGAGGTGCATGTGCGCACGACGGCCGAGGAAATCGCAGCCGACTTTCCCGATGGCATCGACGTGATCATCACGGGCGTGGGCACGGGCGGCCACATCACGGGCGTGGCGCGGGTGCTCAAGAAGAAGTGGCCGAAGCTGCAGGTGTTCGCGGTGGAACCGGTGGCCTCGCCCGTCATCTCCGGCGGCGCACCGGCCCCGCACCCGATCCAGGGCATCGGCGCGGGCTTCATTCCGAAGAACCTCGACACCTCGCTGCTCGATGGCGTGCTGCAGGTCGATGCCGAACCGGCCCGCGAAATGGCCCGCCGCTGCGCGCAGGAGGAAGGCATCCTCGTGGGCATCTCGTCCGGCGCCACGCTGGCGGCCATTGCACAGAAGCTGCCCTCGCTGGCGCCCGATGCGGTGGTGCTGGGCTTCAACTACGACACGGGCGAGCGCTACCTCTCGGTCGAGGGCTTCCTGCCGGCGTGATCCAGCTATCTCTTTCATAGCGCCTCGGCGCGTATAAAATCCGTGGCCTGCTTGATAACTACAAGCCCCATGACATGCTGAGACTCTCCGAACTCAAACTCCCGCTCGACCACGCGCCCGACGCGCTGGTCTCACTGATCGCCGCGACGCTAGCCGTCGCACCCGAAGCGATCGCCGCTCACACCGTCTTCAAGCGCAGCTTCGACGCGCGCAAGGTCGACCTTCTCACGGTCTACATCTGCGACGTGCAGCTGGCCGATGCAAAGCTCGAAGCCACCCTGCTCGCCAGGCACGCCGGCCATCCGCACATCCAGCCCGCGCCCAACATGGTCTATGTGCCGCCGGCCGATGCGCCCGAAGGCACGAGCCGCCCCGTGGTGATCGGCTTCGGCCCCTGCGGCATCTTCGCGGCGCTGATGCTCGCGAAGATGGGCTTCAAGCCCATCGTGCTCGAACGCGGCAAGACCGTGCGCCAGCGCACCCGCGACACCTGGGGCCTGTGGCGCAAGAGCGTGCTCAACCCCGAGTCGAACGTGCAGTTCGGCGAAGGCGGCGCCGGCACGTTTTCCGACGGCAAGCTCTACAGCCAGATCAAGGACCCGCGCTTCCTCGGCCGCAAGGTGATGGAAGAGTTCGTGAAGGCCGGCGCGCCGCTCGAGATCCTCTACGTCGCGCATCCGCACATCGGCACCTTCAAGCTGGTGAAGGTGGTGGAGAACATCCGCGAGCAGATCGTGGCGCTCGGCGGCGAGATCCGCTTCGAGCAGCGCGTGACCGACGTGCGCATCGAAGACGACCATCTGCGTGGCCTCACAGTGCTCGACCAGACCACCGGCACCAGCAGCGAGCTGCGCGCCGACCACGTCGTGATGGCGCTCGGCCACAGCTCGCGCGACACCTTCACCATGCTGCACGAACGCGGCGTGCACATCGAAGCCAAGCCCTTCTCGATCGGTTTTCGCGTCGAGCACCCGCAGGGCCTGATCGACCGCGCACGCTGGGGCCGCCACGCAGGCCATCCGCTGCTCGGTGCGGCCGACTACAAGCTGGTGCACCACGCGAGCAACGGCCGCTCGGTCTACAGCTTCTGCATGTGCCCGGGTGGCACGGTGGTCGCGGCCACCAGCGAGCCGGGTCGCGTGGTCACCAACGGCATGAGCCAGTATTCGCGCAACGAGCGCAACGCCAATGCGGGCATCGTGGTGGGCATCGACCCACGCGACTTCCCTGGTGATGCACTCGCGGGCATTGCCCTTCAGCGCGAACTCGAATCGAACGCCTACGTGCTCGGCGGCAGCAACTACCACGCGCCCGGGCAGCTGGTGGGCGACTTCGTCGCCGGCAAGCCCTCGACCGCGCTCGGCAGCGTGACGCCCTCGTACAAGCCCGGCGTGACGCCGACCGACCTGCACCAGGCCCTGCCCGCCTACGCCATCGAGGCCATGCGCGAGGCCTTCCCCGCCTTCGGCCGCAAGATCAAAGGCTTCGACCTGCACGATGCGGTGCTCACGGGTGTCGAAACGCGCACCTCGTCGCCGATCCGCATCACGCGCGGTGATGATCTGCAGAGCCTCAACGTGCGCGGCCTGTACCCCGCCGGTGAAGGCGCGAGCTACGCGGGCGGCATCCTCTCGGCCGGTGTCGATGGCATCAAGGTGGCCGAAGCGATGGCCCGCAGCGTGCTGGCCGAGGCCGAACGCGAACGCACGGCGAACGTCTGATGCAGGCCACTTCTTTCGTCCGCCCCACCGCCGGCCAGTTCGCCATCGCAACGCTGGCCATGGCCGCCGTGGTGCTGGCCTCCAACATCCTCGTGCAGTTCGAGCTCAACGACTGGTTGACTTGGGGCGCCTTCACCTACCCGGTGGCCTACCTCGTGAGCGACCTCGTCAACCGGCGCTTCGGCCCCGGCATGGCGCGGCGCGTGGCCTGGGTCGGTTTCGCGGTCGCGATCGTTGCATCGCTCGCCCTGGCGCCGGCGCGCATCGCGCTGGCATCGGGGCTGGCCTTCATCGCCTCGCAACTGCTCGACATCCGCGTGTTCGACCGATTGCGCCGCGGCCTCTGGTGGCGTGCACCGCTGGTCGCGACCGTGATCGCGGCGGTGCTCGACAGCATCGTGTTCTGGGGCATCGCCTTCGCGGGCACCGACGGACCCTGGCTCAGCTGGGCCGCGGGCGACCTGGCGGTGAAGCTCGGCGTCGGTGTGCTGATGCTGCTGCCGTTCCGGCTGCTGATCGGGCGGCAGGCCGCGCGCACTGCGACAAGCGCGGGATGAAGAGCCTTCTTCACGCGCTCCTGCTCGCGGCGCTGCTCGGCCCGGGCGTCGCCACGGCCGCCGAGTTCGTGATTCCGCACCTGTCGGCCGCCTATTCCGCGCGCATCGTCGTCGCCCACTGCGACGACAGCCAGTGTTCGGGCCCGGCCACCATCGAGTTGCGCGACGCCAGGACCCAGGCGACGGTCCAGCGCTTCGAGAGCGAGGACATGAGCATCCTGCTGGACCCCAAAAAGAAGCCGGCGGTCAACGTCCTCAACGGCGACCAGAGCGCGCTGATCGTCGACGACTTCAATTTCGACGGGCAGGACGACCTGGCGATCCGCAACGGCAACAACAGCGGCTATGGCGGGCCGTCGTACGACGTCTACGTCTACAACCGCACCCGCAAGGCCTTCGTGTCAAGCGACGAACTGACCGAACTGGCCAGCTCGAAGCTGGGCATGTTCCAGGTCGATCACCAGCGCAAGCGCCTCGAGACTCTCGAGAAGTCGGGTTGCTGCTGGCACCTGACAACGCAGTACGAGGTGGTGCCCAAGCGCGGCCTGCAAGAGGTCTACACCCGGGAAGAAGCCGTGAATGCCGACGGCGAGCATGTCGATGTCACCGTGCGCCAGCGCGAGGGCGAACGCTGGCAGACCCGCACCCGGCGCTACAAGACGAGCCAGTACTACAAGCCCTGACGCGAAAGCGCACTGCGCCCACCATGTCCGACCACGACTTCCACTACTACGAACCCGCCACGGGCCACGGCCTGCCGCACGACCCCTTCAATGCGATGGTCGGCCCGCGGCCGATCGGCTGGATCTCGTCGCAGAGCGACCAGGGCGTGCTCAACCTCGCGCCCTACAGCTTCTTCAACGCCTTCAACTACACGCCGCCGATCGTCGGCTTCGCGAGCATCGGCGCGAAGGACAGCCTGCACAACATTCGCCAGACGCGCGAGTTCGGCTGGAACCTCGCCACGCGCCCGCTGGCCGAGCAGATGAACCGCTCGTGCGCCGCCGTGCCGCCCGAGGTGAACGAATTCGAGCTCGCCGGACTCACGCCCGTGGCCACGCGCCGCATCGCGGTGCCGCGCGTGGCCGAAAGCCCTGTCTCCTTCGAATGCAGGCTGACCCAGCTGCTGCAGCTCGAAGGCGTCGATGGCGTGCCGGTGCCCACCTGGCTGATCCTCGGCGAAGTGGTGGGCGTGCACATCGCGCGCCACCTGCTGAAGGACGGCATCTACGACACCGCGGCGGCGCAGCCCATCCTGCGCGACGGCGGTCCTGCGGACTACTTCGAGATCAGCCCCGACAATATGTTCAAGATGTTCCGTCCGCGCTGAATGCGCAGGACCGGTTTTCTTTTGTTCCCCTTCCATCCCATCGCGCTCACTGCCGAGCCCACCGTATGACCGACGCATCCACCGCCGCCCCGAACACGAACTCGCGCAACGCACGGCACCAGCGCCCGGACCTGGCCGAGCAGTTGCAACAGCTCAAGACCGCCGATGCGGGCACCGGCACAGAAGCGCCCGCGGAGCAGCAGCCGCCGCAACAACAGCAGCAACGGCCGCCGCGGGCGAAGAAGCCGCGCCCGCAAGGAGACCGGCCGCAGCAACAGCAGCAGGCCCGGAAGCCCCAGGCGCAGCAGCAACAACGCGCGCCGCGCAAGGTCAACCCGGTGCTCGAGCGCCTGTTCGAGCTGTACCCGCAGCTCTTCGGCGCGCGCTTTGTGCCGCTGAAGCTCGGCGTGTACGAAGAACTGCTCGCGCGCCATCCCGAGGACTTCAAGGCCGAAGACCTGAAGATCGCGATGGGCCAGCATGCACGCTCCACGCGCTACCTCGAAAGCGTGGCGGCCGGCCTGGCGCGCCATGACCTCGACGGCAATGCGCTGGACCCGGTTGCGCCCGAGCATGTGCACCACGCCATCCTCGAGCTGCACCGCCGCCGCTCGCAGCGCACCGGCGAAGACCTGCGCCCGCAGCTGGTGGCGCGCATCGCCAAGGCCATCGAAGCCTCGGGCCTCGACCGCGAAGCCTATGCCGTGCTCGTGCGCTCGCGCGACGAGAACAACAACGCCGTCGTCGACGAGGCGCTGGCCGAACTGGCACAGCAGGCCGCCAAGCGCGAGGCGCTACTGCGCGCCTTCGAGGCCAGCGGCCGCAGCGAGCAGGAGTTCGCCGAGATGTACGGCATGAAGCCGGGCGACGTGGCGCGCACGCTGCAGCACGCACGCGCTGAGCGGACGGATTTCACGATTTCGCGGCAAACGCCCGCGCGCCTAGAAACGTTTTCAGGCGATGGTTGCGGGTGCGGAGCCAGAGCTGCGGAATTGGTGCGAGCAGCTTCTCAGCAAAGCCAGGGCGGCCGGATTCGCGCATCAGGACAAGGCGGAGGTGATCGCATGCCTCCAGACGCTCCTTGCCGCCAACGCTCACGTATCCAGCACACCCTGCAGATGACATAACGTAAACCCAACGCGCCGAGCTGAACCCATAGATCGAGGGCGCGGATGCGCACAACGCTGTGCTGGTCGGCGGACCGGGCACAGGCAAGACCCATTTGGCAACGGCCCTCGGTGTGTCAGGCATTGTGCGCCAGGGCAAGCGTGTGCGGTTCTACTCGACGGTCGATCTGGTCAATGCGCTGGAGCAGGAGAAGGCCCAGGGCAAGGCTGGGCGGATCGCCAGTGGTCTGCTGCGCATGGACCTAGGGCACACCAGCATGGTGATCACCACCAACCTGGACTTCGCCGAATGGTCGACGGTGTTCGGGGACGCAAAGATGACGACCGCCTTGCTCGAGCGCCTCACGCATCACTGCCACATCGTGGAGACGGGCAACGAGAGCCATCGCTTCCTACACAGCAGTGCCACGGCGAAGAAGCGCATCAAAGCCAGGGAGCAGGCCCGCAAGGGCAGCGCCAAGGTCGATCCAACCGAATCCACCGATTGACGGCCGCCCCACGATCAGGAGGTCAACGAACAAGGCACGACATACACTTATCCACAGCCGACCATCACAGCGCCGGCTCCCACCCCTGGCTCACGATTAAATCGGCGCGGTGGCTCAGTTTTACTTCGGCGCGGACAGGATCAACGGCATGTCGGCTCTCGGTGTGGCGAAGCCTGTCTTCCATGGGGCACTCGAAGCCTTGAGATCGGCTCTGGGTTCGCAGCGTTTGCAAGTGAAGGCCAAAGCGAACCAAGCAAGAGAGCTGTGCCGACCGAGACAGGCAGGTGAAGAAGCAGGCATCTTTCCATGTCCCGAGCTCAGCGCAGATGAATGACGATTTGGCCATCGGCATCCACGTCAACCGCAGCAGCATCGAAGTCCGGCGGGCCAAAGTTTGCCTTCGCGTTGTTCGAGAAGCCGTAGCGCTCGATCAGTATGCCGAGCAGATTGGTGTCGAGCGCGGCATTGCCATTCTCGTCTGCAGAGACCCGGACGGCGTACCGCCCCGGTGCGAGGCCAGGAAAGATGAGCTCGGTCGCCTCGGCCTGCGCCGGCAGCTTCTTCGACACCAGCGCCTTTTTGCCGGCGTAGGCATCGGGGCTATCGAATAGCGCGACATGGATCGTGGACGAAGTCGGGGCATTGATGATGCGCAGGCTCAGATCGGTCGCGTACGCGCCCAGCGGAGTGAGCAAAGCAGTGATGCAGAGGACACGCATACTTCCGAGTTGCCTTGGTAGATTGAAAATCTTCATATCGAAACTCGCAGTGATGAAGGCTCCGACTTTGGCAGGGCGGTACTAGGCGAAGTAGTCGCATGCGACGAAATGATCAAATTCGCTGACGAGATGCAGATGCGATGCGTCAACTGCACCCTTGCGGCGGCAAGCAGGCGTTTTCATCGCACATCGGCTGTACCTCGCGCCGACTGAAAGCGTTTCATCGGATAGAGGTGCCCGACCGCCCGTTTCTAGGGCAAAGTTCTGTCTTTATCGCGCCATTGATCCAAGTTCATGATTTCATCGAACGCCAACCCACCCCGCCTTGGCAGCCTGCGTGTGGCTCGTCGTGACATTGTTTTGTTGTGCGATCGCGACAGCCCTTGCACTCAGCGGTCGAGGCGCATGGGATGAGCAATTCGTCTATTCGCTCGCGATTGGGTGGACGAGCTTCGCGTTCATCGATGGAGTCTGGTCAATGCTTGCTCGAAGTGACGACAAGTGGTCGTTGCTTGCTCTAGGTGACGACAAGTCCTGGACGGGCCGCTGGCGAGTCGGTGTGCTGGTGATCGTAGGTAGCGGTGTGGGCTTCGTCGTCGGATATGCAATTGGCGATGCATATCGCGGAGAGGGAGCTATTTGGGATCTGCGGTCGTCGGCCCCTGCGCGGTTCACCTCGCTGATCTTTGTCTCGCTCATTGCGACGGTGGTCATCTCGTACTTCTTTTTCAGCCGCGGCAAGGCGCAAGCGCTTGACGAGAAGATCGCCGCCATTGAACAGGCCAGCGCCGAGAAGACGCGCTTCCTCGCCACCGCCAGCCACGACCTGCGCCAGCCCATGCACGCCATTGCCTTGTTCGGTGCCGCGATGGAGCGCACACTTCGCGATCACCCCGAAGGCCGCAACGCCGAGCGGCTGATGCGCGCAGTCGACGCCCTGGGCGCCTCGCTTGACGCCATGCTTGACGTATCACGCTTGGACGCCGGCGTGGTCAGTGCTTCGCCGCGCGCTGTGCAGCTCGACACCCTGTTGCTGCCGCTCAACCAGCTCTTCTTGCCCCAGGCCGGGCAAAAGTCGCTGCAGCTGCGCGTGCGCGCCAGCGGCCTGTGGGTGCACAGCGACCCCAATCTGCTGTACCGCATGCTGTCGAACCTGCTGGACAACGCGCTGAAGTACCCTAGGCAGGGCGGCGTCACCGTCGTTGCGCGTGTGCGCGGCGCGCAGGTCTGGCTGGAAGTGCGCGACACGGGTGTCGGCATTGCGTCCCAGCAGTTCAAGCATATCTTCGAGGAGTTCTATCAGATCGACAATCCAGGGCGCGACCGCGCGCGCGGGCTGGGCATCGGGCTCTCGATCGTGCAACGACTGGCGAGGTTGCTGGGGCACACGGTGCACGTGCGTTCGCGCCTGGGGCGCGGTACATGTTTTCGGCTGGTGCTGCCGCTAGCCAAGGCCTCGGAGGATGGCGAGCCGCTGGTGCTGGAACTGCCACCGGAGTTGCGTTCGGCGCCTGTGCTGCACGGTCGGGTGCTGCTGGTCGATGACGAAGCCGAGATACGCAACGCGATGACGCAATTGCTCGGTGCACACGGCATCGTGGTGGAAGCGGTGGCCAACGAGGCCGAGGCCCGCGCTGCGCTCGTCCGGCGCGGCGCGCAGGACCCTGTCGCGCTGCTCATGTGCGACTAGCGACTCGCCGGAGAAGATGGTCTGGCGGTAGGGCAGCGGTTGCGCGAGCGTTTTGCACCCGAGGCCCAGCTGCTGATCGTCACCGGCGAGACCTCGCCCGAGCGGCTGCAGCGTGTGCGTGCCTCGGGCGTGCCTGTACTGTTCAAGCCCGTGCGCGCGCAGACGCTGCTGCGCACGCTGGCCGAACTCTCGCTAGCGACCGATCAGAAGTCGTAGACGGAGGTTCATCAACGACGTGACCTGAAATCGGCCATTTGCGCGAGTGCCGCCTGCACTGAGTGCATCGCCGACAACTACGCCACCCACAGCCGTCCGAAGGTCACCCAATAAAAAATGCCCCACGAGAGCGGGGCATCTTCGTTCAAGCAACTGGCAGACTATTTACACAGACTGCCGAAGCCCACACCTGACAACCGTTGCAAGGCAGCGCTGCGCTACATCGGTGTATAGGTGATCTGCGTGACGACGAGCGTTCCGACCGTCTCTCCTTCGCGTGTAACCATTTTCAGCATCTGGCCACGATAGGGGCCGTCGGCGGCGATCCAGTTGTCCTGCAATTGCGTGAGGTCCGATCCGTCGAGTTGCCTGATGCGCGCGACACTCGAGAACTTGCATGTGTTTGTGGTCCCCATGGGCGTTTCGAGGGCCTCGCACCCAACGTAGGTCGTCGTCCCCGAGACGGGCCGCTCATTCCGGATCTCGCCGTTCTCGCCTGAGATGCCCACAATCACGTAGCTCTCGTTGATCGTCTCGCCCGGCGCCATGGTGGGCCTTGCGACAGCCGGTTGGTTGAGGGTGTAGCCGAGCTTCGGGTCGCTACCATCGCCTCCGTTGCGCGAGCCGTACCTGATCACCTTGCCGTCGACGACATCGAGGTATTGCCTGTCCGTCCCCTCGGTGTTGGTGGCATAGAAGAACTGGGTGCGCACCTGGCGTACCGGATTCACGCCTGCGAACGCCTCGCGTCCATGGGTGATCGTGGTCAAGCGCTGCTTGAATACATCTCCACTGGATGCGCTGGAGCTGAGTTCCTGCTCCGCCACCAGCGTGGTGCCCTCGTGCAGATCGGCCTCGTTGAAGCAGGCTGCGGACGTGTTGTCCGGCTGGGGATTCGGGGCCGGTGCGGGAGAAGGAGAGGGAGATGGCGCGGGAGGCGGCACAGGCGCAGGCGCTGGAGGCAAGACCGGGAGTCCGCCACCTCCGCCACCTCCGCCACCTCCGCCACCTCCGCCACCTCCGCCACCTCCGCCACCTCCACCACCTCCACCACCTCCACCACCTCCACCACCTCCACCACCTCCACCACCTCCACCACCTCCACCACCTCCACCGCAGGCCACCACCTCCACCGCAGGCCACCAATGCGGCCAGGGCCACCGAGGCCAGCAAGAATTTCGTTTTCATGGAATCAATCCCTCTCTTTGAATGAGTAAATGACGGCTGTCGTCGAAGACCACGGCTTGCGCCGGAACGCGCGAAGGTACAGAGTGCGCATATGCGAAAACAGTGCATAAAGTCATGACGCGCCATCTAGTGGGATGAGCTTTCCGATGGCAACAAGCCGGTATTGGCGGAAGAGCACTGTGTGTCTGCCGGACTGAGCTTTTGTGTTTGAGCCCACCGAATCAACCACCGCACTGCGCGAAACGACAGTGGACGACGACGCAGTTCAGGCCGTCGGTCTGTTGCGCCACGCCGAGGCACTCGCTGTCGAGGTAGAGGCCTTGCACCGCGAGTTCTTGAATGCGAATCTGGCTCGGATCGTCGGCTTGGTGCAACTCCTGCGCCTCGACTTGGCGCTTGGAAGATCCTTGAAGCGCTGGCAGGTAGTTGAGTGCCACCACTCTCGCCACTGGTGCTTGCGGATTCGCGAGAGCTACCGTTGCCCGGTCTTCGATTCAGGCTTGTGATTCCAAAGCAATACAGTGCCTAGAGTCATGCCGCTTCTTTTGCGTTGCAAAAGAGGCAACGGACATGACCTTATGCACTTTTCGAATTGCCCACGCGTTGCATAGCATCTGGAAATGACTGCGACCGAATGGACTTCATCCTTGCATTTCGAGGCATCGAAAGATTCCGTCGGTCCACGCGCCATCCTGGTCGTGGACGATCATGATCTTCTGAGGATGGGCGTCTGCGCCCTGCTGCAGGCCAACGCGTCGGCAGCGCCCGTTGAAGTGTTCGAGGCCGGCGATCTTTCCGAAGCCCTGACAACCTATGAGGGCAGCCAGGACGTGATCGAACTGGTCCTGCTGGATCTGGCTCTTCCGGACACTCAGGGCTTGAGCGGCCTCATGGAATTCCGCTCGCGCTATCCCGCTGCGCGCATCGTGGTGCTCTCGGGCACCGGGACCACATCGCTTGCGCAGGACACGCTGGCACAGGGGGCCATGACCCTGGGCGCCCTCGCGTTCCTCCCGAAGTCCGCGACGCTCAAGGAAGTCGTGAGCTTCATCCGGGCCTGCGGATTGCTAGACGGCGACACGGTGAACCGCCGGCCCCTTTCCGTGCCATTGCACGGCGATGCTGTACCGTCCTTGTTCAGCAACGCCAGGCACAAGTTGACGAAGCGGCAGTTGCAATTGCTCAATTGGCTGCTGGAGGGAAAGACCAATCACGAAATTTCTGTATTGGCCGAGCTGAGTGAAGGCACGGTCAAGAACTATGTCGCGGTCATCCTCCTGCAGTTTGGCGTGCGCTCGCGCGCGCAGTTGAGTTGATCAGCTGCTTGCGCTGAGTCCCGCCGATGCGGGCCCCGCAGGGAGAGAACAAGATGAACGACCCTGCCCCATCTGGGCGACTTGTCCTGGTGGACCTGTACGCCCTGATCACGCCGCACTGGACGCCGGCGGTGTCGCTGTTCGAGACGCCTGACTGGGCGAAAAAATACACCCGCATCGTTACCGCCATCAGCGCGGTGACCGCGCCTGGCACCCGGAAGAACTGGTGAAATTCTCGTTGATGCCCACCGGCACGGCGAGCGTGACCACCGAGGGAATCAAGTTCAAGGATGCCTACTACAGCGGCGAACGGGCCATCGCGCAGCGATGGTTCGACAAAGCCAGGCAAGGCAAGCGACGGCCCATCAACGTTTCGTATGACGCCAGGGGAATGGACGAAATCTACGTCCATGGGGACGAGCCCATGGAGTTCGACGCGTGCTCCATGACCGATCGTAGCCACGCCTTGCGCGGACTCTCGCTGCAGGAAATCGACGAGGCGCTGGCCGTTCTCGCCGTTGTCGTCGTCCTGGCAGGCTGCGCCTCACCGGCCAACCGCGAAGCCATGACGGCCACCAGCATCGCTTCGAGCAAGAAGCTTGCCCTACTCGCTGTCAGTGAAAGCCGGCGGCGGCAACGAAACGAGCGCCATGGGCCGCTCGGAAATCTCCAACGACGGCCTGCGCGCCGCCATCGAGAAGTCGGTCACGCAGACGGCTCTTTTCAAGGAAGTCGTGAGCGGCAAGAGCGGCGACTACGAGCTGTCGGTCTCGGTCGCCAAGCTGACCAAGCCCATGTTCGGTGCCGCGTTCACGGTCGAGATAGAAGCTGGCTGGTCGCTCATCAAGACCTCCGACAAATCGGTGGCAATGCGCGAGGTCATCAAGTCGACCTACACGGGTGGCGCGTTCGATTCGCTCGTAGGCACGACCCGCCTGCGCATGGCGGTGGAAGGCGCCGCGCGCAACAACATCAAGAAGGGCCTGGAAGCCGTCGCGGCGCTCAATCTCTGATCGAACAACGCACGGTTCGGTCAAAGAAAAAAGGGGCTGGTCGATCGACCAGCCCCTTTTTTCTTTGCCGCTTTTCAGCTCAGCGTGCGTTCTGCAGCGCAGCGATGCGCTCTTCGATCGGCGGGTGCGTGGCAAACAGCTTGCCGATGCTGCCCGTGATGCCCATGGCCTGCACCGTCTTGGGCAGTTCGCCGACCGGCAGGCCACCCAGGCGCGCCAGCGCATTCATCATCGGCTGCTTCTGCCCCATGAGCGCCGCAGCGCCCGCGTCGGCGCGGAACTCGCGATGGCGCGAGAACCAAGCCACCACCATCGCGGCGGCAAAGCCCAGCACGATGTCAAGCACGATGGTGCTCACGTAGTAGCCGATGCCGGGGCCCGACGAACGGTCGTCGCCGCGGCGCAGGAAGCTGTCGACCGCATAGCCGATCACGCGCGAGAGGAACACGACGAAGGTGTTCATCACGCCCTGGATCAGCGTCATCGTGACCATGTCGCCGTTGGCGATGTGGGCCACCTCGTGGCCGATCACGGCCTCGACCTCTTCACGCGTCATGCCCTGCAGCAGGCCGGTGGACACGGCCACCAGCGACGAGTTCTTGAAGGCGCCGGTCGCGAACGCATTGGGCTCGCCTTCGAAGATCGCGACCTCGGGCATGCCGATGCCGGCCTTGTCGGCGAACTTGCGCACGGTGGCGACGATCCAGGCCTCGTCGGGCGACTGGGGGTTGTCGATCATGCGCAGGCCGGCCGTCCACTTGGCCATGCGCTTGCTGATGAGCAGCGAGATGATCGCGCCACCGAAGCCCATGACCAGCGCGAAGCCGAGCAGCGCCGTGAGGTTCAGGCCGTTGGCCGTGAGGAAGCGGTTGACGCCGAGCAGGCTCGCGACGACGCCGAGCACTGCAACGACCATCACATTGGTCAAAACGAACAGAAGGATACGTTTCAAGTTGATTTCTCCGTGGGGAACACTGCCGATCAGATGAGGGCCGGCGAGCCCTCTTCAAGCCATGCGACGACGGGCGCCTCTTTGTTGTTTGGATACTGATGGCGGCCCCGGCATGGCGGCTGCGGGTAGAGCAATGATAGGAGCAAAAGTTCTACGGACGGGGGCGGAAGACCTTCGGATCGTCGTAGTACTCGGCCGACACATTGTCTGCACACCACCCGGGTATCCCCAGCACGGGAAGCGGCACGAAGGGCTTTTGCGCGAGCCGCTGCGGGTCCAGGCTCTGCGCCAGTGCCGCGTCGTCAAGGGCCGTCGAGCGGTCCGCATCCGGCAGCGGCAGCAGCACGTGCGCCGTCGCGGCCTTCCGGGGCGAAACGAGCTTTTCGAGCAGCGCATGGCCGAACACGAGCAGCCGCGCCTCGGACCACAGGGCGCGCTGCGTCACGAAAAGGGTCGGCCAATCGCGTGCGACCAGCGCCTTCCACAGCGCGGGGGGCGCATCGAACACCGCGCCGTTCTCGTCGAACAGCGTCAGCGCGTCGCGCAGAGGGCCGCGCGTGGCGCCGATGCCGGTGCGGTCGATTTCGGCGGCCTGCAATTCGTTGAGGCGGCGCTTGGCCTGCGGAAAGGCGAGCCAGACCAGCCCGTTGAAGAAATCGTGCAGGTTGTCGCGGGTCGGCACGGTGCGGGTCTGGAAGATGTGGGCCTCGTACGCTTGGCCCGCGGGCAGGCTGTCCTGCCGCATGAAGTCGGGCACCGAGGCCGGCTTTGCGGCCTGCAACGCGGCTGCCACCGATGTGTGGCGCGTGGCCTCGGCCGCCGTTTCGCCATGGGCGCGATAGGGCGCCAGCCAGGGCTGCGCCCAGTCGACCGCCGGCAGGGTCAAGGCGCGGGCGCTCCGGTCCAGCGGATGCGATCCGGATGCTGCATCACGGCGAACTCCGAGGTGAGCTTGTCGAACAGCTTGAGCGAACTGCCGTGCTTGCCGAGCAGCCCCGCTGCGCGCAGGGCCTGCGCGACGTCGTTGAGCGGCACGTCGGTGCCGCCGCGCAAAGCGGGCGCGGCCTGCAGGATGAATTCGGCGGCCTCGGAGGTTTGCGGCACGGGCTTGGCGGCGGCCCTGGTCGTCTTCCGGGCCGCGGTCTTGGTCGCGGCCTTCTTGGCAGGCGCGGCCGTGCGCTTCGCTCGCGCGGTCTTCACGGCGGGTGTCTTGGCTGCGGCCTTCTTCGCCGGTGCGGTGCGGGCGGCAGGCTTCACGCTGTGGTGCGCAAGGTCGATGAAGCTGTCGTACACGCCAACCGTCTCTTCACCCGTCTTGCCCTACTGGCCGATGCCGCAGACGCGGCAGCCCTTTTCGCGCAGCCGGACCACGAGCGGCGCGAAGTCGGAGTCCGACGACACCAGCACCACCACGTCGGGCCGCTCGGCGATCACGAGGTCGATCGCATCGACCGCGAGCGCGATGTCGGTGCTGTTCTTGCCGGCCGAGAGATTCACCATCGGCCGCACCGAGAGGCGCTTGAAGAGCGCTTGGCGGTTGACGGCCATTTCGGCATTGCAGTACGCGCGGCGCACGTGGATGGCGCCGTACTCGTCCATCGTGCGCTGCACGGCCTGCTCGATCACGTCGGCCGAGACGTTGTCGGCATCGATCAAAAGCATCACGCGCAGCGTCGGTGTCATACGAGTTTCCAGTGGATGGTTTCGCCGCCGCGCAGCGGCTTGAGCGTGGCTTCGCCGTAAGGCACGGTCTCGGGCACGGTCCAGCTCTCGCGCTTCAGCGTGACGGTGTCGGTGTGGCGCGGCAGCGCGTAGAAATCGGGGCCGTGGAAGCTCGCGAAGCCTTCGAGTTTGTCGAGCGCATTCACGCTGTCGAAGGCCTCGGCATAGAGCTCGATGGCGGTCAGCGCGGTGTAGCAGCCGGCGCAGCCCAGGGCATGCTCCTTCAGGTGCGCCGGGTGCGGCGCGCTGTCGGTGCCGAGGAAGAAGCGGTCGCTGCCGCTGGTGGCGGCCTCGACCAGCGCCACGCGGTGCGTCTCGCGCTTGAGCACCGGCAGGCAGTAATAGTGCGGGCGGATGCCGCCGGTGAAGATGGCGTTGCGGTTGTAGCGCAGGTGGTGCGCGGTGATGGTGGCCGCAGTGAACCGGCCGGCATCGCGCACGTAGTGCGCGCCCTCTTTGGTCGTCAGGTGCTCGAACACCACCTTGAGTTCGGGGAAATCGCGCCTGAGCGGAATCATCACGCGGTCGATGAACACGGCTTCGCGGTCGAACAGGTCGATGGCCGGGTCGGTCACCTCGCCATGCACCAGCAGCAAGAGGCCGTGCTTCTGCATGGCCTCGAGCGTCTTGTAGGTGTGGCGGATGTCGGTCACGCCGGCATCGCTGTTGGTTGTGGCGCCCGCAGGATAGAGCTTGAGCGCGCGCACGCCGGCCTCGGCGGCCAGCGCGATTTCCTCGGGTGGCAGCTTGTCGGTCAGGTAGAGCGACATCACGGGCTCGAAGGCGATGCCTTCGGGCACGGCGGCGCGGATGCGGTCGCGGTAGGCCAGCGCCTGGGCGGCGGTGGTCACGGGGGGACGCAGGTTCGGCATGATCAGCGCGCGGCCGAACTGGCGCGCGCTGTGGGGTACGACGGCTTCGAGCGCGGCGCCATCGCGCACATGCAGGTGCCAGTCGTCGGGGCGGGTGATCGTGAGAGTGTCTGTCATGGCGCGGGAATTGTCGCACCGCCTCCCCGGGCGCCCTCCCGCTGGACTACGGGAGCAGGAACACGCGGCAGGTGGTCTCGGACACCAGCGGGCTCCACTTGGCGTAGTTGACCGAGCAGCGCGCACCCTTGGTCGGCGGCCAGGGGTCGAAGACGCGCAACGTGGTGCCGCGGCCGCTGGGATCGTTGTCGCCGCGAATGCCTGCGATGAGGATCATGTGGCCCGGGCTGCCGATGCCGGCGGCATACCCCTTGGCACTCCACCGCAGGTCGAGCATCAGCGGTCCATGCTGCAGTGCGGCACGCAATCCCCTGATCGACCAGGGCGCCGGCGGGCGCACCGTCAGGCCGTGCGCGGATGCAAAAAGGGCATTGGCCGTCATCGCATCGTCGGCATCCGGAAAAGTGCGCAGGCCGCCATCGTCGGCGATCAGGTCGGCCGGCGTGCGCGCCACCACCGCCTGCACGTTGGAGCGCGTGATCATGGCCGTGCAGGCGGCCCAGCATTGGGTGGGCGTGGGCTGGAGCTTTCTGTTCAATGCCTCCTGAAGCCTGCGAACATCGGCGCCGCGCGAACCCTGTGTCAGTGTCGTCATCGGTTTTTTATCCCCTAGCTCGCGGACTTTCGAGGCGAGTCGGTGCATTGTGGAAACCGGGCGTGGCGGCGTCTATCGGTCGGACGGCATAGCCATTGCTTGACGCCCTGTGCCAATCGGCCGAAGGTTCGGCCGGCAGAGGCCTCCCCGCAAGACCCCAGAGGAACACCCCGCGATGCTGTCCACAGCGATGCTTTACTTTCGCGAGACCGCCAAGGCCGGCTCGCTGCGCCGTGCCGCGGAACAGCTGGGCGTGGCGCCGAGCGCCATCAGCCGCCAGATCGCCAAGCTCGAAGGCGAGCTTCAAACCGCCCTGCTCGACCGCCGCGCCAACCGCACCACGCTCACGCCGGCGGGCGAGCTGGTGCTGGCGCATGCCGACCAGGCGCTGCAGAACAGCGAGGCGCTGCGCGGCGCCTTGCAGGAACTGACCGGCCAACCCGCCGGCATCGTGCGCATCGGCAGCATCGAGGGCATGGTCGGCCACTTCCTGTCGAACAACCTGGCGCGCTTCCAGAAGCGGCATCCGCAGGTGAAGGTGCAGGCCTCGGTGGTGGGCTCGCGCGCGGTGCTCAAAGCGCTGCAGGAAGGTCGCATCGACATCGCGCTGGCCTTCAACCTGCCCGAGCGCCACGCCTTCCGCGAGCATGCGCGGCTGGAGCAGCCGCTGTGCGCCATCGTCGCGCCCACGCATGCGCTGGCGCGGCGGCGCAGCGTATCGTTCCGCGAACTCGAAGGCCATCGCGTGGCGCTGCCCGACCGCTCGTTCCAGATCCGCCACCTGGTCGACCGCATCGCGTCGAAGACGCAGGTCGCGCTCGAGCTGGTGATCGAGACCAGCACGCTCGACATGGCCAAGGGCGTGGTGCGCAACAGCGACCTCATCACCTTCCTGCCGCGCTACGCGGCGCTGCACGAGGTGTCGAACGGCGACCTGTGCGCCGTGCCGTTGCAGGAGCGCGACTTTGCCGCCACCGCGATCAGCCTGCTCACCCTGCCGGGGCAACGCCAGTCGCCGGCGGCGCGCGCGCTGCTCGAAATGCTGGCCACCAGCATGGGGCGCTACGGCGGCACCGCCGCGCCACGTTCTGATTCCGGCAACACGCGCGTGCAGAAATGAGACTTCCCGTCGGCCCCGTCGCTCCCTACATTGGGCGCTGACCAGGAAAGACGGCATGACCCTCACAACCACCGAAACCATTGCGTTCCCCGAAGGCGACTACCGCTACGCGAAGGGCGTGTTCCAGTATTCCGCCGGCGTGGCGGCGCTGCCCGGCTTTGCCATCGAGCGGGTGCGCTTCCAGCAGGCCGTGCCGCTGGCCGACGGCTTCGACGCCATTGCGGCGCACCTGGGTGCCATCGGCCGGCCGCTGACCGCGCTGTGCGCCTGCGAACTGCGCTCGCCCGCGCCGTTTTCGGAGCGCGGCTTTCACAACTTCAACCGCCTCTACGCCGGCACGCTCGAGCGCTGGCAGTTGGTGCTCGACGACCGCAACCCGGTGGCGCGCACCAACGTGTGCCCTCGCATCGGCACACCGGCCACGCCCGCCTTCCAGGCCTTCTCGTACACCGTGCCGGCCGACGACGATGCCGGTCCGCCGAGCTTCGTGGTCTCGGGCGGCGGCGAGGCGCCCGACGGCCACGCCAGCTGCCGCGACGTGATGGTGCGCCTGGGCGACACCAGCCCCGACGGCCTGCGCGCCAAGCTCGGCTACGTGATGACGGAGATGGAGCGCCGACTCGCCGTGCTGGGCTTCGGCTGGCGCGACGCCGCCGCGGTGCAGGCCTACACGGTGCATGACATCGGCGCGCTGGTGTTCGACGAAATCGTGCAGCGCGGCGGACTCACCACGGGCCTGACCTGGCACCTGGCGCGGCCGCCGATCGTGGACATGGAGGTCGAGATGGACTTGCGCTGCGCGCGGCGCGAAATCGCGCTGTCATGGCCCTGAATCGGCCAGGGCTTCTGCCCCGGCTGGCACATGTCGTGCTTGAGAGTTTCTTTCGTCTTTTCCGTCATCCCACACACCGGAGTTCCATGTGAAGCGTGCTGCCCCCGCCCTGTCCCTGAAACCCCTGGCCGCCTGCGCGGCGCTCGCCATCCTGGTCTTCGCATCGCCTGCCGCGCTGGCTCAGGAAAAAACGCTGCGCATCGCCATGACCGCAGCCGACATTCCGCGCACGCTCGGCCAGCCCGACCAGGGCTTCGAAGGCAACCGCTGCACCGGCATCCCGATCTACGACTCGCTCACACAGTGGGACCTGTCGAAGGCCGATGCGCCCAGCGTGCTGATCCCGGGTCTCTCCACCGCGTGGGCCGTCGACGCGAAGGACAAGACCAAGTGGGTCTTCAAGCTGCGCCCCGGCGTCAAGTTCCACGACGGCTCGACGTTCAACGCTGATGCCGTGGTGTGGAACGTGCAGAAGGTGCTCGACAAGGACGCGCCGCAGTTCGACCCCAGCCAGGTCGGCGTGACCGCATCGCGCATGCCCACGCTCAAGTCGGCGCGCAAGATCGACGACATGACGGTCGAGCTCACCACCAGCGAGCCCGACGCCTTCCTGCCGATCAACCTGTCGAACCTGTTCATGGCCTCGACCGCGCAGTGGCAGAAGAAGTTCGATGCCGCTGCCGGCGCAACGCCCGCCGACAAGGCCAAGGCCGCGTGGACCGCCTTCGCCGCCGACCCGGCCGGCTCGGGCCCGTTCAAGGTCACGCGCTTCGTGGCGCGCGAACGCCTCGAACTTGCAGCCAACAAGACGTATTGGGACGCCAAGCGCGTGCCGAAGATCGACAAGGTCGTGATGATCCCGATGCCTGAAGCCAACGCGCGCACCGCCGCGCTGCTGGGCGGGCAGGTCGACTGGATCGAGGCACCCTCGCCCGACGCCATGGCACAGATCACGCAGCGCGGCTTCAAGATCTATTCGAACGCGCAGCCGCACGTGTGGCCGTGGCAGCTGTCGTTCGCCGAAGGTTCGCCCTGGCTCGACAAGCGCGTGCGCCAGGCGGCCAACCTGTGCATCGACCGCGGCGGCATGAAGCAGCTGCTGGGCGGCATGATGGCCGAGCCCAAGGGCACGGTGCCACTGGGCCACCCCTGGTTCGGCAAGCCCACCTTCGACATCAAGTACGACGTGAAGGCCGCGCAGGCGCTCATGACGCAGGCCGGCTACTCGGCCGCCAAGCCGATCAAGGTGAAGGTGCAGATCTCGGCCTCGGGCTCGGGCCAGATGCAACCGCTGCCGATGAACGAGTTTGCGCAGCAATCGCTCAAGCACTGCTTCTTCGACGTGCAGTTCGATGTCATCGAATGGAACACGCTCTTCACTAACTGGCGCAAGGGCGCCAAGGACCCGTCGGTCAACGGCGCCAACGCGGTCAACATCAGCTTCGCGGCGATGGACCCGTTCTTCGCGATGGTGCGCTTCGTGAGCACCAAGGCCTTCCCGCCGGTGTCGAACAACTGGGGCTACTACGGCAACGCCGAGGTCGACAAGCTGGTGGCCGATGCGCGCACCAGCTTCGACGACAAGGCGCGCGATGCCGCGCTGGCCAAGCTGCACACGCACATCGTGGACGACGCGCCCTTCGTGTGGATCGCGCACGACGTGGGTCCCCGCGCCATGTCGGCCAAGGTGAAGAACGTGGTGCAGCCCAAGAGCTGGTTCATCGACATCGCCACCATGACGATGGACTGACCGCGTCCCTCCAGCCAGCCACGAGCCAGCCGCCATGTTCGCCTACCTCCTGCGCCGCGTGATCTACGCCGTGCCGATCATGATCGGCGTGGCCCTCGTGTGCTTTCTGCTCGTGCACATCGCGCCCGGCGATCCGCTGGTGTCGATCCTGCCGCCCGACGCCTCCGCCGATCTGCAGGCGCAATTGCGCGAGCTCTATGGCTTCAACCGCTCGCTGCCCGAGCAGTTCGCGATGTGGGTCTGGCGCGCGCTGCATGGCGACCTGGGTGTGTCCATCGCCAGCAACCGCGCGGTGGCCGGCGATGTGTTCACGGCCGTGGGCAACACGCTGCGGCTCGCGGTGGTGGCCACCTTCATCGGCTTCGTGCTGGGCAGCCTGTTCGGCTTCGTGGCCGGGTACTTCCGCGGCTCGTGGATCGACCGCCTCGCGTCGATGTTCTCGGTGCTCGGCGTGAGCGTGCCGCATTACTGGCTGGGCATGGTGATGGTGATCGTGTTCTCCTCGCAGCTCATGTGGCTGCCGGCCACGGGCGCGGGCCCGAGCGGTTCGGACGACTGGGCCTGGGACTGGGCGCACCTGCAGTTCCTGCTGCTGCCGGCCGTCACGATGTCGGTGATTCCGATGGGCATCATCGCGCGCACCGTGCGCGCGATGATGGCCGACATCCTCGACCAGGAGTTCATCGTCGGGCTGCGCGCCAAGGGGCTCACGCACTTCGGCGTGTTCCGCCACATGGTGAAGAACGCGGCGCCCACGGCGCTGGCCGTGATGGGGCTGCAGCTGGGCTACCTGCTGGGCGGTTCGATCCTGATCGAGACGGTGTTCTCGTGGCCCGGCACCGGCTTCCTGCTGAATTCGGCGATCTTCCAGCGCGACCTGCCGCTGCTGCAGGGAACGATCCTGGTGCTGGCGATGTTCTTCGTCGTGCTCAACCTGCTGGTCGATGTGCTGCAGACGCTGCTCGATCCGCGCATCGCGCGTGCCTGAAGAAGAGAAGAAAGCCGCAACACCATGTCCACCGTGCTTCCCGCTTCTTCTTCTTCCGCCATCGCAGTCGAACCCTTGCCGGCCCAGCGCTCGCGCGGCTACTGGGCCTCTGTCTGGCTGCGCTTCCGGCGCGACCCGGTCGCCGTCGGCGCGGCCATCGTCGTGCTGTTGCTGATCGCGCTCGCGCTGTTCGGCCCGTGGCTCGCACCGTCCGACCCGTACCAGTCGTCGATGCTCAAGCGGCTCAAGCCGATCGGCACCGAGGGCCTTCCCTTCGGCAGCGACGAGCTGGGCCGCGACATGCTCTCGCGGCTGATCGTCGGTGCGCGGCTGTCGCTCTTCATCGGCATCACGCCGGTGCTCTGCGCCTTCGTGCTGGGCACGGTCATCGGCATCGTCGCGGGCTATGCGGGCGGCATCACCAATACGTTGATCATGCGCACCATCGACGTGTTCTACGCCTTCCCTTCGGTGCTGCTGGCCATCGCGCTCTCGGGCACGCTGGGCGCGGGCGTGGTCAATTCGCTGTTCTCGCTGACCATCGTGTTCATTCCGCAGATCGCGCGCGTGGCCGAAAGCGTGACCACGCAGGTGCGCACCCGCGACTACGTGGAGGCAGCGCGCGCCTCGGGCGCCAGCCCCTTCACCATCGTGCGGGTGCATGTGCTGGGCAATGTGCTCGGACCGATCTTCGTCTACGCCACGAGCCTGATCGCGGTCTCGATGATCCTGGCCTCGGGCCTGTCGTTCCTCAGCCTGGGCGTGAAGCCACCGGAACCCGAGTGGGGCCTGATGCTCAACACGCTGCGCACTGCGATCTACGTGCAGCCTTGGGTCGCGGCGCTGCCGGGGGTGATGATCTTCATCACGTCGATCTCCTTCAACATCCTGTCCGACGGTCTGCGGTCGGCGATGGATAACAAGAGCTGAGCATGGGGCCTTGCTCTTTTATTCGTCGCGTTGTGTTTGGGGTTCGTTGTTCGGGGCGCGCTCACGCCGACGGTGTGCTCTGCTCCGCGAATGTCCCCCGGCGCGGCCTAGGGCCGCATGCCTCCTCCTTTATTGTGCTGCGCAGAGCACACCATCGGCGTGAGCGCTCAGAGCACTTGTTGATCGGCCAGCACGACAGCCGCGCCCATCGTGCACAGGGCACCGGGTGCTCCCCGCAGCGAAATAAAGGAGGAGCGAAGCGGGGGACATTCGCGGAGGGGAGCACCCGGTGTCCTGTGCACGCACCCCGGACAAAAGCGCCCCGAACACAAGCCTCCCCAACGCACGAACACAGAAAACGCACATGGACGCACTGAAAGACATCGGCGGTCCGGCACAACCGCTCCTCACCATCAAAGGCCTGGTCAAGCACTTTCCGCTCAAGAAAGACCCGCTGGGCCGCGGCGGCGGCGTGGTGCGCGCCGTGGACGGCGTGGACTTCGAAGTCATGAAGGGCGAAACGCTCGGCGTGGTCGGCGAATCGGGCTGCGGCAAGTCGACCACCGCGCGCCTGCTGATGCAGTTGATCGAGCCGACGCGCGGCGAGGTGGTGTTCGACGGCCGCGAGGTCGGCAGCCGCGACCTGCCGCTCAAGGAGTTCCGCCGCCAAGTGCAGATGGTGTTCCAGGACAGCTATGCCTCGCTCAACCCGCGCCTCACCATCGAAGACTCGGTGGCCTTCGGGCCGCAGGTGCATGGCGTGTCGCGGCGCGATTCCGTGGCGCGGGCGCGCGACCTGCTCGCGCGCGTGGGGCTGTCGCCGCAGCGCTTTGCCGAGCGTTACCCGCATGAGCTCTCCGGCGGCCAGCGGCAGCGCGTGAACATCGCGCGGGCGCGGGCGCTGGCGCTGCCGCCGCGCATGCTGATCCTCGACGAGGCGGTGTCGGCGCTCGACAAGTCGGTCGAGGCGCAGGTCATCAACCTGCTGCTCGACCTGAAGACCGAGTTCGGCCTCACCTACGTGTTCATCAGCCACAACCTCAACGTGGTGCGCTATGTGAGCGACCGCGTGATGGTGATGTACCTGGGGCAGGTGGCCGAGATCGGACCGGCCGATGCGCTGTACGAAGCGCCTGCGCATCCCTACACGCGCGCGCTGCTGTCCTCGATGCCGTCGATGGACCCCGACAACCGCACGGAAGAAGCAGCGCTCGCGGGCGATCCGCCGAACCCGATCAACCCGCCCTCGGGTTGCCGCTTTCATCCACGCTGCGCGCTCGCTGCACCCGTGTGCAGCAAGGTCGTGCCCGAACGCATCGTCACCGGGTCGCAGCATGCGGTGAGCTGCCTGATCCATGAGCCGGGCAGCGGGCATCCGATGGCGCAGCAGCAACAACCCCTTCAGAGGCAAGCGGCATGAGCACAGCAGCAGACACCAGCACCGCCGAACCGATGGTCCGGCTGCGCGACCTCAGCGTCACCTTCAGCGGCGGCCGCAAGCCCGTGCATGCCGTCAGCGGCGTGAGCCTCGAAGTGCAGCGCGGCGAGGTGGTCGCGCTGATCGGTGAATCGGGCTCGGGCAAGAGCGTGACCATGCGCACCCTGCTGCGCCTGCACCCCGAGCGCCGCACGCGCATGGGCGGCCAGGTGCAGGTGGCGGGCCGCGACGTGCTCGCGATGTCGCAGCGCGAGCTGGCGGACTTTCGCGGCAAGGTCGCGTCGATGATCTTCCAGGAGCCGCTGCTGGCGCTCGACCCGGTGTATTCGGTCGGTGCGCAGATCGTCGAATCGATCCGCCGCCATGAATCCGTCAGCCAGGCCGAGGCGCAGCAACGCGCGCTGGCGCTGTTCGAGCGCGTGCGCATTCCAAGCCCCGAGCGGCGCCTGCAGCGCCTACCCACACGAGATGTCGGGCGGCATGCGCCAGCGCGCCATGATCGCGCTCGCACTCGCCTGCAAGCCGCAGCTGCTGCTGGCCGACGAGCCGACCACCGCGCTCGACGCCACGGTGCAGATCCAGATCCTGTTGCTGCTGCGCGAGCTGCAGCGCGACCTCGGGCTGTCGGTGATCTTCGTCACGCACGACATCGGCGCCGCCGTCGAAGTGGCCGACCGCATCGCCGTGATGTATGCGGGCCGCATCGTCGAGGAAGGCACGGCCCGCGAGCTGATCCGCTCGCCGCGCCATCCGTACACGATCGCGCTGCTCAAGAGCCGCGCGCACGGTGCGCTGGCGCGCGGCACGCGGCTCGAAACCATCGGCGGCGCGCCGCCCGATCTTTCGGCGCTGCCACCCCGCTGCTCCTTCGCGGAGCGCTGCGCGCTGGCCAGCGATGCCTGCCGCGCCGCGCAACCGCCCGTGGTCGAGCTTGCGCAGAATCATCGCGCGCGCTGCATCCATACCGATGCAGCGGCAGCCATCGCGCCCATGCTGGTCGCCTGAACCTTCCACCCTTTCATTCCCACCACCATGCCGTTGCACGATCCCGCCCACGCCTTCGTTCCGTACCCCGATGCGCCTGTAGCGCGCGCCAGCACCGGCCCCTTGTCGGACCTGAGCTTTGCCGCCAAGGACCTGTTCGACGTGGCCGGCTACCCGACGGGCGGCGGCAACCCCATCGTGCTCGCGATGTCGGGCATCAAGACACGCACCGCGCCGACCGTGCAGAAGCTGCTCGATGCCGGCGCGCGCTTTGCCGGCAAGACCGTGACCGACGAGCTTGCGTTCTCGATGAACGGCAACAACGCGCACTTCGGTGCACCGATCAACGGCGGGGCGCCGCTGCGCATCACGGACGGCTCGTCGTCCGGCTCGGCTTCGGCGGTGTCGTCGAGCCTGTGCGACTTCGCGCTCGGCACCGACACCGGCGGCTCGGTGCGCGCGCCGGCCAACCACTGCGGCCTGTATGGCCTGCGTCCGACGCATGGCCGCATGAGCCTCGAAGGCGCGCTCGACCTGGCACCCAGCTTCGACACCTGCGGCTGGTTCGCGCGCGACATCGGCACCTTTGCGCGCGTGGCCGATGTGCTGCTGGGCAGCCGATACCGCAGCCCTGCCCGAACGCGTGCGGTTGCTGCGGCCCGACGACGTCTGGGCGCTGGCCGTGCCTGCCGCCGTCGAAGCGCTGAAAGGCGTGTCCGACCGCGTGCAAGGCCTGCTCGGCTCTGCCAAGGGCACCACGGTGGCGCTGGAATCCTTCGACGCGATGTACTGGAACTTCCGCTACCTGCAATCGCGCGAAGCCTGGCTCACCGATGGTCCGCTGATCGAGCGCTACGCGCCGCCGCTGGGCCCGGGCGTGGCCGAACGCTTTGCGTGGTCGCGCGAGGTCACCGATGCGCAGGTGGCTGCCAGTCGCACCTTCCGCACCGCATTCCGCAGCCATCTGGCCGCGCTGCTCGGCAACGACGGCGTGCTGCTGATGCCGACCATGCCCGACATCGCGCCGCTGCGCAGCGACAGAGGCTTCGATGGAAGACTACCGCAACCGTGCGATTCGATTGCTGTGCATCGCAGGGCTGGCGGGCTTTCCGCAACTGTCGATGCCATTGGCAACGCGCGACGGCGCGCCGCTGGGCATTTCGCTGCTCGGGCCGGCGGGGTCGGACCGGTCGCTGATTGCGCTGGCCGAGCGCATCGCAGCCTGACGGCCTAGCCTCACGCAGCGTCCGACCACAGCCCCGGGTGCAACTTCGGGCTCAGGCAATTGCTCCCTTCCTGTGGCG
>CAMATD010000039.1 GCA_945860785.1 Variovorax sp. YR752 | reverse complement strand
GGCATCGCCCCATTTTGCAGGAACGGTGCCTGTCCTTTTATTTCAAACGGCCATCCCGGGGGGTGTGCGTTCGGGGTGCGTGCGCAAGGTCCCGTCTCAGCTGGACATCTTGCTGGTCCGCACACCCTCGAGCACTTCGGGCTCCTGGGCCTCGACCCAGTTCTCGTTGTTGAGTCCGGCCGTCAGCCGGTCCTCGTCGAGCTCGTTGGTCCACTTGGCCACCACGATGGTGGCCACGCCATTGCCGATCAGGTTGGTCAGCGCGCGCGCTTCGGACATGAAGCGGTCGATGCCCAGGATCAGCGCCAGCCCCGCCACCGGCACATGGCCCACGGCCGACAGCGTGGCCGCCAGCACGATGAAGCCGCTGCCGGTGACGCCGGCCGCGCCCTTGGAGGTGAGCAGCAGCACCGCCAGCAGCGTGACCTCCTGGACGAAGGTCATCGGCGTGTTGGTCGCCTGCGCGATGAACACGGCCGCCATTGTGAGGTAGATCGAGGTGCCGTCGAGGTTGAACGAATAGCCGGTGGGAATCACGAGGCCCACGCAGGTCTTGTTCGCGCCCAGGTTCTCCATCTTTTCCATCATGCGCGGCAGCACCGATTCGCTGGAGGACGTGCCCAGCACGATCAGCAGCTCTTCCTTGATGTACTTGATGAACTTCCAGATGCTGAATCCGTGGAAGCGCGCAATGAGCCCGAGCACCACGAAGATGAACAAGAGGCAGGTCAGGTAGAACGTGCCCATCAGCTTGCCGAGCGAGAACAGGCTGCCCACGCCGTACTTGCCGATGGGTGCGAGCTTCATGATGTAGTTGACGATGCCGAAGAGCACGTGCGAGCCCTTCTCGATCACGTCGAACACCAGCGTGCCGCGGCCGCCGAACTTGTGCAGGGCGAAGCCGAACAGCACGGCGATCAGCAGCACCTGCAGGATCTCGCCCTTGGCGAAGGCATCCACGATGGTGTTGGGAATGATGTTCAGGATGAAGTCGACCGTGCCGGTCATCTTGCCCGGGCCGGTGTACGAGGCGATTGCCTTGGTGTCGAGCGTGGCCGGGTCGATGTTCATGCCCGCGCCGGGCTTCAGCAGGTTGACCAGCACCAGGCCGACCAAGAGCGCGATGCTGCTGACGACCTCGAAGTACAGCAGCGCTAGGCCGCCGGTCTTGCCGACCTTCTTCATGTCTTCCATGCCGGCGATGCCGACCACCACCGTGCAGAAGATGATCGGCGCGATGATCATCTTGATGAGCTTGATGAGCTTGATGAGCTTGATGAGCTTGATGAGCTTGATGAAGCCGTCGCCCAGCGGCTTCATCGCCTCCCCGATCGCGGGATAGAAGTAGCCCAGCAGCACGCCGATGATCACCGCGGTGATCACCTGCACGTACAGCGAACGGTAGAGGGGGAGTTTCTTGGGCGGTGCGCTTGTTGTGTTTTCCATGGTGCCTCCGGAGGGGTGAGAACTGTAGGGGGCGGTATCAGGTAGTTTCCATGCGTAGAAGCCACATCTTCGACATGAAAAAACCCGCCTCGGCGGGTTTTTTTTTGATCAGGTGCCAGTCAGCATCCTGCTCAGTGCATGTGGAGGCCACCGTTGACCGAGAAGTCGGCCCCCGTCGAGTACCCGCCTTCGTCCGTGGCCAGCCACGAGATGACGGAAGCAATTTCGCTCGGCTCGCCCAGGCGCTTGACCGGGATGGTCGCCACGATCTTGTCGAGCACTTCCTGGCGGATGGCCTTGACCATGTCGGTGCCGATGTAGCCCGGGCTCACGGTGTTGACCGTGACGCCCTTGGCCGCCAGCTCCTGCGCCAGCGCCATCGTGAAGCCGTGCATGCCGACCTTGGCCGCCGAATAGTTGGTCTGGCCCGCCTGCCCCTTGGCGCCGTTGACCGAGCTGATGTTGATGATGCGGCCCCAGCCCTTTTCGACCATGTCGCTCACCACCTGCTTGGTGACGTTGAACATGCTGTTGAGGTTGGTCTCGATCACCGCGCTCCAGTCCTCGGGCGTCATCTTGAGGAACATGCGGTCGCGCGTGATGCCGGCGTTGTTGACCAGCACGTCGATGGCGCCATGCGCTGCCTTGGCAGCGGAGAAGGCCTCGACGGTGGATTGCCAGTCGCCGACATTGCCGACCGAGGCGTGGAACTCGAAGCCTTCGGCTTTCTGTTCGGCCAGCCACTTGGCATGGTCGCGCGTAGGGCCGCAACCGGCGACCACGGTGAATCCGTCTCTGTGCAGACGTTGGCAGATGGCTGTTCCGATGCCACCCATGCCCCCGGTGACATATGCAACTTTCTTGCTCATGAAATTTCCTTGATGTGTGCTTAGCAAAAGCCTGAACGGCCGCCTTCACTCTAGCCATTTTCACGCCATCGACCTCTGAGGAAAACACTGAGCCAAGCTTGCAACCAGCTGTCACGAAGCGGCTGCCGGATGCAACCTATATGCTCAGGTCTGTACGTTCTTGCGCCCCCACCGCCACCAAGGAGTTCGAAAGTATGAATTTCGGGATCATCGTATTCCCCGAGGTCGAGGAGCTCGATTTCGTCGGCCCCTGGGAAATGCTCACCATGTGGAGCAAGCTCGCCGCCGGTCCCGAAAACTGCCTGATCGTCGCCGAGAAGCGCGAGCCGGTGGTCTGCGCCAAGGGCCTTTCGATCAATCCGCACGTCTCTTTTGCCGACTGCCCGCCCCTCGACTACCTGCTCGTGCCGGGTGGCATGGGCACGCGCCGCGAAGTCGACAACCCCGCGATGGTGCAGTTCCTGGCGGCGCAGGCGCCCGGCTGCAAGGCGCTGCTGTCGGTGTGTACCGGCGCCTTCGTGCTTCATGCGGCGGGCCTCCTCTCCGGCAAGACCGCGACCACGCACTGGGGTTCGCTCGATCGCCTGCGCGCGCTCGGCGACGTGAAGGTGGTCGAGCAGCGCTTCGTGCAGGACGGGGATGTCTGGACCTCGGCCGGCGTCTCGGCGGGCACCGACCTGATGCTGGCCTTCCTCGCCCACACCGCGGGCGAGGAAGCCGCCGCCCGGGTACAGCTGCAGGCCGAGTACTACCCGGCGGACACGGTCTACGGGAGCACGGCGAGCCACGAACGGGCACCGGCTTACGTGCGGCAGCCGGGCAACCGTCGCAAGACGCCGTGACCGGCCTCGAACCGCTTTCGGTGCTTGCCGCTCGCGTGGGCGCAACGCTTCGCGAGCGACGCCAGACGGTGGCGGTTGCCGAATCGTCGGCCGGCGGCCTGGTCTCGGCCGCCCTGCTCGCCATACCCGGCGCATCGGCTTTCTTCCTGGGCGGCGCGGTCGTCTACTCGCGGCGCGCCGGCAAGGCGCTGCTGGGGCTCGCGCCCGACGACATGACCGGCATGCGCGCGGAGACCGAGTCCTACGCCCGGTTCATCGCGGGCCGGATCCGCGAGAGCCATCGCGCGACATGGGGAATTTGCGAAAGCGGCGCGACCGGACCTTCGGGCAGCCCCTACGGCGATGCGCCGGGGCACGTGTGCGTGGCCGTCGCCGGAGCGGTCATGGCAAGCAGGACGATCGAAACAGGGGATGCCGATCGCGTGTCGAACATGGACGTGTTCGCGCGGCAGCTGCTCTTGCTGTTCGACGAGACGCTGCGCGCGCACGGCGAGGCCGAATGACCATGGCACGAGCCTACCGTGGCGCGGCCCCGGCGAGAAACATCTGCACGGCGCGTTGCACCATGGCCCGGATCTCATCCACCGACCAGGGCGGCGGGTCGACCTGGTAGAAGCGCACCTGGGTCTCGGCCGTGGCCAGGGCGAGGAACTGCAGCGCCGTCACGACGGGGTCTGACCGCCGCAACTCACCGTACTCCATGGCCGAGGCGAAGAGTCCGGCAAGCGCCTGGATGTACTCGACCGGCCCCGAGTCGTAGAACAGCTGCCCCACGCTGGAGTGCCCGGCTTCGGCAATGACCATGCGGTAAACCGCGAGCGCATCGGCGTCGTTGGTCAGCACGAACAGCATTCGCTCGCCGAAGCGCATCAGCAGCGATTCGAGCGTCGCATGCGCATTCGTTTCCAGCAGCGCGGCCGCGGCGTCGGCCAGATGCGAGGTGGCCACGCTCTGCACGACCGCAACGAAGAGTTCCTCCTTCGACGCGAAGTAGCCGTACAGCGTGGCTTTCGATCCGCCAAGGCGCTTGGCGAGCTCGTTCATCGACGTGCGTTCGTACCCCAGCTCCTTGAACAGCGCCACGGCCGCTTCAAGGATGGCTTTGCGCCGCGTCTCCGTTCTGACCTTCATGGCATTCCCTTGAAAAATATACCCAACTGTACATTTTTCTTGACATCGTTCCTTTCCAAATTTAATAATGAACCGTACCGTACAGGTTTTAATCAGAAATGGCCATGACGCGAAGCACCTTCGCGCCGGGTTCATCAACACTTTTTTTGTATGTGAGGAAATTCGATGCGTGCTTTTTCCAATGCGCCCAAGGCGCTCAGCCTGGCGATCTGCCTGGCCTTGACTGCCTGTGCCGGCACCCAGCCGATCCCCTATTCCGGCATCGCGTCCTCGACCCAGTTGCGCCCCAGCCAGCACGACGACTCCGGCCGCATTCCGTTCGAATACAAGACCCAGGTCGACTGGCGAAGGTATTCGGGCTTCGTCCTCGACCCGATCGCCATCTATCGCGGGAGCGACGGCCAGTTCGACGATATTTCGGAAGACGACAAGGCATTCCTTGCCCGCTACATGCGGGACCAGTTCACCGAAAAGCTGAACGCACGCTTTCGGAATTCCCCCGGCAGAAGTGCCGATGCCGTGCGGATCAAGCTGACGCTCACCGGCGCAAAGACGAATACGGCCGTGCTCAGTACCTTCTCCCGATTCGACCTCATGGGCGGCCCCTACAACGCGGTGCAGGCCGTCCGCGGCAGGGAAGGCGCCATGACGGGCTCCGTCAGCTTTGCCGTCGAGATCTACGACGCCTCGACCAACGAGCTGCTCGGCGCCTATGTCGCCAAGCAGTACCCCAATGCGGGGAATCTCAAGGCCGGTATCGGTGCAAGAAGTGCGTCCGTCGTGGGCATCGAAAAAGGCGCCGATCAGCTGGTCGCCTACCTGCAATGACGCAACGCCAACCGATCCATCACCAACTGAAGGAGCATCCGATGACTTCCATCCGGTTCTTCCGCCTCGCGTGCCTGGGCGCCGTCTTCGCGGTCGCCTTCAACGCGAATGCCGAAGTCTTCACTTCGCTGGCCTCCAGTGCCGGCTCGGCGTCCAGCGGCAGCGTGTCCGCATCGCTGCGCAGCGCGAGCAAGAGTTCGTTCGACGGCGACAAGGTGGCCGACGGCGACTACCGCATCACCGAGGTCGCAGAGGCCTCCGACCGCACCGGCTTCACGCGCATCGTGATGCAAAGCGACGATACGCAGCAGCGCATCGTGCTCGAGCTGCCGCCAGCCACCTTCGCGAAGGAACGCCTGGGCCCCGGGGACCTCGTGCATGCACAACAGCGCGCCTACGGAACCGCATTCGCGCGCAGCGACAGCCACAAGGCGTTCTACCTCGTGCTCGCCGACGACTGGTACGGGGAGCTGGTCGCCCGCCCCGTCAGCCTTTGAGCGTCGCGCGCTGGATCGCACTGGGTCTCGCCTCCGCCCTCATGCTCGCCGGAGGCGTCGCGCAAGCGGCGCCCGGCGGGTCGGGCTCGATGGCCTCCTCGCAGTTGTGCGATCGCACGAAGCCGATGACGGCGGACCAGCAGGATCGCTTGCTGCGTTTCTCGGCCGTCGTTCGTGACGAGCTCGCCGCCGCGGACAGCGGCGCCGTGCTGATCAGCCGCTCCGGACTCGATCTCTCGCGGTTCCACATCCGCTACTCCCACACCGCCATCGCATGGCGGGGCGAGAACGGGACCTGGTCCGCGCGCCAGCTGTACTACGCCTGCGACGAAAGCCGCCCGCGCATCTACGACCAGGGCCTGTCGGGTTTCGTGATGGGCATCGACGAACCTTCGCTCGGCTACGTTTCCATCGTTCGCCTTCCCGCCGAGGCTGCCCGGGCGCTGCGGCTTGCGGCCCTGGACACGCCCCGCGCCCTGAACCTGCTGGCCGCGAACTACAGCGCCAATGCCTATCCGTTCAGCCTGCGCTACCAGAACTGCAACCAGTGGGTCATGGAACTGCTCTCGGTGGCATGGGCCGACCTGGCCGACGGCAAGGACCTGCGGGCACGTGCCCAGAACTGGCTGCGCCAAGCGCCCTACGTGCCCGAGCCGGTCGACATCGGCTCGCACGCGCTGATCTTCGCGTCGAACTTCGTGCCGCTCGTGCATCTGGACGACCACCCGGAAGAAGACCGCTTCGCCCTGAAGCTGCGAATCAGCCTGCCCTCGACCGTCGAAGCCTTCGTGCGCGAGCAACGACCCGGGAGCGAGCGCGTCGAGCTGTGCCACGACGGCAGGCAGGTGGTCGTGCACCGCGGCTGGACACCCATCGCCGAAGGCTGCAGCCCGGGCGACAACGATCGCGTCGTGTCGCTCGACTGACACGCCAGGGAAACACGAATGCGCCCATCGATGCACACCGCGATCCACGCCGCTGCTTTCGCCCTGGCAGGCCGTGCCGGCGCGTGACACACCGCCTCGACAGAATGCCCTCGCTGATCTGGCTCGTCCCGCTGATCGCCGCATTGATCGGCATCACGCTGGTCGCCCGCATCCTGCTCGACCGTGGTCCCCAGGTCGAGGTGAGCTTCAGGACGGCCGAAGGGCTGGAGGCCGGCAAGACGGTCGTGAAGTACAAGGAGGTGCAGATCGGCGTGGTGCAGAGCCTGCGTCTGTCCAGCGACCGCTCGCACGTGCGCGTGGTGCTGCAGCTCGACCAGGACGCCGAGGGTTTCGCTGCACGGGACACGCGTTTCTGGGTGGTGCGACCGCGACTCGACACCACGGGCATTTCGGGCCTGAGCACCTTGCTGTCCGGTGCCTACATCGGCGCCGATGCGGGCACGTCGAGCGAGAACAGCAAGATGTTCGTCGGCCTCGAGGCGCCTCCCGTCGTGACGCACGACGCGTCGGGCAGGCAGTTTCTGCTGCGTGCCGAGGACGCAGGCTCGCTCGGCGTGGGCTCGCCGGTATTCCTCCGACGCATCAAGGTTGGCCAGGTCGCCGCCTATGAGCTCGAACGCGACGGCCGCGGCGTCTTGTTGCGGATCTTCGTGAACGCGCCCTATGACACCTTCGTCGGCGTCAACACGCGCTTCTGGCACGCCAGCGGCGTTCGACCTGCGGCTCAGCGCGAGCGGCGCGACGCTGCGCACCCATTCGCTCACGTCCATTCTTCTCGGGGGCATTGCTTTCGGTGCGCCAGACGAAGCCCGCGGACTGGCGGCCCCGGAGGGCACAGCCTTCGCGCTGGCCGGCGACGAGTCGACTGCAATGAAGACGCCGGACGGCCCGGCGCAGACCCTGCTGCTGTACTTCAACCAGTCGCTGCGCGGCCTGTCGCTGGGTGCGGCGGTGGACTTCCGCGGTGTCGTGATCGGCGAGGTGAAGGCCATCGGCGCCGAGTTCGATCGCAGCCAGCGCGAGTTCCGCATGCCGGTGCTCGTGCGGATCTATCCGGGCCGCCTGCGCCCCGACATGGCAGAACCCGGCCACGGGCCTGCGCGCGAACAGGAGGACGTCAAACGCGTTCTGGTCAGCAAGGGCCTGCGCGCGCAACTTCGCAGCGCGAACCTGCTGACCGGGCAGCTGTACGTGGCGCTCGACTTCTTCCCGAAAGCGCCGGCCGTCAAGGTCGATGTGGCCAAGGAACCGCTCGAGCTGCCGACCATTCCCAACGGCCTCGATACGCTGCAGTCGCAGGTGGAAGAGATCGTGTCCAAGGTCAACAAGGTGCCCTTCGCGCAGATCGGCAACGACCTGCGCACCACGCTCGCGTCGCTCGACAAGACGCTGACCGGCGCCGAGCAACTGACGAAGACGCTGAACGACGACGTATCGCCGGAAGTCATCGCGGCGATGAAGGACGCGCGCAAGACCATGAACGAAGTCGAACGCACGCTCGCGCAGGATTCACCACTGCAGCAGGACGCGCGACAGACGCTGCAGGAGCTCACGCGCACCGCCGCATCGGTGCGCGTGCTGACCGACTACCTCGAACGCCATCCCGAGTCGCTGCTGCGCGGCAAACCGGACGACAGGAAGTGAAACACTTCTCCAGCTTTCCAGTCGCACACGCCGCGGTGCTCGCACTGGTGGTTGGCGTCTTTCTGGTGGACGGCTGCGCGCACAAGTCGGATCGCTACGACACGCCGGCTGCACCGGCCGCCCTGTCGCCCCCCGATTCGGGAGCTTGCCTCGCCGATGCCCGGAAGCATGGCGCACCCGTCGAGAGCTTCATTGACAAATAGGTACCCGGTTATGAATGTCCTGCTCCTTGGCGCTGAAAACGAGATGCGCGGCAAACTCAGTGGCATGTTCTGGAGATGCGGCTTTGTCGTCGACGTAGCCGTCCCCCGTGATGCCGACGCCTGGCTTTCCGCGAGCAAGCCGTATGCGTTGATCGTTCTCGACTTCGCACAGCCGACAGTCACTCCAGCTGCCGTGCACGCCGTTCGGCGCATGACCAACGCCCCATTGCTGGTGCTGACCGAGCGAGACCGTCTCGAAGGGCTTGCGCCAGACACTGCCGAGTACCTGGTCAAGCCCTACGCGCTTGGCGATCTGCTGACGCGCGCCTGGGCGCTCATATCGCACGGCGATGGTCCGGACGCCGCCGTGCTGCGGCTGGCGGACCTGGCCATCGACAGGGCGCGCGGCAAGGCGTTTCGGCAAGGCGCCGACCTCGGCCTCAGTGCCACGCTGTTCGAGTTGCTGGATGTGCTGATGGCCCACAGAGGCCAGGTGGTTTCACGCGCGAGGCTTCTCAAGGCCGTGTGGGGATCGCGCGCCAGTGAACGGGACAACGTCGCCACGCTCGGCATCCTGAGACTTCGTCACAAGCTGGACGATCCGTTCGATCTGAAGCTGATTCACACGGTGCACCGCGAGGGGTACGTCCTGGAGTGCCGCAGCGATCGATAGCGCACCTGGCCCAGCCACCTGCGGCCGTCCGCCCGAGATCAATCCGCCTGCACGCCTGCCGCGCAGATCACCTTGCCCCACTTTTCGATCTCTGCGGTGAGGTGCGTGCGCAGGCTCTCGGACGTGACCTTGTCCATCGGCACGGCCTCGGTGCTCAATTCCGCGAAGCGCTTCTTGACCATGTCGTCCTGCAACGCGGCGCGCAGGGCGGTGTTGAGCTTCGCCATCACCGCGGGCGGCGTGCCCTTGGGTGCGTAGACGCCGTGCCACACCTTCACATCGAAGCCCTTGAGCCCCTGCTCGTCGAGCGTCGGGATGTTGGGCATGCTGGACAGCCGCTGCGGCGTGGTCACGCCAAACACCTTGACGCGGTTGCCGTCCTTGATGACCGGCGCGGTCTGCGTGGTCTGGTCACACAGCAGGTCGACCTGCCCGCCCATGAGGTCGTTGAGCGCGGGGCCCGCGCCCTTGTAAGGCACGGTCGTGAGCTGCACGCCAATCTGATGCATGAAGAGCAGCCCGCAGAGCTGCGACACCGCGCCGGTGCCGGCATTGGCGAGCGTGACCTTGTCCTTGTTCGCCTTCACGTAGGTCAGCAGCTCCTGGAAGTTGTTGGCCGGAAAGTCCTTGCGCGAGAGCAGCGTCATCGGCACGTCCATCACCTGGCCGACGTACTCGAAGTCCTTCAGCGGGTCGTAGTTGAGCTTCTTGTAGAGCGCGGGCGCGGTGGCCATGCCCATGTGGTGGATCAGGATGGTGTAGCCGTTGGGCGCCGCCTTGGCCACGCGCGCGGGCGCGATGGTGCCGCCCGCGCCCACGGTGTTCTCGACGATCACGGTCTGGCCGAGCGACTTGCCCATGGGAATGGCGAGCATGCGCGCTACCACGTCGGTGGGGCCGCCGGCCGAGTACGGCACGACCATGACGATGGGCTTGTCGGGCCACGCAGACTCCGCGCCGGCCGGCGATTGCGCGCCGAGCAGGCACGCGGCCAGCGAGGCCGCCAGCAGGGTTCGCACTTTCCAGTTCTTCGTTGCTTTCACTTCGTTGTCTCCGTTGGTTATTGGGATCTCTGTCGTCTCTTGCAGCGGTCAGGGCGGCGCCTGTGCATCGAGCGCCAGCAGGCGTTGCGCGAGGCGCACCACGGGCGCATCGACCATCCGCCCGTCGAGGCTGATCACGCCGCCGCCCGCGGCCTGGATCGCATCCATCACGCGGCGCGCCCAGGCCAGTTCGTCGGCACCTGGGCCGAGTGCGGCGTGCACCGGTGCGACCTGGTCCGGGTGAATGCAGAGCTTGGCGCCGAAGCCGCCGCGTCGGGCCCGCGCCGTGTCGGCAGCGAGCCGCTGCGCATCGCGCCAATCGGGCGTCACGCCGTCGATGGGGGCCGGCAGGTCGGCGCGGCGCGAGGCCAGCAGAATCGCCAGGCGCACGGACACCAGCTCGGCTTCGTCCGCATCGCAGGCGAGGCCGAGGTCGGCCTGGAAATCGAGGTTGCCGAAGGCGAGCCGAAGCACCTGTGGAGCAGTTGCGAGTTCGTCGAGCGCCGCGAGGCCTGCGGCCGATTCGACGAGGGGCACGAGCAAGCCTTTCGCGCCGACGGCCTCGGCCAATCGCCGCAGATCGCCCGCGCGCTCGGCCTTGGGCAACACGACACCGGCGATCAGGCCTGGCGCGACCAGCCCGCCGACAGCCGCGAGGTCGTCCTCGTGCCACGGTGTTTCACTGGCATTGATGCGCACCAGCAGACGCCCCCGCCCGGTGGCGGGCAGCGCGGTGAACGAGGCGGCAAGGGCTTCGCGCGCCGCCGCCTTGCGCTCTGGCGCCACCGCATCCTCCAGATCGACGATCACGCCGCCGGCGCCTGTCGCCAGCGCGTGCGCATGGCGCTCGGGCCGGTCGGCCGGCACGAAGAGAAAGGTGCGCGCCAGCGCGAGCGGCGCGCTCACACCGCCCTCGCCTCGCGCAAGGCCGCAATGTCCGCCTCGCTGCGCCCGAGGCTGCGCAGGATGGCTTCGGTGTGTTCGCCGACCGCCGGTATGGCGTCCATGCGGTAGTCGAATGCACTCTGGCGCCCGGCCGGCAGCAAGGCGGGAATGTCGCCGGCCGGCGAGCCCACCTGCCGCCAGCGATCGCGCGCCTGCAGTTGCGGATGGGCCCAGAGGCCGGCCATGTCGTTCATGCGCGCGTTGGCGATCTGCGCCGCGTCGAGACGCTCGAGCACCTGCGCCGTGCCCAACGTGCCGAAAGTCTCGACGATGATCGTACGCAGCGCCTCGCGATGTTCGTTGCGCCGCGCATTGCTGTCGAAGCGGGCGTCGGTCGCGAGCCTCGCCTGCAGCAGCACCTTCTCGCAGAAAGTGCGCCACTCGCGCTCGTTCTGCAGGCCCAGCATCACCGTGCCGCCATCGCCCGCGGGGAACGACCCGTAGGGATAGATGGTCACGTGCGACGCGGCGCTGCGCGGCGGTGGCGGCGCGCCTTCGTAGGCGTAGTACATCGGATAGCCCATCCACTCGGCGAGCGACTCGAGCATCGACACGTCGATGTGCGAGCCCTTGCCGGTCTTGCCGCGCTGGAGTAGCGCCGCGAGGATGCCGGTGTAGGCGTACATACCGGCTGCGATGTCTGCGATGGAGTTGCCCGACTTGCAGGGGTCTTCAGGCGTGCCGGTGACCGAGAGGAAACCCGCCTCGCTCTGGATCAGCAGGTCATAGGCCTTCTTGTCGCGGTACGGGCCGTCTTCGCCATAGCCCGAGATGTCGCAGACGATGAGCCGCGGGTGCTTCGCCTGCAGCACTTCCGCGCCAAGCCCCATGCGTGCAGCCGCGCCGGGTGCGAGGTTCTGCACCAGCACGTCGGCATCGGCCACCAGTTGCTGCAGCACCGCGAGCGCCGCGGGCTGCTTGAGGTCGAGCGTGAGGCTCTCCTTCGAGCGGTTGACCCAGACGAAGTGCGAAGCCTCGCCGCCCACACGCTCGTCGTAGGCGCGCGCGAAGTCGCCCCCACCGGGTCGCTCCACCTTGATGACACGCGCGCCGAGGTCGGCCAGCTGCCTTGTGCAGAACGGCGCCGCGATCGCGTGTTCGAGCGAAACAACGGTGATGCCGTCGAGAGGTCTTGTCATGCCTTGTTCTCCCATCAAGCCAGCACCGCCGTGGCCTGCATCGTGAGCCAGCCGTCGGCGTCTTCGCCCCAGAGGCTGAAGGTCTTGCCATCGCTGCTTCCCTCCGTGGGCTTGCCGTGCACGCGGAACGGCGCGATGTCGAAGGTGGGCCGCACGGCGCGGAACTCGAAGCGCGCGAGCTGTGCGCCCGGCACGTTGCGGCGCAACAGGTCGACCAGCAGCGTCGCGATCAGCGGGCCGTGCACGATCAGGCCCGGATAGCCCTCGACCTGCGTCACGTAGCGCCTGTCGTAATGGATGCGGTGGCCGTTGAAGGTCAGCGCCGAATAGCGGAACAGCAGCACATCGTCGGGTGTGATCTCGCGGCTGAAGGCGGCGTCTTGCGGCGCGGGTGTCGGCGGAGACGCCTTCTCGCCGGCTGCGGTCGCGGCGCGGTAGACGATGTCGTGCTCTTCGGTCAGTGCCAGGCCGCGCTGGTTGCGCACCTCGTGGCGCACGAGCACGAATACCAGCTCGCCGGTGCGGCCCGCCTTGTGGGTGACCGAGGCGATGGTCGAGGTGCGCTCGATCCTGTCGCCCACCTGCAAGGGGTTGCTTGCCTCCCAGTTCAATCGCCCGCCCGCCCACATGCGGCGCGGCAGCGGCACGGGCGGCAGGAAGCCGCCGCGTTTGGCATGGCCGTCCTCCCCGATCTCGGATTGGCGGTGGTGCGGCAGGAAGTAGAGCCAGTGCCAGAGTTCGGGCAGGCGCGTGCCGACGGCAGGCGACGGATCGTCGCGGTCCAGCGTGGCGGAGAGCGCGCGCACGGGTGCGGCGGTGATCTCGTCGCTCAGCGTTTCGCTGCGGCCCTGCCAGGCCTGGAGCTTCGCCAGTGCGTCGCCATCGATCAGCGGAGGGGAAGTTTCTGGGTTGGGATTGCTCATGGTTCTTTCAGTCCACCGCAGCGCCGGATGCCTTGACGATGCGCGCCCACTTGGCGATGTCGTCCTGCAGCAGCGCCGCGAACTGTTCGGGGGAAGTCGGCGCCGCGATCTCGACGCCCTGCTGGTCGAGCTTGTCGCGCAGGTCCTTGGCAGCCAGCGCCTTGCGCGTTGCGTCCTGCAGCGTCGCGAGCACGTCGGCCGGCACACCTGCCGGCGCGAACAGGCCGATCCACAGCGTGCCGTTGTAGCCCGGCACCGCCTCGGCGATGGTGGGCACATCGGGCAGCACCGGCGAGCGCTTGTCGCCGCTCACGGCCAGCGCGCGCAGCTTGCCGGCCTTGATGTGCGAGAGGGCCGAAGGCAGGCTCGCGAACACGATGGGCAGTTGCCCGCCCAGCACATCGTTGAGCGCGGGCGCCACGCCCTTGTAGGGAACGTGCTGCATCGAGATGCCGGCCATGCTGTTGAGCATTTCACCGAGCAGGTGATTGAGCGTGCCATTGCCGGCCGATGCGTACTGGTAGTTGGCGCCCTTCTGCCGCGCGAATTTCAGGAACTCACTGAGGTTCTTCGCGGGAAACGAAGGGTTGACCAGCAGCACGTTGGGCACCGCACCGATCAGGCCCACGGGCTTGAAGTCCTTCACCGGATCGAAGCCCGGGTTCTTGTAGAGCGCGGGGTTGATGGCCTGCCTGCTGCTGATCGTCATGAGCAGCGTGTAGCCGTCCTTCGGACCTTTGGCGACAAGCTGCGTGCCGATGTTGCCGCCGGCGCCGGGCCGGTTGTCGACCACTACGCTGGCGTTCATCACCTCCCCAAGCTTCTGGCCCACGAGACGCCCGACGATGTCGTTGGTGCCGCCCGCAGCCTACGGCACGACGAGCGTGACCGGGCGCGAGGGATACGGCTGCGCGGTTGCAAGGCCGGCCACCGTCAGCGCCGCGGCGGCGAGCGAAAGAAGCGCCAGTGCGCGGAATTTCATTGTCTTTGTCTCCATGGCCGCATGGTGTTCCGCCGCGTCACCGCGCGCAATCTGCGATTTCGGAACCCAGGCTTCTGAAATTCCGAAGGCTTGGCTACCATGGCGCCATGCTTTTCGACCTGACCGACCTGCGCCTTTTCGTTGCCACGGCCGAGCTCGGCAACCTCACGCGGGCGGCCGAGCGCCAGCACCTGTCGCTCGCTGCGGCCAGCGCGCGCATCAAGGCGCTCGAAACGCAGGCCGGGTTGCAGTTGCTGCAGCGCGAGGCCCGCGGCGTTCGCCTGCTGCCGCCGGGCGAAGCCTTCCTGCACCACGCACGCCTCGTGCTGCACCAGACCGAGCAGCTGCGCGACGACCTGCTCGAATACGGCGGCGGCCTGCGCGGCCACCTGCGCGTGTTCGCCAACACCACGGCCGTGACCGATTTCCTGCCCGAGATCCTGCCGGGTTTTCTCGCGCGCAACCCGCGCATCAATGTCGACCTTCAGGAAAAACCGAATGCTCAGATCCCGCGCGGCGTGCTCGACGGCCGTGCCGACATCGGCATCGTCGCGGGCCGTGTCGACACGCTGGGCCTGGAAGCCATCCACTTCAGCACCGACCGGCTGGTGCTCGTCACCTCGCGCAAGCACCGCTTCGCGAAGCGCCGCAGGATTTCATTCGCGGAGACGCTCGACGAAGACGCCATCGGCATGCAGCAAGGCAGCACGCTGCAGACCTTCCTCGCGCAGATCACCGACAACCTCGGCAAGCGCCAGAAGCTGCGCATCCAGCTCGGCAGCTTCGACGCGATGTGCCGGATGATCGGCAGCGGCGTGGGCATCGGCGTGGTGCCTGAATCGGCGGCACGGCGCAATCAGGAGAGCATGCAGCTAGCGTTGATCGATCTCAGCGATGCGTGGTGCGTGCGTGAGCGGTATCTGCTGGTGCGGGACCGGGCGGCGCTGCCGATCTATGCGCAGGCGCTGGTGGATACGCTGTGCCGGCACTATGCCGGGCAAGCCGACGCACCCTGATACGAGACCTTCGCCTAGTCCGGCGCCACCAGCCTCAACACGCTAGCCACGCTGGCCGCTGCCGCGAATGCCGCGCCCAGCTACAGCGCAGTGGTCGAGCCCTGCATGCCGAACAGGCTGAAGCACAGGGCAGTGAGTGCGGCACCCGTAGCCTGGCCGAGCAGGCGCGAGGTGGCGACGGTGCCACTCGCTCCGCCCGCGCGTTCGGGCGGCGCGGCCGCCATCAGCGCCTTCAGGTTGGGCGACTGGAAGAAGCCGAAGCCCGCGCCGCAGATCATCATGCGGATCGCGATATCGAGCACGCTCGGATCGGCCGGCAGCAGCGCCAGCGAAGCCATGCCCACGCTGAGGATCGCCAGGCCGATGCCACCCAATAAGCCCGGCGGGTATTTGTCCGCCATGCGCCCGGCCAGCGGCGCCGCCAGCGCCACGATGATCGACCAGGGCGACATCAGAAAGCCCGTGTCGATCTGGTTGCGGTGCAGGACGAACTCGAAATAGAACGGCAGCGAAACGAAGGCCAGCCCCTGCGCCGCGAAGGTGCACATCGAAGTGATCGACGACAGCGCGAAGGCCCGCCGCCTGAACAGGTCGACCGACAGGATCGGCGAGGTGCGCCCATGCTCGCGCCGGACCAGCAGCACGCCGAACACCAGCGCTGCCGCCAGCGCGCTCCCCCACCAACTGGCCGGCTCGCGCTGCGCGGCCGAACCCAGCGCGAAGATCAACGACGAAAACGCCAGCACATTGAGCACGGCCGCATACCCGTCGAAGCGGTGTGTGCCGCGCGGCGAATCCGGCAGCGAAGGCGCGGCCACGGCCAGCACCACGAGGCCCAGCGGCACGTTGATGCCGAAGAGCCATGGCCAGGTGGCCACGCTCAGGATCAACGAAGCCACGCTGGGCCCGACCGCGAAACCGATGCCCACCACCATCGCATTGAGCCCGAAGCCGTGCCCGCGCCGGTGTGGCGGATAGATGAAGCGCAGCAGGGCCGAGTTCACGCTCATGATGCCGGCCGCGCCCAGGCCCTGCAGCGCCCGCGCCACGGCCAGGGTGGGCAAGGTGGGCGCGAGCGCGCAGGCCAGCGAGGCGAGCGTGAAGACCGCGAGGCCGACCATGTAGATGCGCCGGTGGCCCACGATGTCGCCCAGCGCTGCCAGTGGCAGCAGCGTGGCGACCATGGCGAGCTGGTAGGCATTGATGACCCAGACCGACGCGGCCGGTGCGGCCCGCAGGTCGGTGGCAATGGCCGGCAGCGCGGTGTTGGCGATGGCCGTGTCGAGCGAGGCCAGCGCGACCCCGATCATCAGGGCCACGACCGCGCGGCGATTGCGTGTCGCGTGCGCGGCGTCCTGCCCGGAGGCGGGTGACAGGTTCAGCGTGGAGCCGTCCATCGGACGGTGTGCCTTGGACGGCCGGCAAGGTGCGGGCCCGCAGTCCAGAGACAAGGTGTGAGCAGAGGGGCGATGCTAGCGAGGCATCGACCATCGTGCTGCGTGCCGTAGGCATCTCCCTGCGCCGGCCTCTGGCACTTGGAGGCCGCCCGACGCGCGCGTCGATTTGGAGGCAGGAGGCCTCGGAGCCTGCCTCTATTTGTGGGGCGAGGTTGGGGTGCTTTGTTCGGGGCGCGCTCACGCCGGCGGTGTGCTCTGCGCAGCGAAATAAAGGAGGAGCGAAGCGAGGGACATTCGCGGAGGGGGACACCCGGTGTCCTGTGCAGCACCCCCGAACTGACCGCGCACCTCACCCCAACGGGCATCTGCACAGCCCTGAACAGCTCGCGAACAGGCTCTCAGCGCTCGATCGTCAGCGCCACGCCCATGCCGCCGCCGATGCACAGCGAGGCAATGCCCTTCTTCGCGTTCCGGCGCTGCATCTCATGCAGCAACGTCACCAGGATGCGGCAGCCCGATGCGCCGATCGGGTGACCGATGGCAATCGCGCCGCCGTTCACGTTGACCTTGTTCACGTCCCAGCCCATTTCGCGGTTCACGGCGCAGGCCTGTGCGGCGAAGGCTTCGTTGATTTCGAGCAGGTCGAGGTCGGCGGCCTTCCAGCCGGCGCGCTGCAGTGCCTTGATCGACGCAGGCACCGGGCCCATGCCCATGATGGCCGGGTCGAGGCCGGCGGTGGCGTAGCTGGCGATGCGGCCCAGCGGCTTGAGGCCGAGGGCGGCGGCCTTCTTGGCTGTCATCACCATCACGGCGGCAGCGCCGTCGTTCAGGCCCGATGCATTGCCTGCCGTCACGCCACCGGCCTTGTCGAAGGCGGGGCGCAGGCCGGCCAGGCCTTCGGCGCTGGTCTTGCGGTTGATGAACTCGTCCTGGTTGAAGACGATGGGATCGCCCTTCTTCTGCGGGATGCTCACGCCGACGATTTCGTCCTTGAACTTGCCGGCGTCCTGCGCGGCGGCAGCCTTGGTCTGGCTGCCGAGCGCGAGCTCGTCTTGCGCAGCGCGATCGATGCCGAACTTCTTGGCCACGTTCTCGGCCGTGATGCCCATGTGGTACTGGTTGTAGACGTCCCACAGGCCGTCGACGATCATGGTGTCGACCAGCTTCCAATCGCCCATGCGCTGGCCGTTGCGCGAGTTGGGCAGCACGTGCGGCGCGGCGCTCATGTTCTCCTGCCCGCCGGCGATCACGATGTCGCTGTCGCCGGTGGCCACGGCCTGTGCCGCGAGCATCACGGCCTTCAGGCCCGAGCCGCAGACGGCGTTGATGGTGAGCGCCGGGGTTTCCTTGGCGCCGCCGCTCTTGAGCCATGCCTGGCGCGCAGGGTTCTGGCCGGCACCGGCCGCCAGGACCTGGCCCATGATCGCCTCGCCGACCTGCTCGGCCGTGAGGTTGGCGCGCGCAAGCACTTCCTTGATCACGAGGGCACCCAGCTCGGTGGCTGCAATGCCGGCCAGCGAGCCGCCGAATTTGCCGACCGCCGTGCGTGCAGCCGCAACGATGACGATGTCTTCCATGGGGTTCTCCGTTGAGGTGATTTGAAGTCGTGGTTGTGAAGAAGGGTCAGGCCCGTGCCTTGACGTAGCGTCCGGGCGCCGGCTCGATGGCCTTGTAGGCCTTGCCGTTGCCGTAGGTCTTGGGTGCGGGGATCTGCTTGCCCGCGTGGCCCTTGAGCCATTGTGCCCAGTCGGTCCACCAGCTGCCAGGGTGCTCCTGCGCGCCGGCCAGCCATTCGGCCTGCGTCTTCGGGAACTTGCCGTCGTCGCGGATCCAGTGGCTGCGCTTTTTCTTGGCGGGCGGGTTGATCACGCCGGCAATGTGGCCCGAGGCGCCCATGACGAAGCGCTTCTTGCCCGGCAGCAGTTGCGTCGATGCATACGCGCCGCCGATGGGCACGATGTGGTCTTCGCGCGAGCCGTAGATGTAGGCCGGGATGTCGATCCTGCCGAGGTCGATCTTCTGGCCGCACACCGTGAGCGCATTGGGCTTCGCGAGCTTGTTCTCGTGGTAGGTGTTCCGCAGGTACCAGGCGTAGAACGGGCCCGGCAGGTTGGTGGCGTCGCTGTTCCAGTAAAGCAGGTCGAAAGGCGGCGGGGTTTCCCCCTTCAGGTAATTGCCGACCACGTAGTTCCACACGAGGTCGTTGGGGCGCAGGAAGCTGAAGGTCGAGGCCAAGTCCATGCCCGGCAGCAGGCCGCCCTTGCCCAGCTGCATTTCGCGGTACGCCACCATCGTCTCGTCCACGAAGATGTCGAGGATGCCGGTGTCGCTGAAGTCGAGGAACGTGGTGAGCAGCGTGACCGACGCGGCCGGCTTCTCGCCGCGCGCCGCAAGCACGGCCAGCGCGGTGCTCAGGATGGTGCCGCCCACGCAGAAGCCGAGCGCGTTGATCTGCTTGCTCCCGCCGATCTCCTGCACGAGATGGATCGCCTTGATGGCCGCGTTCTCGATGTAGTCGTCCCAGGTGGCCTTGGCGAGCGACTCGTCGGGGTTGCGCCAGCTCACCACGAACACGCGATGGCCCTGCTCGTTCGCATAGCGGATCAGCGAGTTCTCGGGCTGCAGGTCGAGGATGTAGAACTTGTTGATGCACGGCGGCACCAGCAGGAAGGGCCGCTCGTGGACCTTGGGCGTCAGCGGCTTGTATTCGAGCAGCTGGAAGAACTCGTTCTCGAACACTACCGCGCCCTCGGTGGTGGCGACGTTGCGCCCCACTTCGAAGGCGCTCTCGTCGGTCATGCTCAGGTGGCCCTGCTTCACGTCGTGCAGCAGGTTCTGGATGCCCTTGGCGATGCTCTCGCCCTGCGAATCGATGGCCTTCTTCTGCGCCTCGGCGTTGAAGGCGAGCGAGTTGCTGGGCGACGAGGCGGCCATCCATTGCTCGACCGCGAAGCGCATGCGCGCCTTGGTCTTTTCGTCGGCGTCGATGGCCTCGGCCATGCTGAGCATGGTGCGGCCGTTGAGCAGATACACAGCGGCAGAAAAGGCCGCGAGCGGGTTGCTGCCCCAGGCATCGGAGGCGAAGCGCTTGTCGCCCTCGGGCTTGGCCTGGAAGCCCTGGCCCCAGAGCGCGGTGGCTTCTGCCACGTACTGTTGCTGGATGGATTGAAGCTTCTCGGGGTCGATGGCGATCTTCGGCAGCTCGGGCATCTTCGCCGCCTGCGGCATCTGCCACAGCGGATTGCCGCCGACGTTGAAGGCCGAAGCCCCTTGCGCGGCGGACTGCTGGAATGATTCCAGCGCCTTGCTCCATCCCTCTGAAAGTGCCTGCTGGAAGGACGCGAATGCATCCGCCCCTGTCGCTTGTTGCTTCATCATGTCTCCTGGTCCTCGCCTGAATCGAATCCGGATGGGTGCGTGTTTTGAGTATCCTGCATTCGCAAGGCACTCACAACGCCACCCTTTCCCCTTACCGACTGAAACTACTTGTGTTCATCCATCTGATCGTGATCGGCTGGCTTTACGTTGCCGTGATGATGGCGGTGGCCGAAGCCACCAACACCACGGGCACCGTGCTGGGCGCCATTCACATTTCTTTTGTACGGATTGGCGCCCGTGGCACTGGTGGTTTACCTGATGGCCACGCCGGGGCGGCGCCGCGCGATCAGGCAGCGCGAGGCCCAGGCGCAGGAGGAAGCGCGCCGTGCCGCCAGCGAGGCGGCGAAGGCAGACTCAGACCTTCCAGACCAGCGCGGCGAAGCGCCCGCTGATGCCGTCCCGCCGGTGCGAAAAGAACCGTGACGGGTTGTTGACGGTGCACCATGCATCGCTGCCGTCGTTGCCGTACACGGCATCGACACCGGCCGCACGCAACCGCTGACGCGCCAGTGCAGACAGGTCGGCGAGCCACTTGCCAGGCGCTGGCGCAGATTTGAAACAGTTCGCAGCTTCAGGCGCATGCGCCTCGAAGGCGGCCTTGACCTCGGGCCCGACCTCGAAAGCCTGCGGACCGATGCAAGGGCCCAGCCACGCTATGACTTTGGTAGCGCCGATCGCCTGCCCGGGCTCGAAGCTCTTGAATGTCTGTTCGAGCACGCCGCCCGCCAGCCCGCATGGGCAGCAGCCACCCGGTGGCCGGCTTCATCGGCGAAGAGCACCGGCAGGCAGTCGGCCACCATGATCGTGCAGGCCAGCCCGGCCGCCGTGGCGGTGCAGGCATCGGCGGCGGTGCCGTGGACCTGCTGCAGGAAGACCGGCCGGGCGCCGACGGCCTGCTGCAGGCGACTGCGGTTCTCGGCCACATGCGCGCCATCGTCGCCGACATGGTCGCCGAGGTTGAGGCTCTCGTAGCGGCCCAGCGAAACACCGCCATCACGCGTGGTGCACACGGCCCGCACGTTCGACGGCGCGGGTCAGTCCGGCACGAGCCAGTGCGAATTCATGGTGTGGCGGCGCTCGATCAGGCTTCCGCGTCGGGCGCCTGCGAAGGCTGCGCGCGCTGGAAGGCGTCGAGTTCCATGCAGGCCTCGAAGGCGGCCATGGCACGCGGCAGGCCGCTGAAGTCGCAGTCGAAGCGGCGGCCGTTGAAGACCTGCGGCACGAGGCAGCAGTCGGCCAGCGTCGGCGTGTTGCCGTAGCAGAAGGTGCCGCCGGGATGCTGCGCGAGTTGCCGTTCGAAGGCCAGCATGCCGTCGCGTACCCAGTGACGATACCACGCATTCTTGGCCGCGTCGTCGAGCTTGAGCTCCCTCACGAGGTACTTGAGCACGCGCAGGTTGTTGAGCGGATGGATCTCGCAGGCAATGGATTGCGCCAGCGCGCGCACATGGGCGCGGCCGACCGGGTCGTGCGGCAGCAGCGGCAGCTCGGGGTGCGTCTCGTCGAGGTATTCGATGATGGCCATCGACTGCGAGAAGCGCTCGCCCTCGTCTTCGAGCAGCGGCACCAGCATGTCGGCCGAGATGGCGGAGTACGGGCCGGTGCGGTGATCGCCGCGCGCGATGTGCACGGGGACGTAGTCGAAATCGAGGCCCTTCAGGCAGAGGGCGATGCGCACGCGGAACGAGGAGGAGGAACGGAAATAGTTGTGCAGCTTCATGATTTCCCAAGCATAGCGCTGGCTAGGAGCGCGGTGTGGCCTGCAGCGCGCAGCGGAAGTCGCGCAGCCCGGCCTTCGGTGCGAGGTCGCGCCATTCGTCGAGGATGCGGCGGGCGGCGGTTTCCTCGCGCGCCGCAATGCCGATGTGCCACGGGCCGAAAGCCTCGGGCGGCTCGCCGGGCGCATGGTTGTGCTGGCCGTCGGGCCGGCCTTCGGAACAGGCCTTGCAGAGCACCTGGATGCTGGTGGTCCAGTTCTCGGCGCTGGCATCAGCCTCTTCGCGAAGCGCTTGATCAGCGCGGCGATGTCTTCCTCGGTCGCGTCGTCGACCGAGACCTCGTAGGTCGAGTAGTCCGAGGGCGCGATCAGCTCGAGCGCGTCGAACACCGGAACCTCCCGCTCGCCGCGCCGGCGATAGCCGTTGGCCGCGCCGTCGTGCAGCACCAGGTCGCCATAGCGGTGTCCGCAGGCGGGCGACGGCACATTGCGAAGAATGGCGCGCGCCGGATCGATGCGGTCCGACCAGACGACCTCGCTGGCCTCGTCGCCATGCACGCGGATCGGCGTGAGCCCGACGAAGAAGTCGATCGGTCCTTCGCCGTCGGGAATCTGAATGCCGTACTGCCGCCACGCACGCCGCGCCGTGGGCCAGTCGCCGAGCGCGGTGGCGGCAATGCCCAGATTCCAGAGCGCGCCCTCGTTGCCCGGCTCGCACTGCACGGCCCGGGCGTTGGCCTGCAGCGAGGCCGCCCATTCGCCGCGGTACTTGTGGATGAGGCCGGCGTTGTACCAGGGCGCAGCCCAGCGCGGATGGATCGCGCTCGCCTGGGCATATGCCGCCAGCGCGCCGTCCTGGTCGCCCTCCTCGTCGCGCTGGCGACCGAGTTCGTTGAAGGCCGTGGCTTTGCCGGCTTTGCCGAGTCGAATGGGCATGGTGAAGCGAGGGAGATCGGGAAAAGGCGCTGGGCGCCTATTGTGAGCCGCCCCAAAATCCCCGGTCCGGCGCTCCGGCAATGGCGCCCTGCCTCTGGCACACTGCCGGTCTCCCCTCCCGTTTCGCTGAAAAAGGACACGTCGCAATGGCTTCCGAGTTTGTTTTCGCCCCGCCCGCCACCGTTTCGGTTCCCGTGGTCGGCCAGCCTGCCCGCTTTCCGGTGCACCGCATCTACTGCGTGGGCCGCAACTACGAAGATCACGCCAAGGAAATGGGCTTCACCGGCCGCGAGCCGCCCTTCTTCTTCATGAAGCCGGCCGACGCGCTGGTGGTGGTCGATGCGGGCCAGACCGGCACCATGGCCTACCCCACGCTCACGAAGAACCTGCACCACGAGATCGAGCTCGTCGTGGCCATCGGCACCGGCGGCAAGAACATCAAGGCGGCCGATGCGCACAAGCACATCTACGGCTACGCCGTCGGCCTCGACATGACCCGCCGCGACCTGCAGGGCGAGATGAAGAAGCAGGGCCGCCCCTGGGACATCGGCAAGGCCTTCGAGCAGAGCGCGCCCATCGGCCCGATCGTGCCGGTGGCCGAGGCCGGCGATGCCGAGAACGCCGAGATCTCGCTGCAGGTCAACGGCACCGACCGCCAGCGCAGCACCGTGAGCAAGCTGATCTGGAACGTGGCCGAAACCATCGAGCACCTGTCGGCCGCCTGGGAGCTGCAGCCCGGCGACCTGATCTACAGCGGCACGCCCGAAGGCGTGGCGGCCGTGGTCTCGGGCGACACGCTGGTCGGCGCAGTCGCCGGCCTGCCGACGCTGACCGTCAAGATCGCCTGAAGACGGCAGCACCGGCCCATGATCCTGCGCGTCCCCATCAAGCACTGCAAGAACTGCGGCACCGCGGTGGTCTACCGCATTCCGGACGACGACGATACCAAGCAGCGCGCCGTCTGCCCGGCCTGCCACACGATCCACTACGAGAACCCGCTGAACGTGGTCGGCACCATCCCGGTCCTGGGCGACAAGGTGCTGCTGTGCAAGCGGAACATCGAACCGCGCTGGGGCAAGTGGACGCTGCCCGCCGGCTTCATGGAGCTGGAGGAAACGACCGCCCAGGGCGCCGCCCGCGAGACCGATGAAGAGGTCGGCGCGAACTTCGAACTCGAAGACCTGTTCTCGGTGATCAGCATGGTGCGCGTGGGGCAGGTGCACCTGTTCTATCGCGCCCGGCTGCTGGACGACAAGTTCGACCCCGGCCACGAGACCATCGAGGCGAAGCTCTTCACCGAAGAGGAGATTCCGTGGGACGAGATCGCCTTTCGCACCGTGCGCGAAACCCTGGAGCACTTCTTCGAAGACCGCCGCCGCGGCAGCTTCGACCGCGTGCACGAACTCAGCATCGTTTGACGAACCCCATGAACAAGACACTCCGCGCCACCCTCCTCTGCGGCGCCAGCCTCGGCTTTGCGCTGGCGGCATCGGCGGCCAGGGGAGAAACGGTGGGCGAAGTCGACACGGCCTTCAAGCTCATCGGCCCCGACCACAAGATCGTGATCGAGGCCTATGACGACCCCAAGGTAACTGGCGTTACCTGTTACGTGTCGCGCGCCAAGACCGGCGGGCTGGCCGGCGCCTTCGGCGTGGCCGAGGACAAGGCCGAAGCCTCGATCGCCTGCCGCCAAGTCGGCCCGGTCGGCATCACGCAGCCGCTGCCCAAGCGCGAGGAGGTCTACAGCGAACGGCTCTCGGTGCTCTTCAAGCGGCTGCGCGTGGTGCGCATGGTCGATCCCAAGCGCAACACGCTGGTCTATCTCACCTATTCCGACCTGCTGATCGACGGTTCGCCGAAGAACAGCGTGACGGCGGTGCCCATCGACCGCGGCACGCCGATTCCGCTCAAATAGCACAGGCCCGCGTCTTTCAGGAAAGGACGCGCGAGTTTGCTAGCATCGACCGCGTGGCGCGTCCGGCGTGCCAGACCGAAGGAACCCTCCGCAACGAACCCGTTCCAACAGCGCCATGCACCTTCAGAATCTTGCTTTCCGTGCCAGTGCCACAGCACTGGTTGCCGCGGCCCTCGCAGCCTGCACCACGCCCCTGCCTCCGGCACGGCCCGGCCAGACTGCCACGCCGCCCGTGCAGAAACAGGCGCTGTTCATCCGCCCCGCCAGCGGCACCACCATTGCCCGCTTCGACGGCGTGCGCAACAAGGGCATCGACATTGCCGGCAGCCTGGGCGACCCCATCGTCGCATCGGCCGACGGCCGCGTGGTCTACGTGGGTGGCGAACTGCGCTCCTACGGCAACATGGTCATCGTCAAGCACAACGAGACCTTCCTCACGGCTTACGCCCACGCGCAGACCATCCTCGTGAAGGAAAACGCGGTCGTGCGCCAGGGCCAGAAAATCGCCGAGATGGGCCAGAGCGACGCCGACCGCGTGAAGCTGCACTTCGAGATCCGCAAGAACGGCACGGCCGTCGATCCCGAGCCCTATCTCAACGGGCGGCTGCAGCAGTAGCAGCCACCATCAAAAAAGCCCCCTTTCGGGGGCTTTGACTTTGCTTCAGTTCTGATCGCGGACGACGATGTCGCGCCAGCTGGCGTCGTGCGTGCCGACGAACATGTTCCTGTACGCGGTGCCCGACACGGCCGGCAGGCTGAAGGTCTTCGATGCGGCGCCTGCGGTCGATGGCGCGACATCGGCCTGGTCTTGCGACCCGGCGGACGGCCCCGTCATCAGATTCAGGAAGAACTCCGCGGCGAAGCCGGGGTTCAGGCCCGTTGCACTGATCGTGAAATCGCCGCCGAGGTACGAAGCCAGCGGCGTCGACGTCGTGAAGCTCGGGTAGGCGGCGGTGGTGGCTTCCGCCAGCGTCATCGGCCGGGCGTGGAAGCTCTGCTTGTAGATGATGTCGAAGGTGCTGATCTTTGCGACTGTCACGCCGTCGCTTTCGTACGCGGTGAAGGTGTACTCGGGATTCGCGGGAATCGCCGAGATGTCGCTGTCGCTGAGGCCGGCTGTCGGCACGCCGCTGCAGTTCGACGCCAGGTAGTGGAAGTTGCTGGAACCGGCGCCGTCAATGGGCCAGTAGCCGCCCGACGGCGAACGCAGATGGCGCAGACCACCGGCAGGAAGCCCCGGGCCCGTGACGACCACCGAGGCAACGGTGCTGCTGTTGCCGGTGTTCACATCCTGGATCGAGAACTGGAGCGCCGTGGACACGCAGCCCGTCGCGTTGTCCTTGATGGCCTGGACGTGCGGGTTGATGTCCAGCACACGCCCGTCGCCGCGAAGCCGCCACACGCCGTCCGTGCCCTTCACGATCTGCATGCCCGTGTTGTTGCTGAAAGCCACGCCGTTCTTGTCCCGGTGCGTGAACTCGACGAAGGCGCGCGGGCTCGTGTTGTTCGCGTCGATGGTGTAGTTGATCCGGTTGATGACAACGTCCGCGAAGCTCGCTCCCACCAGGTTCGCGTCCGTGGCCGTCTCGTTGACGAACTGGTTCGCCGTCATGTCGGAGGAACGGAAACCATAGGTCCCGGTGACGGGATTGCTGCCGTCCGTCAGGAGCGGCAGCAGCTCGGCCGGCGCAGGCAGGCCGGTGGCGAACTTGCCCACATAGTCCGACAGCACCTTGCGGATCAACACGATGTCGTCCGCCGCCGTGTCCATGCCGGCCCCGCTCAGCGGCGTGGCCGCGGTTTCCGCAGCGGCCTTGACCGCCAGGTCGTCGACGATCTGCTGCTGCGTGACGATGTTGGTGATGGTCGCGACATTCGTCGTGGGATTCACATTCACGCGCAGCACGTCGAGCGCCTTGTCCAGCGCGCTCGACAGCGGGGAGAAGGACGTGCGCAGGAGGTCGATGCTCGCATCCACGCCCAGTGCCAGCAGCACCGGCAGCAGCTTGGCCTTCAGGCCATCGGACTCCGCCTGCAGCTCGGCGGCCGTCAGCGTGCCGAAGTCGCCGCCGTCGAAATACTTTGCAGCCAGCTGGCCCGCGATGTTGGCCACCACGAGGTCCATCAGCGGTGTGATGTTGATGGTGCCGTTCGCGTCGGCGGCCGTCGCGGCCGAGTGGATCACCGTGCGCTGGCCGCCCACCGTGCCTTCGGCGCGGAAGACGAAAGGCCCGGTCATGCCCGTGACGTCCACCTTGTAGTCGCCGTTCGTGGAAAGCGGCACGGTCTTGCTCGCGCCCTTGGCGTCCTTGACGGTCAAGGTGCCTGTCAGGGGAAGGCCGGATGCGGCCGTTCCCGAGAAATTGACGGTGACCGCAGGCGTGTCGCTCGCAGGCGTGTCGCTCGCGGGCGTGTCGCTCGCGGGCGGGTTGCTCGCGGGCGGGTTGCCGCCTGCGACGGGAAAGCCGCCGCCTCCTCCGCAAGCTCCCAGTGAAACCAGGAGCGCAACCGCACATGCGGTACGCGTCGTCTTGGAGAACTGCTTTGCAGCGGCCGGGGTCTGTGAGGTGGTTTTCATGGAAGTGTGGATGAGGAAGCAAACAAAAGAATCAACTCGTAACACGAGCGTTGCGATTCTTCGGTACTCCCCCTTCCTCGCCATCCCTCTTTTTATGGATGTGACCAGGCGGCAGTTGTGCGTGCCCGCGTCTTGTCGGCTAAAGCAGGCTCTCGGGCACCAGCGGAGCCAGCAGTTCGAGCTTCCAGCGCGACCAGAAATCCGTTTCGGGTTCCTGGTGCAGGATGGTGTCGGCCGCGTCGCCCGAGGCCGGGCTTACCCATTCGATGGCTCCGGTGGGCCCCAGTTGTAACTGGTACGCCCCGTCGAGCCGGATGAAGCCGATCAGGCTGGTGAGCTGCTGCGCGATCTGCGGGCTGAAGATGAAGATGCCCACCTCGGTGTTGTACAGCATCGAGCCGATGAACACGATCTTGCGGTCGATCACGGCCGACTTGCCGTGCAGCCGGCCGCTCGCGGAGCCGTACATGCCGAAGCGCTTGGTCTGCTCCACGCGCTTGGGACTCAGCTCGTAAAGCTCCACACCGAGCCGCAGCATCTCGGCGCGGTAGCGGCGGTAGCCGATGTGCACCAACGATTCGTCGGTGGCAGCCAGCGAGTTGGTCACGATGCTGTAGCTCACGGCGTTGCCCCGGATGATGCGGATCGACTCCATGCCGCCGCGCCCGGGAATCAGGTAGGGCGTGGTCTGCATGATCTCGTTCTCGGCGCCGCGCAGGTAGCGCCGCACGTTGTAGAGCACGCTGTCAGTCGCCTCGTCGGCCGGCAGGCCGCGGCCCTCGTCCGTGGGCGCGAGGGCCTTGGCCGGCGGATCGGCGTAGGCCTCGGCGCGCGCCCAGACGAGCTTCAGCGCCCCCGCGTCGAGGTCCTTGGCCAACGGGTTGTTGCCCAGCAGGTCGGTGGAGTCCGGCTCCTCGGGGTGCAGTTGCTCCGGCCCGCTGGTGAGGCGGTCGAAGCGTTCGCGCAGTTGCTGCGGCGATTCGCTGCCCTTGGCCACCAGCGATTCGATCGGGTACACGTAGGGGCTGTTCCAGTACATGTCGAACAGCGACGACAGCTTCGGCACCACCGCGCCGGCCACCAGCGTGTCGATGTCGATGAAGTTCGAGCCCCCGTCGCGCAGGAAGTATTCGTTGGCCATGTTGCGCCCGCCCATGACCGCCATCGTGTTGTCCACCACGTACAGCTTGTTGTGCATGCGCCGGTGCACGCGGTCGAAGTCGAACAGCGACGCGGCCCAGCGCGTGCCGAAGCGGTCGCGCCCCGCCGGGAACGGGTTGAAGAGACGCACCTCGACGTTCGGATGCGAGGCAAAGCTGGTGAACAGCGGATCGGCACCCGCCGTATAGAGGTCGTCGACCAGGAGACGCACCCGCACGCCGCGATCCGCCGCATCGCGCAGCGCGCGCAGCAGGTAGCGCCCGGTCTCGTCGTTCTGCACGAGGTAGTACTGCACGTCGATGGAGCGCTGCGCGCGGCGCGCCAGCTCGATGCGCGCATGCAGCGAGAACTGCGGCATCGGCAGCAGCCGGAATCCGCTCAGCGGTTCGCCCGGCGGCGCAGCCGCCTTGACGAGGCGGCCCAGCGTGGTGTCCGTACCGTCGGCAATGGCCACCGAGGGTTTGCGCTGCACCTCGGTGGGCAGGCCGGCACAACCGGCCACGAACAGGGCGATGCCGAGCAGCAGCCACGCCACCCACCGGGCATGCGGTCGGTCAGCCCAGTCTTTGATGTTCGGCATGGAGGCGAGGACAGTGCGGCAAGAGGAAACGCGGAGGTTGAAAGGCTTCTGCCATCCGGACGACGCGATGCGCGACCGCGCCGACGGCAGGCGGTTTCTACCATGAGCCCGGTGAATTTTTTCGCCGCAGCCGGCGAGAGGATCTCAGTGCGCCCGCTGGGGCGTCCATTGCCGGACGAAGTGGTCCGCCCGAGCCGTCGCGCGTTCCACGGCCGCATCCCACGACAGCTGCTGGGTGATCACGAGGGCGCACCGGGGAATGCCGCAAAGGCTCAACTCCGCGATGCCGGCGTAGGTGCCCTTCGGCGTTCGCGTGAGTTCGATCCAGCACGTCCAGCCTTCTGGCACGTGGATATCGAGCCGGGCGGTGTCCATGATGGATTCATCCATAGACCTCTCCGATCGTTCAGTCCAACAATTTAAACCCTTAGTACTACTTATAGCCGATGGGCGTGATGGCACTGCCTGGCAGTCAAGCCGCCTGCCAACCCGACGGAACTTGCTCGGCGTCGCACCGGCCGCCTTGCGCATGAGCCGCCTCAACGCCGTCGCATCCTCGTAGCCGACCTGCGCCGCGACCTGCTCGACCGTCATCCGGCTCGTCTCGATCAGCATGCGCGCCCGGTTCAGCCGCACGCTCTGCACCAGCGCCAGGGCGCCCTGGCCCGTGGCGGCGCGCACGTGCCTGGCGAGCGTCCGCTGCGACATCGCGAATTCGTCGGCCAGCGCCGCCACGCTGGGTGGCCTGGGCAGCGAGGCTTCGATGCGCTGCGTCAACCGGCTGACCAGTTCGTTGCCGTTGGACAGCATCGACGGCACCACGAACGGCGCCTGCGCCTGGCGCCCGTCGATCAGGAGCACCTTGCCGACAGCCTCGGCGAGCGCGCTGCCGAATCGCGTGCGCAGCAGATGGAGCATCAGGTCCGACTGGGCGAATGCGGCGCCGGCGGTGCTCACCGGTCCGTCAGCGCAGACCATGCGGTCGGCGTCCACGGTGCACGCGGGTTCGATGCGCCGCAGCTCCGGCGCAAGCCACCATGACGTGGTGACCCGCCGGTCGCGCAGCAGGCCTGCCGCCTGAAGCAGGAACACGGCGGAACACGATGCGGCCACCGCGCCGCCGCGTGCGCCATGCCGCCGCACGGATGCGATCGCGCGCCTGGCGTCGTCGCACGCCAGGCGCGCCGCCAGATCCGCGGGGCGGTCCACGCCCAGGCCGGGAATGATCCAGGTCGAGGAATCGGTGCGCGAGCGGTCGGGCATCGCAACCGTCTCGACCTGCAGGCCACTGCTGAGCGGCACGCCCCCGCCATCCGGAGACACCACGCGCCACGTCGGCCGCGGCATCTTGAGCCGGGGCGCCAACCCGGCCGCGGCGTTCAGCACATCCAGCGTGACGGCGACGCTCGTGCCGAAGGCTGCAGGCAGAACGAGAACGGTGAAATCACGCATGGCTGAAAACGCCTGATAAATGTCTAAATAGACACTGGCAGTCTAGCGCCCTGCCCCCTGTAATAGAGCCACACAACCAGCAGGACTCCGATGACACCGACGCGAAGCGTGAATGAACACGATCCTCTCGAAGACTTCGATCCCCGCGAGATCACCCTGGACGGCGTCCCCAAGATCGTCCACGTGTCA
>CAMATD010000038.1 GCA_945860785.1 Variovorax sp. YR752 | reverse complement strand
AATGGCCGGCACGTCGGGGAAGGTTGGCAGCCGTTTCGCCGTGGTCACGCCCAGCGCCTTGAGCTTGCCGGCCTGGATGTGCGCCTTGACGTTGCCCACGGCCGCGAACATCAGCTGCACCTGGCCGGCGAGCACGTCCTGCACCGCGGGCGAGGTGCCCTTGTAGGGAATGTTCACGATATCGACACCCGACTGCATCTTGAAAGCCTCGCCCGCCATGTGCAGCGACGCACCCACTGCGCCGATCGCGAAGTTGAGCTGGCCCGGCTTCGCCTTGGCGAGCGCGATGAGTTCGCGCACGTCCTTCGCGGGCACCGAGGGGTGCGCGACGAGGATCGAGGGCGAGGTCGCCACGCAGGTGAGCGCGGTGAAGTCCTTCACCGGATCGAAGGGCAGCGCCGGGTAGAGCGTGGCGTTGATCGCATGGCTGGTGAAACTCATCAGCAGCGTGTTGCCGTCGGGCGCGGCCTTGGCCACGGCGTCGGCCGTGATGTTGCCGCCTGCGCCGGCCCGGTTCTCGACGATCACCGTGCGGCCGAGCGCCGGTCCCATGCTCACGGCGAGCGCGCGCGCCAGCGTATCGGTCGAGCCGCCCGCGGGCGCGCCGACGAGGATGCGCACCGGCGCATTGCCGATCTGCGCGAGGGCGCTGCCGGCCCATGCCGCGGCCAACGACGAGAGGAGGATGTCGCGTCTTTTCATGTGTTGTGTCTCCGGGGAAATCGGGGGTGTTTTTTTGAGGGCTCAGAGCCCCAGGTACGCTCGCCGCAGTTCGTCGCTGCCGAGCAGCTCGCCGGGCAGGCCCGAGAAGCGCACGCTGCCGTTCTCCAGCACGTAGGCGCGGTCGGCGATCTCGAGCGACTGGCCGACGTTCTGCTCGACCAGCATCACCGCGAGGCCGCCGTCGCGCAGTTCGCGGATCAGCGAGAACATCTCTTCGACCAACAGCGGCGAGAGCCCGAGCGAGGGCTCGTCGAGGATCAGCAGCACGGGCTCGGCCATGAGACCGCGCGCAATGGCCAGCATCTGCTGCTCGCCGCCGCTCATGGTGCCGGCGTGCTGGTCCATGCGCTCGCGCAGCCGCGGGAAGATGTGGAACGACTTCTCCAGGTTCGCCGCACGGCGCTCGCGTGCCCGCGTGAAGGAGCCGAGCTCGAGGTTCTCGCGCACGCTGAGGTTGGGGAACACCTTGCGGCCTTCGGGCACCTGGATCAGGCCGGCCTTGACGACGTCGCGGTAGTGCGCGCCGCTCAGGTCCTTGCCGTCGAAGCGCACGGTGCCGCCCCAGGCGGGGCAGAGGCTGCAGACCATCTTGTTGAGCGTGGACTTGCCCGCGCCGTTGCTGCCGAGCAGCGCCACCATCTCGCCCGCGTTCACCTGCAGGTCGACGCCACGCAGCACCTCGACGCGGCCATAGCCACCGCGCAGACCTTGAATATCGAGCAGCGAGCTCATGCCGTGGCTCCCGATGCGGCCTTGCGCAGCCGCGCCGCGGTGCCATGGCCCAGATAGGCTTCGACGACCTTGTCGTCGGAGGTCACTTGCGCCGGGCTGCCTTCGGCGATCAGCTGGCCCTGCGCCAGCACCCATACGTGCTCGGCCAGATTCATCACGGCCTGCATGACGTGCTCGATCATCAGCACGGTCACGCCGCTGTCGGCAATGCCGCGCACCACCGGCATCATCTCGGCGATCTCCTGCGGGTTGAGGCCGGCGAGCACTTCGTCGAGCAGCAGCAGGCGCGGCCGCGTCGCCAGGGCGCGGGCCAGTTCGAGGCGCTTGCGGCCGGCCACCGTGAGGTCCGAGGCGGGCTTGTCGAGCTGCGGCGCGAGGCCCACGCGCAGCGCGACCGCTTCGGCGTTCCGCAATGCCTCGCCGCGGCCGCGAACATGCAGGTGCGCAACGACGGCGATGTTCTCGCGCACCGTCTGTGCCGCGAAGGGCTTCACGATCTGGAAGGTGCGGGTCATGCCGAGCGCGGCATTGCGGTGCGGCTCGCGGCCGGTGATGTCCTGGCCCGCGAAGCGCACCGTGCCGGTGTCGGGCTTGAGGAAACCGGACATCAGCGCGAACAACGTGGTCTTGCCCGCGCCGTTCGGCCCGATCAGCGCGCTCAGGCTGCCCTCGCGCACCGAGAGGCTCACGTTCTGCACGGCCTTCAGTCCGCCGAAGGAACGCGAAATGCCGTCGACGACCAGCAGGTCTTCAGTCATTGCGGCCTCCCTTCGCGTTCCACAGCTGCCGTACCGACAACCCGATGCCCGCGATGCCGCGCGGCACGCAGATGACGATGAGCACCAGCACCGTGCCGTAGATCACCATGTTGATGCCGGGCAGTTCGCCGAAGAGATTGCGCGTGAAGTCCGACAGCAGGTGCAGCACGACAGCGCCGAGCACCGGACCCCACATCGTGCCCATGCCGCCGACGATGGCCGCGACCAGCGCCTCGATCGACACGGCCGAGCCGTAGGCGATGCCGGCGTCGATGTACTGGAACACCTGCACGTAGAAGGCGCCGGCCGCGCCCATGAAAGCCGCCGACAACCCGATGGCCGCGAGCTTGACGCGGAACGGATTGACGCCGACGGCGCGTGCCGCATCTGCGTTGTCGCGCACGGCCTGCAGGTAGGCACCGAAGCGGCCGTTGCGCAGCCACCAGGTGACGAGCAGCGCGGCGACGACCATCGCGAGCACCACCCAGAGGTAGCCGGCGCGCGTCGCGAACTGCAGGTTGGCCACCGATTCGCGCAGCGGCACCATGAGCCCGACGCCGCCGCCGGTGAAGTCGACCGACAGCGCGAGGATGCGGAACACCTCGGCGAAGGCCAGCGTGACGAGCGCGAAGTACGAGCCCTTGAGGCCGTAGCGAAAGGTGAGCGCACCCATGAAAAGTCCGACCAGCGCGGCACCGATCACCGCGAGCGGCAGCGCGACCCAGGCGTTGATGCCGCCCTGCAGTTGCGCGATGGCTTGGATGTACGCACCGGTGTCGAAGAACAGCGCATGTCCGAACGAGAACTGCCCGCCGAAGCCGCCAAGGATGTTCCAGGCCTGCGCGATGAGCGTGGCGTAGAGCGCCATCATCACGAAGTTGAGCGTGACGCCCGACTTGGTGACGAATGGCACACAGCCAACCACCACCGCGAAGAGCGCGATACCCGCGAGTTGCTTCATGCCGGCGCTCATGCCTTGGCCCCGAACATGCCCTGGGGCCTGAAGAGCACCACGCCGATGAAGATCGCGAAGATGCCGATCTGGCCCAGCGATTCGCCGAGGTACAGGCCGCCGAGCGACTCGACCACGCCGACGAGGAAGCCGCCGATCAGCGCGCCGACGAAACTCCCCATGCCACCGAGCACGACGATGGTGAAGGCCACGAGCACGAAGCCGCCGCCGACCTGCGGGTTGACGTAATAGGCGGGCAGCAGGAAGCACGCGGCTGCGCCCAGGCAAGCGAGGCCGATGCCGAAGCTCATGGCGTAGACATGGTCGACGTCGATGCCCATGAGCTTGGCGCCCTCTTTCTCCTTGGCGACAGCGCGAATCGCGCGGCCCAGGTCGGTGCGGCCCATGATCCAGAACAGGATGGCCGAGACGACGAGCGCGCCCGCGAAGGCCACCAGCTTGGGCACGGCGATCATCGCGGGGCCGATGGCGACGGTGCTGAGCGAATAGGCGGTGTCGATGTTGCGCGTGTCGGACTTGAAGAACAGCAGCGCGAGGTTCTCCATGACGATGGCGATGCCCAGCGTGGCGAGCAGGATGTTCTCGTCCTTGCCGTGGCCCGCGCGGTTGATGACCACGCGCTGCAGCGCGTAGCCGAGCGCGAACATGCCGAGCACGACGATTGGCAGCGCAAGGTATGGGTCGATGCCCAGGCGCTCCTTGAGGAAGTACACCGCATACAGCGCCAGCATCAGACTGGCGCCGTGCGCGAAGTTGATGATGTGCAGGACGCCGTAGATCAGCGTGAGCCCCAGCGCGATCAGTGCATACACCACGCCCGTCGTCAGCCCGTTCAGGACCGACGGGAAAAGAATGCCGAAATCGAACATCCCGCCTTCCGATCAGACGGCGCGCAGCGGGAACACCGGCTCGACCTCGCGGTAGTCGCGCGGAATGATGACCTTGATGTCGTTCTTCACCACCTGCGTCATGAGCGGCTGCGCGCCTTCGTTCTGGCCGTTGACGAACTTCGTGGGGCCGTAGGGCATGAAGTGGTTGCCGAAGGTGCTCTTCTCCAGCGCGTCGACGATCGCAGCGCGCTCCGTCGACTTCGCGCGCTCCAGCGCATCGGCCAGCAGCCACATCGAGGTGTAGGTCATGAAGACCTCGTAGCTGAAGAACTGGCCCTTGGCCTCGACGCGCTTGCGCAGGTCCTGCGCGCGCTTGTCCTTCGGGTTGAACCAGTGGTTGCAGTCGATGATGCCGTTGGCCGCGTCCGGAAATTCCTTCACGAACTTGTAGCTCGATGCGGCGCCGCCGAGCACCGAGAAGATCGCCTTGGGCACCACCTTCTGCTGCTGCATGGTGCGCACGAGCAGCGCGTACTCGTTGTAGTAGTTGGCCGGAATCACGATGTCCGGGTTGATCGACTTCATGCGCAGCACGATGTTGTTGAAGTCGCGCGTGGGGTTGGCGTGTTTCACCACCTCCTTCACCTCGAAGCCATAGCCCGGTAGCTCGCGCGAGAGCAGCTGCGCGGTGCCGGCGCCGAACAGCGACTCCTCGTGAATGATCATCACGGTCTTGGCCGGGTTGCCCGCGGCCTTGTTGAGCACCAGCAGGTTGGCCATGGCCACCTCGGTCGACTTCTTGTAGCCAGGGCCGAAGCGGAAGGTGTTCTTCAGGCCGCGTCGACGATCTGGTCGGCCACGCCCACGTCGACCACGTGCGGCAGGTTGTACTTGGCCGCGGCCTGCGTGGTGGCCAGGCAGATGGCCGAGGCATAGGCGCCCACGATGGCCGAGACGCCGGCTTCGTTCATCTTCTCGACCTCGGCTGAGCCGGCCTGCGGCTGCGACTGCGCATCGCCCAGCAGGGCCTCTAGCTTCGCGCCGCCGAGCGACTTGATGCCGCCGGCGGCGTTGATGTCCTCGATGGCCATCAGCGCACCGAGGCGGCATTGCTGACCCGAATAGGCCAGCGCCCCGGTGACCGGATGCAGCACGCCGACCTTGACGGTCCTGGGCTGCGCCCCTGCCACGAGCGGGAAGGCCACGGCGGTGGCCAGGGCGGCGGACTGCGACACGAAACGGCGGCGGTTCTGCATGGTGGGGCTTTCCTTTTTCTCTTCAGTTGAACTGGGCTGACACGTCTTTGCTGACCCACACCTTCGCGTCGATGCTGCCCACGCGGGAGAGCTGCATTTCGTAGGTGTAGCGGTCGGGGCGGTAGAGGCCGTGCAGCCATTGCACGGGCCGCTCGTCTTCGTCGTAGATGAGGCGACGCACCGCGAGCAGGGCCGAGCCGACGGATACGTCCAGGTGCTGCGCGATCACGTTGTCGGCCAGGCGCGCGGAGATGGTCTGGTGTGCGCGGCCCACCTTCACGCCCGACTCTTCGAGCAGCACGAGGATGGGCTTCTTCGACAGTTCGCGGCGGCCGAAGCGGCGCGCGATGGTGTCGGGCACGTAGGTGGTGATGTGCGAGAGCGGGCCTTCCTTGGTGGAGCGCACGCGCACCGCTTTCTGCACCGGGTCGCCCAGCTGCAGCTGCAGCGCCTCGGCCACCTGGGTGGAGGCGGTGATGGTCGCGACCTCGATCACCTTGACCGAGGTGTGCAGGCCCATGGTGACCAGGTTCTCGAGCAGGCCGCGCAGATTGGCGCGCTCCACGCTCTTTCCGCTGTGCGGCTCGCCGGCGGTCACCGGCGGCAGCGCGCGGGTTCGGCGCCCCGGGTTGCGTGCGATCAGGCCTTCGGAAGACAGCTGCTCGAGCGCACGCCGCACCGTGACGCGCGCCACGTTGAATTGCGCCATGAGCGCGAGCTCGCCGGGCAGCCCCTCCGCGAAACGCCCTTCGTGCAACTGCTCACGCAGGACCAGGTAGATCTGGTGGTACTTCGGCAAAGGCATTTGCGACATGCCTTTGATGTTTTTGCAGTTTCAATGTTCTGTCAATGGGACATTTAAAACCGAAGACCACGCTGCCAGGCACCGGGCGTGAAGCCGAACTGCCGCGCGAAGATGCGCGTCATGTGGCTCTGGTCGGAGAAACCGCTGGCCGCCGCGGCCTGCGCCAGGTCGGCGCCGTGGCGGATGAGATGGCGCGCGCGCTCTGCGCGTTGCAGCACGAGCCATGCATGCGGCGGCACGCCATAGGTTTTCTCGAAGCGGCGCAGCACCTGGTAAGTGCTCAGGCCGGTCATCGTTGCCAGCTCGGCGAGCGTGGGCGGTGCGAGCAGTTCGTCGGCCAGGCGTTCGCGCACCTGCTTCACGTCGGCGGCGGCTTCGCGCGATGGCACCGCCGTGGAATGACTGTCGCGCAACAGGCCGCAGACCTCGGCCAGCGATTCTTCGCAGGCGAGCGCCTCGACGCGGCGCGCCAATGGTCGAGGCGGACGAACAGGCGCCGCAGCGTGGTGCCGAGCCGCGCATCCCGGATGACGGGGCGCGTCAGCGCCATGTCGGCGGCGGAGTCGGTGTCGCCATTCATGGCCACCATCACGCCGGGGTCCAAGTACACCATGCGCCAACGGCGCGACGGCCCGCCGAGCGGACGCCCGTCATGCACTTCGCCGGGGTTGGTGGTGATCAGGTCGCCGGCATAGGCGTCGACCTTGCCGCGCCCGCTGGCCGAGCTTTGCGCGCCCTGCTCCAGCAGGCCCAGTCCGTAGGTGGCATGCCAGTGCCGGCCGTAGTGGCGGGCGCTTTCGATCACCGTGCCGTGCACGCCGTCCCACGGCGATCCGAAGACCTGGCTGCGATGGTCGGAAGGCGTCCGCATGGACGCGATGATCGCAGACCGGCCTGTGCGCCCCTCAGTGCGCGCCAGTCTTCACGAGGTCGCGGATCTTTTCGTAGTCGCCCGGCCGCGCCTGCAGCTCGGCCGGCGACACGGTCTTCTGCGCCGCCTCGACGAAGGCCTGCCGGTCGGGCCGGATCACCTTGATGCCGGTCTCGCCAAGCTTGCCTTCGGCCACGAGTTCACGCGCGATGATCTGCACGCTGGCCCAGACGGCGTCCTTGCGGATGATGTCGTTCACGATGACCCGGTCTCCCGCGCCGATTCGCTGCAGCGCGGCGGGCGAGATCACGATGCCGAGCATGTCGTACATGTGGCCGGTGAGCGTCACGCTCTTTTGCACCTCGTAGAACTTCTTGGCAAGGATCGTGGGCAGCGGGTTTTCCTCTGCATCGATCTCGCCGCTCTTGAGCGCGTCGTACACCTTGGCGAACGGCATCGGCGTGGCGGTGGCGCCCATGCTCTTCGCAAAGAGCTTGTAGCTGGGCGCATCGGGCACGCGCAGCTTCAGGCCCTGCATGTCCTTGGGCGAATTGATCGGCTTGTTCGAGGTGACATGCCGCGCGCCGTAGTAGACGGCCGCCATCAGGTGATTGCGGCTCTGCGCCTCATAGCCCTTGCGCAGTTCGTCGAACACCGGGCTGACGAGGAAGCGCCGCACGTGGTCGGGGTCGGAGAACAGGAAGGGAAAGCCCACCACGCCCAGCGGCGCATAGTCCCGCGAGAGCACGTTGATGCCGATGTAGGCGATGTCGATCTCGCCCGACGCCAGCTTCTTGCTGTAGTCGGCCTCGCCGCCGAGCGCACTGGCCGGATAGAGCTGGATCTCGACACGGCCCGCGGTGGCCGTCTTGATCTTCTGCGCCATCGCCTCGGCCTGCGTATGGAACGGTTCGCTGGTCTCGTAGCCGTGCGCCCACTTGAGGGTGACGGGCTGTTGGGTTTGCGCAGACGCGCCCATGGCCAAGCCGTCGCCCAGCAGGAGCGCCGTGAAAAACTGTCTCATCGATTTGTCCCCACCACTGTTGTTGAAATTCTTCGGGGGGGTCGCGGCGCCCTTTGTCCTGGAGAGCGCCGCGCCGTCAAATACCGCTCAGCGTCAGAGCTTGAACGGAATCACTTCCTGCCGCTGCTCGCCCAGGCCTTCGATGCCCAGGGTCATCACGTCGCCCTTCTTGAGGTAGAGCGGCGGCTTCATGCCCATGCCCACGCCGGGCGGTGTGCCGGTGGTGATCACGTCACCGGGCATCAGGGTCATGAACTGGCTCACGTAGCTCACGATCTTGGCCACGCTGAAGATCATGGTCTTGGTGCTGCCGGTCTGCACGCGCTGGCCGTTGAGGTCGAGCCACATCGAGAGCTTCTGCGGGTTTTCGATTTCGTCACGCGTCACGAGCCAGGGGCCGAGCGGGCCGAAGGTGTCGCAACCCTTGCCCTTGTCCCAGGTGCCGCCGCGCTCGATCTGGTATTCGCGCTCGCTGATGTCGTTGATGGTGCAGTAGCCGGCCACGTAGTCGAGCGCGTTCTTCTGCGAGACATAGCGCGCGCGCGTGCCGATGACCACGCCGAGCTCGACTTCCCAGTCGGTCTTGACCGAGCCCTTGGGCAGCATCACCGGGTCGTTCGGGCCCTGGATGCAGCTGTTGGCCTTGGTGAACACGACCGGCTCCTTGGGCACCGGCAGGCCGGACTCGGCCGCGTGGTCCGCGTAGTTGAGGCCGATGGCAATGAACTTGCCGACGTTGGCCACCGGGCTGCGCGAAGCGCGGCTTGCCCTTGACCAGCGGCAGCTTGTCGATCTTGGTCTTGCGCAGCTTGGCAATGGCGGCATCGCCGAGCTGGTCGGGACCGATGTCCTTGACGATGGCGCTCAGGTCGCGCAGCTTGCCGCTGTCGTCGATGAGGCCGGGTTTTTCCTTGCCGGGGTTGCCGTAGCGGACGAGTTTCATGCTTTCCTTTCAGTGCATTGAATGATCAATAAGTGGAGCGGCCACCGGAGAGGTCGAAGACCGCGCCGGTGGAAAAAGAACAGTCTTCGGTGCAGAGCCAGCCGACCATCGCGGCCACCTCTTCCACCGTGCCGAAGCGGCCCATGGGAATCTTTGAGAGCATGAAGGCGATGTGCTCGGGCGTCATCTGGTCGAAGATGGCGGTCTTCACGGCCGCGGGCGTCACGCAGTTGATGCGGATGCCGGTGTCGGCGAGCTCCTTGCCGAGCGATTTGGTAAGACCGATGACGGCCGCCTTGCTCGCGCTGTAGGCGCTGGCGTTGGGGTTGCCGTCCTTGCCGGCCACCGAGGCGATGTTGACGATGCGGCCGTAGCCTTGTTTTCGCATCTGCGCGACCACCTCGCGGCAGTACAGGAACACGCCGTTGATGTTGACGTCCATCACCTGGCGCCAGTCGTCCACCGGGTAGTCCCAGAGCTTGACGTTGGGGCCGGTGATGCCGGCGCTGTTGACCAGCGCATCGATGCGCGGCGCCTGCGCCAGCGTGGCCGCGACGGCCTTGGCGACCGAAGGCTGCTACGATACATCGACCTTCAGCGCGAAGGCCCTGGCGCCGAGCGACTGGGCGGCCTGCGTGGCCGCGGCCTCGTCGCGGTCCCACAGCGTGACGCTGCCGCCGGAAGCGATCAATCGCTGGGTGATGCCGAAGCCCAGCCCGGTCGCGCCGCCGGTCACCACCGCATGGCGGCCCGTGAAATCGAGCTGGTTCATATCGTGAGGCCCCCATCGACCGTGAAGGCCTGACCGGTGGCGAACACCGACTCGTCGCTCGCGAGGAACACCACGACCGGCGCAATCTCCTCGGCCTGCGCGAGCCGCCCCATGGGCTGGCGCGCGATGAAGGCCTTGCGGGCCTCGTCCGGATCGGCATTGGCGTTGATGCGGTCGCCGAGCGAAGGCGTGTCGACCGTGCCCGGGCACACGGCATTGCAGCGGATGCCGCGGGCCACGTAGTCGGCCGCCACGCTCTTGGTGAGCCCGAGCACCGCCGCCTTGGTGGTGCCGTAGACAAAGCGGTTGGGCAACCCCTTCATGCTGGAGCAGACGCTCGCCATGTTGATGATGCTGCCGCGCCCCGCCGCCAGCATGCCGGGCAGCACGGCCTGGATGGTCCACATCTGGGCGCGCACGTTGAGGTTGAAGGCGAAGGCCAGGTCGTCGTCGCTGGCCTGCTCGATGGTGCCGTTGTGGACCACGCCCGCGCAGTTGAAGAGCACGTCCAGGGTGGGCAGCTTCGCGACCAGCGCGCCGATGGCGGCCTTGTCGAGCACGTCGAGCTTCGCCGCCGTGATGTTGGCGACGCCCGCATAGCGCTCGAGCAGCTTCTCGTTGACGTCGGTGGCCCAGACCTGCGCGCCCTCGGCGGCCAGTGCGAGCGCGCTGGCGTGGCCGATGCCCTGACCGGCGGCCGTGACCAGCATGGTTTTGCCCTTCAATCTCATGGTGTCTCCTGGGGTTAGGCCCGATGGGTGGCGCGGACGGTGGATCGTATTCTGAATTGGCCTTACCACTTGTCCAATTCAGGACAACCCTTAACTCCTTCGTCCTCGTGCCGCTCCAGACCGTCGAACCCCAACGCCTCTACCGCCAGATTGCCGACCAGCTCCGCGGGCTGATCACCAAGGGCGAGTTCGACGTGGGCGCCCGGATTCCGGCCGAACGCGACCTCGCCAAGCAGCTGGGCGTGAGCCGGCCGTCGGTGCGCGAGGCGCTGATCGCGCTCGAAGTCGAGGGCTGGGTCGAGATCCGCACCGGTTCGGGCGTGTACGTGCTCAACCGCTCGCACCGCTCGAGCACCCCGACGGCCGGCACCGAATGGGGGCCGCTGGAAATCATCCGGGCGCGCCGGATCGTCGAGGGCGAGACCGCCGCCATCGCCGCGCAGCACGGCAAGCGCAAGGACGTCGACGCGATGCGTCGTGCGATCCGCATGATGCGGGAGCTGGCCGCGCGCAACGAGGTGCCGCACGAGGGCGACCGCGCCTTCCACCTCGCCATCGTCAACGCCTGCGACCACGTGGTGCTGACCGAGACCGTGCAGGGCTTCTGGGACTCGCGGCACGGTCCGATCTTTGCGCGGATGATCGATTACTTCGAGACCATGGACTCATGGCAGGCCGCCATCAACGAGCACGAAGCCATCCTCGACGCCGTCGCCGCGCGCGACCCCGTGGCGGCGCGCGAGGCCATGCACCAGCACATGGACAAGTTCCACCAGAGATTCAGCGCGAGCTGGCGCCGCGCGAAGGCCTCCTGAAAAAAACGCCAGCAGAGATCCCCACCATGAACCCTTACATCAGACTCCACCCCGCCGACGACGTCGTCATCGCGCGCTCCCAGCTGCTCGGCGGCACCGTCGTCGAGAACATTGCCGTGCGCGGCCTCATTCCCCCGGGCCACAAGATTGCGATGCGCGCCATCGCGCAGGGCGAGCCGGTGCGCCGCTACAACCAGATCATCGGTTTCGCGAGCAAGCCCATCGCCGCCGGCGAGCACGTGCACACGCAGAACCTCGACATGGGGCCGGACAAGGGCGACTTCGAACGCGACTACGCCTTCGGCGCCGACGTGAAGCCGGCGCCTGCGAAGCGCGAAGCCACCTTCATGGGCATCAAGCGCGCCGACGGCCGCGTGGCCACGCGCAACTACATCGGCGTGCTCACGAGCGTGAACTGCTCGGCCACGGCCGCGCGCGCGATTGCCGACCAACTTCTCGCGCAAGACCAACCCGCAGGCGCTCGCGGCGTTCCCGAATGTCGACGGCGTGATCGCGCTGACCCACGGTACGGGCTGCGGCATGGACACCGAGGGCATGGGCATGCAGATCCTCGAACGCACGCTCACGGGCTATGCCACGCATGCGAACTTCGCGGCCGTGCTGGTGGTGGGCCTTGGTTGCGAGGCCAACCAGATCAACGCTTGGCTCGCAACCGGCAACTTGGCCGAGGGCGAGAACTTCCGCGTGTTCAACATCCAGGACACGGGCGGCACGCGCAAGACGGTCGAGAAGGGCGTGTCGCTCATCAACGAGATGCTGCCGCGCGCCAACGCGGTGAAGCGCGAGCCCTGCAGCGCAGGCGTACATCACCATCGGCCTGCAGTGCGGCGGCTCCGACGGCTACTCGGGCATCAGCGCCAACCCGGCGCTGGGCGCGGCGGTGGACCTGCTGGTGGCGCACGGCGGCACGGCCATCCTCAGCGAAACACCCGAGGTCTATGGGGCAGAGCACCTGCTCACGCGCCGCGCGGTGAAGCGCGAGGTCGGCCAGAAGCTGGTCGACCGCATCAAGTGGTGGGAGCACTACACCGAGATCAACGAAGGCGAGATGAACAACAACCCCTCGCCCGGCAACAAGGCGGGCGGACTCACCACCATCCTCGAAAAGTCGCTGGGCGCGGTCGCCAAGGGCGGCACCAGCAACCTGGAGGCGGTGTACGAATACGCCGAGCCCGTCACGGCGCACGGCTTCGTCTACATGGACACGCCGGGCTACGACCCGGTGAGCGCCACGGGCCAGGTGGCCGGCGGCGCGAACATCATCTGCTTCACCACGGGGCGCGGCTCGGCGTATGGTTGCGCGCCCTCGCCGTCGCTCAAGCTCGCGACCAACTCGGCGCTCTGGCAGCGGCAGGAAGAAGACATGGACATCAACTGCGGCGAGATCGTCGACGGCACGGCCTCGATCCAGGAGATGGGACAGCGCATCTTCGAGATGGTGCTCGCCACCGCCTCGGGCGCGCAGTCGAAGAGCGAGCAGCACGGCTACGGGCAGAACGAGTTCGTGCCCTGGCAAGTCGGCGCCGTGATGTAGCCAGAGGAAAGCACCCATGGCCACCCTCCCCTTCGGCTTTCTGGACGGCACCGGCTTCGAACGGCTGGACCCGCGCTTCAACACCTGCATCCCCGGCCCCGAACGCGTCGTGCGGCTGTGGACCGGCGCACGCTGGTGCGAAGGCCCGGCATGGTTCGGCGCGCACCGCACGCTGGTGTGGTCGGACATTCCGAACAACCGCATGCTGCGTTTCGACGAGGTGAACGGCACGGTCGGCATCTTCCGCGAGCCGTCGAACAACACGAACGGCAACACGGTCGACCGTGAAGGCCGCCTCGTGAGCTGCGAGCACCTGGCGCGGCGCGTGACCCGCACAGAGCACGACGGATCGACCACCGTGCTGGCCTCGCACTGGCAAGGCAAGCGCCTCAATTCGCCCAACGACGTGGTGGTGCATTCGGACGGCGGCGTGTGGTTCACCGACCCGAGCTACGGCATCCTCTCGGACTACGAGGGCCTGCGCGCCGACAGCGAGATCGGCGCCTGTCATGTCTACCGCATCGATCCTGCGAGCGGCGATGTCGAGCGCATGACCGACGACTTCGTGAAACCCAACGGGCTGGCGTTCTCGCCCGACGAGTCGCTGCTCTACATCGCCGACACGGGCGCGAGCCATGCGGCGGACGGGCCGCGGCACATCCGCCGGTTCAAGGTCGGCAGCAATGGCCGCACCTTGAGCGGCGGCGAGGTGTTCGCCGAATGCACCAATGGCCTGTTCGATGGCTTTCGCCTCGACACCGAGGGCCGCATCTGGACCAGCGCATTGGACGGCGTGCATGCCTTGCACCCCGATGGCACGCTGCTCGGCAAGATCCTGCTGCCCGAGCGCGTGGCCAATGTCTGCTTCGGCGGGCCCAAGCGCAACCGGCTTTTCATCTGCGCGACGACGTCGCTCTATGCCATCACACTGAACGCGAAGGGAGTCTGATCCATGTCCCGAACACTGCCAGCCGACGGGCTGCAATCGACCGTCACCCGCATCCTCGAAGCGGCGGGCAGCCAGTCCGCCGAAGCGCAACAGGTGGCCGCGAACCTCGTGCTGGCCAACCTGAGCGGCCATGATTTGCACGGCGTGGGCATGCTGCCGCGCTACATCGATGCGGTGGCCGAGGGCGGCCTGAAGCCGAACGCGGCCGTGAAGATCAACCTCGACATCGGCACGATGATGGGGCTCGACGGCCAGCACGGCTACGGGCAGATCGTCGGCGTGCAGGCCATGGAGCTCGGCATCGCGCGGGCGAGACAGCATGGCAGCTGCATCTTCACGCTCTCGCATGCGCACCACCTGGGCCGCATCGGGCACTTCGCCGAAATGGCGACGGCGCAGGGGCTGGTGGCGATGCACTTCGTCAATGTTCTCTCACGACCCGTGGTCGCGCCGTGGGGCGGCGGCGACGGGCGCTTCGGCACCAACCCCTGCTGCATCGGCATCCCGCTCGCGGGCGCGGAGCCCTTCGTGCTCGACTACGCGACCAGCCGCGTGGCGCAGGGAAAGATGCGCGTGGCGCACAACAAGGGCGAGCAGGTGCCCGACGGCTACTTGATCGACGAGAAAGGCACGCCGACCAACGACCCGGGCGTGGTCGTGGTGCCGCAGGGCAACGGGCTCTTCGGTGCGCTCATGACCTTTGGCGAGCACAAGGGCTACGGCATGGCCGTGGTGTGCGAGCTGCTGGGCGGCGCGCTCACGGGCGGCGGCACCTGGCACCGCTCGGCCGACACGGCACGCACCGTCCTCAACGGCATGTTGACCGTGCTGATCGACCCGGCGAAGCTCGGCACGCAGAAGGCTTTCGACCAGGAGGCACGCGAGTTCATCGACTGGCTGCGGCAAAGCCCGCCGGGCCAGGGCTTCGACGCGGTGCAGATCGCCGGCGAGCCCGAGCGCAAGGCGCGCGCCGCGCGGCGGCAGGACGGGATCTGGGTGGACGACGCGACATGGGGGGAGATCATCGCGGCAGGGGCCAAGGTGGGCGTGACGGTCGCCTGACCTGGCTGGCCTGCGGCCATTGACCTGTCGCCCCGACAGGGACGAATCAAACGATCAATGCGATCGTGGCTTCCAGATGTTCCGACGGTGTGCGGCGGAAACCCGAGCGCGCAAAGCGCTGGAGCTGCCCGACCACGAAGGCCGTGAGCGCCGCGGCGCGCACCTGCGCATCGACTGTGGGGGTGGCCGAGCCATCGGCCGTGGCGGCACCACGCAGCACCTGGCGCAGCGTGGCTTCGATCTTGTCGAAGAACTGGTTCATGCGCTGCTGAAGCCGTTCGTTTTCATAGACCAGTGCATCGCCGACCATGACGCGCGTCATGCCCGGGTTGCGCTCGGCGAATTGGACCAGCAGGGTGAGGATCTTGGCGGCCTGCTGCGCGCCGGTGGCGCCTTCGCGCTCGAGGATCTGGTTCACCAGCGTGAAGACGCTCTGCTCGATGAAATCGATCAGGCCCTCGAACATCTGGGCCTTGCTGGCGAAGTGGCGGTAGAGGGCGGCCTCGCTCACCTCCAGCCGCGCAGCGAGCGTGGCGGTGGTGACCCGCTCGGCACCGGGCTGCTCGAGCATGGCGGCCAGCGCCTGCAGAATTTGCACGCGCCGCTCACCCGGCTTCGGACGCTTGCGCGTCGGGGTGGCTGGCGTATCCACCTGGGTCTCAACGCCGGAAGCAGCTGTCTCTTCGTTCTGCATGGGAGCGCGTGCAAAGATGTAATCAATTGATTCTCGCACAGCGCAGTAAGCACGCGCCTTCCCGGTCAGCGGGCGCGGATCATCGTGCCGTAGGCCTGGTCGGTCAGGATCTCGAGCAGCATCGCGTGCGGTACCCGGCCGTCGATGATGTGGACCGCATTGACGCCGCTCTTGGCGGCATCGAGCGCACCCTCGATCTTGGGCAGCATGCCGCCCGAGATGGTGCCGTCAGCGAACAAATCGTCGATTTCGCGCGCGCTCAGGTTGGTGAGTAGATTGCCGTTCTTGTCGAGCACGCCGGGCGTGTTGGTCAGGAGCATGAGCTTCTCGGCCTTGAGCACGGTGGCGAGCTTGCCGGCCACGACGTCGGCGTTGATGTTGTAGCTCTCGTTGTCCTCGCCGAAGCCGATCGGGCTGACCACGGGAATGAAGGCGTCGTCCTGCAGTGCCTTGACCACGCTGGGGTCGATGGAGACGATGTCGCCGACCTGGCCCACGTCGTGGTGCACGTTGGGGTCGGTGCGGTCGGCCAGCTTGAGCTTCTGCGCGCGGATCAGGCCGCCGTCGCGCCCGGTCAGGCCCACGGCCTTGCCGCCAGCCTGGTTGATCAGGCCCACGATGTCCTGCTGCACCTCGCCGGCGAGCACCCATTCGACGACTTCCATGGTCTCGGCGTCGGTCACGCGCATGCCCTGGATGAAACTGCCCTTCTTGCCCAGCTTGTTGAGCGCCGCCTCGATCTGCGGGCCGCCGCCATGCACCACCACCGGGTTCATGCCGACCAGCTTGAGCAGCACCACGTCTTCGGCAAAGTCGACCTGCAGGGCCGGGTCGGTCATGGCGTTGCCGCCGTACTTGATGACGATGGTCTTGCCGTGGAACTTGCGGATGTACGGCAGCGCCTGGGCCAGGATCTCGGCCTTGTCGCGCGGGGGGATGTTGAGGACAGGGTCGGTCATGGGCGGTCGGACTCCAAAGCGGTGGACAAGGGAAATTCTCGCAAAGATAGCGTCAGGGGCGCAGCCAGCGCGGTACTTTGAATCGCACGATCATCAGGTAAGCGCCCACATAGGTCGTGACGAACAGCAGGCAGAACAGCATCAGCACGATGGTGTTGTTCCAGAACAGCACCGCGGGCACCACCGACAGCGCGGCAAACATCCAGAGGTACGGCGAGGTCCTGTTGTTGCGCGCCAGCAGCTGCCGCGCCTCGTCATCCGCCAGGGCCACGCGCACGATGCGGCGGAAGATCAGCTGGTGGAAATGCAGGGCGTCCGCCGTGCCTGGCGACTGGCCGCGGGCCAGCTTGCGGTAGATGGAAAACAGCGTCTCCCACACCGGGTAGATCAGCAGCAGCATCGGGAACCACGGCGACACGACGCGGTGCCGCTGCACCAGCGTCACGCAGGCCACGGCGATCACCATGCCCCAGACGTAGGCGCCGCCGTCGCCGGCGAAGATCTTGCCGCGCGGGTAGTTCCAGACCAGGAAGCCGACGGTGGCGCCCCCCAGGCAGACCACCATGGCCGCCAGCTGGCGGTCGCCCACCTGCAGCGCCACGTGCGAGATGGCCAGGCAAACCAGCACGGCCACGGTGCCCGCCAGGCCGTTGTAGCCGTCGATGATGTTGAAGGCGTGCGGCAATCCGCCGATGGCGAGCGCGGCGAACAGCACGGTGGCATACGGAACCATCGCCAGCCAGCCGTCGACCATCCCGAAGCCCGTGCGCGAAACGCCCAGCCCCAGCAGCCAGCACACCAGCAACGCCGACCCGATGGTCAGCCCCAAGCGGTAGCGCACCTTGACGCGCTGCGTCACGTCTTCGACGATGCCGCCCAACACGGCCGGTGCAATGCACAGCAGCGTGAGCATCGAGGTCTTGACCGGCCAGGCCACATTGAACGGATCCGTGCCGGTGATGCCGGCGGCCAGCCAGGCCGCCCCCATGCCCAGCAGGATGCCCGCACCGCCCAGGCGTGGCACATGGCCCTTGTGGAAGCGCTGGGGCATGTCGGCGCCGTAGAGCCGTGCATGCCTGCGCGCCCGGCGCATGAAGAGCTGGACCGAGAAGGCAGCGACGAAGAAACTGATGACGATCAGGGCAATCATGTGTGGGGGTTGGGGAACCCTAGAATTCCCGAGCGAAATTAGACCATGCCAACGCCCCCCTCCCCCGCCCCCTCGATCACCATTTCAATCGTGAGTCACGGCCAGCTAGCACTGGTGCAGCCGTTGCTCGAGCAGTTGGACCGGTACAGCCGCACGTCGACAGCCAAGGTCGTGCTCACATTGAACATCCCGGAGCCCGACGTGCTTGCGGGGCGAACCTGGGGTTTCGAGGTCGAAAGGATCGAGAACGCGAGCCCCAAGGGTTTCGGCGCCAATCACAACCAGGCTTTCGAGTGCTGTGGCACGCCGTGGTTTCTGGTGCTCAACCCGGACATCCGCTTCGACGGCGACGTGCTGTCGCCGTTGCTCGCGCAGGCAGCGGCCGACGCAGGCCTGCTGACGCCGCGCATCCTGGAGCCGGGCAAGGACGAGCCGGAACCGCATCGGGCGTTGATCACACCATTTGAAATCGTCGGGAGGAAGAAGCCCGGCTATGTGCGGCCGACGGTGCCCGCATGGATTCCCGGGTTGTTCATGCTGTTTCGCAGCGAGGCCTACCGGCAGGTCGGTGGCTTCGACGAGAAATTCTTCATGTATGGCGAAGACTTCGACATCTGCGCCCGCACCCGGCTCGCGGGCTGGAAGCTGCAGGTCGGCGAAGACCTCATGGCCCGGCACGATGCGCAGCGAGAGAGCCACCGGAGCAAGAAGTACCTGTACTGGCACGTGACCAGCCTGCTGAAGGTGTGGCTGTCGGGGTCGTTCTGGCGGTACTGGCGGCTCGGGGCCAAGACCCCGTAGCGGGGTCTTTTCGTCGGACTATCCGCGTTCGAGCAGGTCTTGCGCGATGGCATGGCCACCGCGGCCGAAGCGCGCATAACGACCGCGCGCCGCCTCGATCAGGATCGGCAGCAGGCGCAGCGGGCGCGCCGCGGGAAGCTCGGCCCGGAACCGCTGGTGCGCGACCTTGGCGTGCTGTGCCTCCAGGTAGCCGGCCGGCACCCGGGCGCCGAGTTGCTGCAGGCGCTGCAGCAGCGCCTCGGCCCGGCGCAGCCGTGCCACGTGCTTGTCGCCACGCTCGGCAAAAGCCTGGGCCTTCTTCTCGGACAACGTGAGCCGCCGAGCGCCGATCTGGTTGCTGGCGTGCTGGCGGTAGTCGATGGTCGGCTCGGGCAGCACGTCGATGCGCCCGATGGCTGCCGCCACGGCGGCCAGCCACTCGTCGTGCACCCATTCGGGCGCGAACGGGAGTGCGGCTTCGAGCAAGGTCTTGCGGAACATCGTGGTGGCGCCCGTCACGAGGTTGCGTCGCAGCAGCACGCCGAAGGCCTCGCCGCTTGCGATGGCCGCCAGTTCGGCAGGCTGCACCTCCAGCGCATGGAACAGCGTGGTGCCCAGGGGTTCGAGCCGGGCGTCGACCAGGCGCGCATCGGTGTGCAGCAGCAGCAGGTCGGGCCGCGCCTCGAACTGCGCCACCATGCGCGCGATCCGGCCGGGGTGCCAGGCGTCGTCTTGGTCGCACAGCGCGATCAGGTCATGGCTGCAGGCGCGCACCGCCTGCTCGAAGTTGCGCGTGACGCCCAGCGGCGGCATGTTGCTGAACACGCGCAGCGCGATCCGGTCCGCCACGCCGCATTGCGCGATGGTGTCGCGCACGACGGCCAGGGTGTCATCGGTCGAGCCATCGTCGGACAGCACGATCTCCCGCGGCAACAGCGTCTGCGTGCAGATGCTGCGGACCTGCTCGGGGAGGTAGCGCGCGCCGTTGCGGGTGCAGAGCGCTACGGAAACGTCGAGGGCCATCAGACAGGGGCCACGCGGGGGGGCCAGGCGTAGCTGAAGTCTTCGCGCGCCAGCATGAGGTTGGGGCTGTAGGCGGGGTCGTTCTGGATGAGATCGCCCCAGCGTTTGTGCATGTAGGCGGCTTCCTCCTGGAACTGCGCCTGCTTCTGGGGCGAGACATCCTTGGCGCGGGTCGCGGACTCGTAGTGGAACAGTTCCGCGTAGGGCGTCCAGACGTTGCGCAGGCCCGCTTCGCGCAGCCGGAGGCAGAAGTCGATGTCGTTGAACGATTCCTTCAGATGCACCTCGTCAAGGCCGCCCACCTGCAGGTAGTGACTTTTCTGGATCACGAGGCAGGCCGCGGTGACCGCCGAGAGCGACTGGATCAGCGCCGCACGGCCGGCATAGCCTTCGCGGCCGGCCGGCATGCGGCGATGCGAGTGCGCAGCGATCCCGCCCACCCCGAGGATCACGCCCGCATGCTGAAGTGTCTTGTTCGGGAACCAGAGCCGCGCGCCCACCGCGCCGACGCCCGGCTGCAGCGCGAGGCTCACCATTTCGCCGAGCCATTCTGGCGTGATGACTTCGATGTCGTTGTTGACCAGCGCCACGAGTTCGCCGTTGGCCACCGCCACCGCACCGTTGTTCAGCGCCGCGTAGTTGAAATCGCGGTCGTCGCGCAGCACGCGGACATTCGGCTTCTCCGCGGCAACGCGCTTGAACCAGGCCAGCGTGTCCGGATCGTCCGAGCCGTTGTCGACGATGATGATCTCGTAGTTCGAATAACTGGTTTTCGCGAGGATCGACTCCACGCACTGGCGCGTCAGCTGCAAGGCGTTGCGCGTCGGGATGATCACGGAAACCAACGGTAAGACATCGGGCAAGGCGTAATGCACGCGGTAGCCGAAATCCAGGTGTTCGGCGGTGGCGCGCACGCCGGTGCGCTCGAAGTGCTCGTTCAGGGCTCGCTCGCCCGCCAGCGCCGCATAGGGCTTGGCATTCATCGAACGGGCCGTGCTGTCGACGTGCACCCGCCAGTGGTACAGCACGCGGGGAATATGGCGAATCTGCCCGGGCTCTATGCGCTCCATGCAGCGCAGCACCAAGTCCCAGTCCTGCGAGCCCTCGAGCCCCACGCGGAAGCCGTCGACCGAGCGCATGAGTTCGGTCGAGAGCACCCCCAGGTGGCTGAACATGTTCTGCGAACGGAAGAGATCGACGTTCCAGTCCGACTTGAAGTACGGGCCGAAGCGGTGGCCGCCCTCGTCGGCCTTGTCTTCGTCCGAATAGATCAGCTTCACGTCGGGATGCTCGGTGATGCAATCGGCCACCCAGAACAGCGCGTGGGCGGGCAGCAGGTCGTCGTGGTCCATGAGCGCCACCCAAGGCCCCGAAACCAGTTCCAACGCGCTGTTCGATGCGGCCGAGATATGGCCGTTTTTCGGCCGGAACACGACCTTGATGCGCGGGTCGGTTTCGCTGTACGACTTGAGGATTTCGCGGACCTCGGCCGAGGGCGAAGCGTCGTCTGCGATGCAGAGTTCCCAGTTCGGGTAGATCTGGCTGCGCACCGACTCGATGGCCTCGCGCAGCCACGCGGGGTTGGGTTTGTAGGTGGGCATCACGACCGAGATGAGCGGCCGGTCCTTCATGGCGGCCACACGCTGGACGATCTTGTCGCGCAGCTCGGGCGTGAGGGTGTCGTAGCGCCGCACCCATTTCGAATAGTCGTTGTAGCCACCGAAGCGCCGCCCCAGTTCCCAGCGGATGCCTGCCCAGCCTGACTTCTTGAACATTCGCCATGCCCGCTGCACGCGCTCCATCATTCCGGGTCCTTGCCAGAGTCCGGCCAGGCCGAGAATGAATCGATAGACAGATTTCATAGAGATTGCGCACCCGCAGGGCGGATGAAGCGGAGCTTGTGAGGAAATACCTGAAATAGACAGGGCGATGCCGAAACATGACGTCGCTGGCCTTGCGGGAGGGGATTATCTTCGCAACCAGCCGCAACAAAGGACGATGGCGGCCGTTTCACCCCCCACGCCGGCCGTCGAAGGGCTGCCCGTAAAATTGACCGGTTAAAAAGCTAAAGGAAAACAATGAGGCTACTCTCTGTGGTGCTCTCGGGAGGCGCCGGTTCCAGGCTCTGGCCTGCTTCGCGCCAGGCTTTTCCCAAGCCATTCATGAAGATCGGCGACTCCACGCTGCTTCAACAGGCCGTCGAACGTGGACAGGCTTGCGGGACCGGCGACCTGATGGTCGTGACCAACAAGGACCACCTGTTCCTCACGAAGGACGTGCTCGGGCAGATGAGCGACCCGCCGACCACGACCTTTCTCCTTGAGCCCAAGGGGCGCAACACCGGTCCGGCCATCGCGTTGGCAGCGCTTCAATGTGCGCGGCAGTTCAGCGGCGACACCGTGATGCTTGTTCTCTCGGCCGATCACCTGGTGCCGGACGTGCATGCTTTCGTGGCCAGCGCGACCGAGGCCTTCCGCCTGGCGCAGGAAGGCAACCTCGTGGTGTTCGGCGTGAGCCCGACAAGCCCCGACACGGGTTTCGGCTACATCGAGGTCGAGCACGTCTCCCGCGAGAGCCAGGGGGTCAAGCGCTTCGTCGAGAAGCCCGACCTCGAGACGGCACAAAGGTACCTGGCCACCGGCCGGTACTACTGGAACAGCGGCATGTTCGCGTTCACGGCGGACACCATCATCGCGGCGCTCGAAAAGCACGCCCCGGACGTGATCAGGGCAGCAAGGCATGCGCTCGAAACCGCCAAGACCTCCGGCGCCTCCGTCAACTTCGATCTTCACGCGTTCGGCCTGCAACCGGACATCAGCATCGACTACGCGGTGCTGGAGCGCGCCTCGAATGTCCATGTGGTGCCCGCCAAGTTCAGCTGGAGCGACGTGGGTTCGTGGCCCGCGGTGTCCAACGCGCTGACGCCTGACGCCAGCGGCAACACGCTTCCCGACGATGTCGTGGCCCTCGACACGACCGGCACCCACGTACAGGTCGAAAGCTACGGCCCGAAGGTCGTTGCCACCGTTGGCGTTCACGACCTCGTGATCGTCGACACGCCCGACGCGCTGCTGGTTCTGCACAAGGACAGCGCACAAAAGGTGAAGAAGGTCGTCGACGTGCTCAAGGCTCGCAAGCACGACACAGTGCACCTGCCGCCGGTGGTCCACCGTCCGTGGGGCACGTACGCCTCGCTCAAGGAAGAAGAAGGCTACAAGATCAAGCGCATCACCGTCAGACCCGGCGAATCGCTGTCCCTGCAATACCATCACCAGCGCGCGGAGCATTGGGTGGTCGTCCAGGGGCGCGCCATCGTGCAAATCGGAGAGACCGAGCATGAGACGCTTCCGGGCCAGTATCGCTACATTCCCCTGAAGGAAAAACACCGCCTGACCAATATCGGCGACGAAGAGCTGGTACTCATCGAAGTCCAATGTGGCGGTTACCTGGGCGAAGACGACATCGTCCGCCTAGCAGACACCTACGGACGTACATGAGTCAAGTTCACTCCAATCTCCACCGAAGCGCCTTGTCCGATTGGTGGCAAGGCACTCGCCGCACCGACATCTGGTGGACGCTTGCCTGGTTCGACATCGTGCTGCGTTATCGCCGCTCGATGCTCGGCCCCATGTGGCTCACCTTGAGCATGGGCGTGATGATCGGCGGCATGGGGCCGTTGTACAGCTCGCTGTTCGGCACCGAGCTTTCCAGGTTCTTCCCACACCTTGCGCTGGGCATCATCTTCTGGGGGTTTTTCTCCAGCATCGTGACGGATGCCTGCAATGCCTTCGTCGGGTCGTCCAACTACCTCAAGCAGGGCTACTTCCCAATCAGCTTGTTCGTGTGGCGCGGCCTCGCTCGCAACCTGATCCAGTTTGCTCATCAGATCGTGCTGTACATCCCGGTGGCGATCTGGGCCGGCATCTCGCTGTCCTGGTCGGTACTGCTTGTCGTGCCGGCCTTTGTCATCCTGATCATCAATGCGCACGCGCTGGGATTGTTGCTGGGCCTGGTCTGCACGCGCTATCGCGACGTCACGCAAATCGTCACCAGCGTGATGCAGATGCTGATGTTCCTGACGCCGGTGTTTTGGTTGCCCGAGAGCCTTCCTGGCCGTGCCAGGTACGTGCTGTGGAACCCGTTCGCGCAGATGCTGGACCTGCTTCGCACGCCCCTGATGGGCGGCGTCGCGCATATCCACAGCTGGATCGGCATCATGGTCTGGACGGCGCTGTGCCTCGCCCTGGCCATTCTCTTGTTCTCGAAGTACCGCCGCCGCGTCGTCTACTGGCTCTGATCCATGGCATTCATCTCACTCAAAAACGTCGCCGTCAACTTTCCGATCTACGGCGCCGGCGCCAACTCGCTCAAGAAGACCCTGGCCGCCTCGGTGACCGGCGGCCGCTTCGGCAAGGAAACCGGCGTAACCGTGGTGCAGGCGCTCAGCGGCATCAATCTCGAGCTCAAGAGCGGTGACCGGCTCGGCCTAGTGGGCCACAACGGCGCGGGCAAGTCGACATTGCTGCGTACGCTGGCCGGAGTCTATGAGCCTTCCTCGGGAGAGTTCGCGCGCCAAGGCACGGTCGCCAGCCTGATCGACCCTTCGCTGGGCATCGAGATGGACGCGACGGGCGTGGAGAACATCATGCTGCGCGGCCTTGTGATGGGCATGAGCAAGAAGGAGGTCGACCGCCTCACGCCCGACATCTGCGAATTCAGCGGCTTGGGCGAGTATGTGAACATGCCCGCGCGCACCTACTCGACCGGCATGATGATGCGCTTGGCGTTCTCGATCTCCACCAGCGTCGAAGCCGACATCCTGCTCATGGACGAATGGCTGTCGGTGGGCGATGCCGAATTCACCGAGAAGGCCGAGAAGCGCATGAGGGACGTGGTGGCGAAGTCCGGCATTCTGGTACTGGCGTCGCACTCGCCAGACTTGATCGCCAAGGAGTGCAACCGCGTGATTCACATGGAGCACGGGCGCATCGTCGAGCGCTAGCTGCGGCGATCAGCTCGACGCTCGTCGCCGCAACGTGCTGATTTCTTCGAGACGCTCGGCAATGCGGCGTCCCGCCGCGTCAAGCGACAGATTGATTTCAGCGCTTTGCTTGCCGCGCGCCCCCATCTCGCGCGCCCATTGCGGATCCTCGTACAGGCGGCGCATCAACTGGGCCGCATGCTCGACAGACGGCTCCGCCCACTCCAGATCGGCGTCGTACGGCGGGATGGGTCGACCGACTTTCACCCGTTCGTATGGCACTAGAAGGCTGTTGTCTTCGTTCATGAAATCCATGTTGCCGGAGAAAGCCGTTGCGATCACCGGCTTGCCCATCAGCATCGCTTCGGCCATGGTCAGCCCGAGTCCTTCGCTTCGATGGAGCGACACGTAAGCGTCGCACGCGTTCATGAGCGAGAGCACGTCATCGGAGCTGAAGACCTCGTCGATGATGGTGATGGTCGATTCATTGGCAGCTGCATCGAGCAGCTCCTGGAACTGCACTGGATGCCTGTCGCCGAACGATGTCTTCAGCACCAGCGTGACCAACTCGTTGGCGCGAAATGCCATCTTGAAAGCGCGAATGAGCCCGAGCGGGTTCTTGCGCTCCATCACGCTCACCATGTGGAAGGTGAACAGGAAGGTGAAGCGATCAGGATCCAATTTGAAATAGGACCGATCACGCACCTGGAACGGTGCCAGCGTCACGCCCGGAAAGAGCGTTCGCACCGGAATCGACAGACGCTCGCGCAGGCCGTGCGCAATGAACTCCGTGGCGGTCCAGACTTCGTCGACCGTCTCGGCGTGGGCGCACCAGGCCTCGGGGATCGAATCGAACTCCCAGTACCAGTAAGCGATGCGGTAGGTGCGGGGATTGCGTTCGGCGAGGTCTGCCCTGGCGTAGGCCTCGGCAAAAAAGGGCTCTGGCTGCGCGTGGATGAGCGTGATGTCGCCCGACTCCAGGCCGTCGAAGCGAACGTGAGCAGGGTCGTCACGCGCATCGGTCCTCACGTCGCGCAAGGAGGTTGGGATGCCGACCAAGCCCATCGCCTCGACGATGGCTTCCACGGATACACGCAGGCCCGAGGGGTAGCAGAAATGGCCAATGACGTTGACCCCACCGTGGAGCATGCCGGGAATCACTGCGTCAATGTCCAGATTGGCACACCATGCACGGGCATCGGGGTCGACCCGCGCTTCGTCGCTGGATGCGAGCCAGGCGATCAGCGCACGCGCGGCAGCTTCGTTCGACAACGCATCTGGGTGCATCACTTGCCAAGCGGCCGTCGCCCGATAGGCGATGCGCAGTTGCACTGAAGCCTCTGGAAGTCCGGGGGGCACGGCCGAGCCTGCCACCTTGTCGTCGGCGCCATACATCTGGTCGACCCAGCGCGCAAAATGGGGCCAGCCGAAAACGGTCAACGCGTCAGGGCATCGAGTCTGCCAATCGGGCGTGAACAGAAAGGCCCGCACGCGTTCAACCTGCGGGCCTTCCGCAGCCTGGAGAAACAGCCACCAGACCTCTTCGCGCGACAGTCCCCCGGCGTCCAGCCCGTGTTGCATGACCCAGGAAAACAGACTGCGACGACCGGATGGCATGAGCCCGTGAGGAAGCACGGCGCGGATTTCATCGCTCGTCAGAAAAAACTGCCGGGCCCGGGCGGCAAAGTCTTCGGAAAGAAGTGCAACCAGATTCTGAGATTCTTCGGCGGTCAGATTCAGGTCCGACCGGCCTTGGGGACTCCGCAGCCAGTCGGCGAATGCGGATTGCTCCGACGCAGACAGCGCGACGGGAAAGCGCGCGCGAAGGTCCTTGCGTTCGCGCAGCGTGTCCATCAGAAAACGAGCCGCGCCCATCCGGTCCATGACGACGGACCGGGGATTCGGCTTCGGCCAGAAAACCTGCTCTCGAGGCAAACCGGCGGCGTCGAGGACCTCGGCGGTATCGTAGAGATCGAGCCCCCCCACAACACCCGCTTGATCCCCAAGACGCAACGCGCTCATTCGGGAACGCTCCGCATCGACCAGCAACGCCAGCGACCGGGCCCTGGCCTCTCGGGCCGCCCGAGCCCGGAGAAACTGCAGCCGCTGCCGCATACGCCACGGCGTCATCAGCCAGTACGCGGCCTTGGGGACCTTCCGTACCGCGCGGCGCAGTGAATCAAGTCTTTGCATCGCGATACGGCACTTTCACTAACAAACGTATCTTCAACATGATTGGTTCTTTTGGAGTGCGGCCATCATGCCAAGGATCGCCCGTTTCCAACTCGTAAAATGTAGGATATACGCGAAAGCATGCATTTCCCCGGGAGGAACAACGGCTCAGCCGCAAGTCACTCATGACTCAAGAAAACAGCCCCAAGGCTTTCACTTCGTACGCGCAGAATTTCGAAGACGTCATGCTATGGCGCGCGCTGAAGCACGTGCCTGCAGGCGTGTATGTAGATGTCGGCGCACAGCATCCTGTGATTGACTCCGTGAGCAAGGCCTTCTACGAACAGGGATGGCGTGGCGTTCACGTCGAGCCCGTGCCGTATTACGCCGATTTGCTCAGACAAGACCGGCCTGACGAAGTAGTACTCCAGTTAGCCCTGTCGGACCGCGCCGGCATGCTGGAACTGAATGTCATAGCGGATACGGGCCTCAGCACGGGGGTAAAGGCGTACGCGGACAGCCATCAGGCCGAGCACGGCTTTGCACACCAGACACCAGACCATTGCGGCGCCCATGCTCCCGATGAAGACAGCCCTGGCCTCGCTGGAAGGCGGACCGGTGCATTGGCTGAAGATCGACGTGGAAGGGTTGGAGGAAGAGGTGCTGCGAGGCTGGGACAGTACGACGCTGCGCCCTTGGATCATGGTGATCGAAGCCACGATTCCGATGTCCACTGAATTGCGTTATGAAGGCGCTGATCGCATTCTGGTCGATGCTGGATATCAATTCGCGTACTTCGACGGGCTGAATCGCTTCTACGTCGCATCGAAGCATTCGGACCTGATCGCTGCACTGCAAACGCCTCCCAACGTGTTCGATGGCGCTCGACTCAGTGGGCTGTCCTCGAGCGGCTGGTGCGCGGACCTTGTCTCCCGCCACCAAGCCGAACGGCATGCCGACGCGGCAAAACTGGATGCCATCCGTGCAGAATTGGCTTGGACGGAACACAACGCGATGACTCGACTTGAAGAAGAGAAAAGTCGCACAGATCGCGCAACGATGCGAGCTATTGAAGCTGAAGCTCGGGCAACTGCGAGCGAGGCCATAGCGCATCAGGCAAACGATCGCGCCATTCATGCCGAGGCACGTGCCTTGCTTGCTACGAACACACCAACCCGGCGGCTGGCAACCGCCATAGCCGAAGGTCGTATCACGAGTGGGATCAAGCGGCGGATCAAGACGGCAATCCGTATTGCAGCCATCGGCGTCGGCCGGCATCCCACACTCAAGCGCGCTGCGGTATTCGCCCTGAGCCGTACTCCGTCACTAAGACGCCGCCTGCAAGCGATGCTGACCCCACCAATTGCCGCGGTAGCACACAACTCGCAGGAAAAACCTCTGTCCATGTCTCCCGACACCGCCTTGGTCTATCGACAGTTGCGTCAAAGCCAACAAGATACGGGACACGCCTGATGCGAATCGTCATCGACCTTCAGGGCGCCCAATCCACGGGCAGCAGACATCGCGGTATCGGACGCTATAGCCTGTCTCTCGCGCAATCGATGGCGCGGCAGGCGGGAATTCATGAGATCTTGCTTGCGCTGAATGGGCGGTTTCCCGACGCGGTGGACGACTTCCGGGCGGCATTCAAGGGACTGATCGATCCAACGAACATCAAGGTCTGGTATCCGGCCGCGCAGTCAGGCTCCGGAGCCCGCGCGCCTGGCGAGGTGCGCGCGGACGAGATGCTCTACGAAGCATTCCTGGCCAGCCTCGCGCCCGACGCCGTGCATGTGTCGAGCCTCTTCGAAGGCCTGGGCGACGCGACGGTCACCAGTATAGGCAGGTTCGCGCCATGCCCACGGCAGTCACACTGTACGACCTCATCCCGCTGATCAACCCTCATCCTTACCTCGACAACCCGGTCGTACGCGACTGGTACATGGGCAAGATAGCGTCGATGCGCAAGGCCAGCCTTTGGCTCGCTATTTCGGATTCATCCAGACAAGAGGGTCTCACCCACCTGGGCCTGGATCCGGCACGCTGCGTCAATGTATCGACGGCTGCCGGAGACCATTTCCGAAAGCTCGTTGTATTGCCCGAACGCGAGCAGGCACTACGCGCGCAATACCAGCTGCACAAGCCGTTCGTGATGTACGCCGGTGGCATCGACCATCGCAAGAACATCGACGGCCTGATCAGGGCGTTCGCGCTGCTCCCGCCTGCATTGCGGTCGGGGAAACAGCTCGCCATCGTCTGTTCGGCGCGGCCCGAAGACCGGGAGGGATTGCTCACGCTCGCGCGCCAACAAGGTTTGGTCGACGGTGACGTGGTGATCACCGGCTTCGTTCCGGAGCAAGACCTGGTCGACCTCTACAACCTGTGTGTACTGTTCGTTTTTCCGTCTTGGCACGAGGGTTTCGGCCTGCCGGCACTGGAGGCCATGATGTGCGGCGCGCCCGTCATCGGAGCCAATACATCCAGCCTTCCTGAAGTCATTGGGCGCGACGATGCGATGTTCGATCCGCGCGACGACAAGGCTATTGCCGCGAAGATGTCGCAGGTATTGAGCGACGACGCTTTTCGACGCACCCTGGTCGAGCACGACGCGCAACAGAGCAAGAAGTTTTCATGGGACGAATCGGCGCGGCGAGCGCTGCGGGCTTTCGAGGAAATGCACGAATCGACGGCCGCGGCAACAAATCGCACACCGGTGGCACCAACTGCCGCGAAACGCCCTCGCTTGGCTTACGTGTCGCCGCTACCGCCCGAACGCAGCGGAATTGCGACCTACAGCGCCGAGTTGCTACCGGAGTTGGCCAAGTTCTACGACATCGAACTTATCACCGCCCTGAAGGCGGTCGACGAACGTGAGATGAGCGCCACGTTTCCGCTGCGCAGCGTCAAATGGTTTCGAGATAACGCATCGTCTTTTGACAGGGTCCTCTATCACTTCGGGAACTCCGAATTTCATCAGCACATGTTTTCGCTGCTGGAAGAGATTCCGGGGACCGTCGTGCTCCATGACTTTTATCTCAGCGGCATTCAGGCATACAGGGAGCTTGTAAATGGTGAAGCATTTGCATTGACGCGAGCGCTGTATGGCTCCCACGGCTATTGCGCCGTAGCCGAGCGTGCACAGGCGTTGGACACGGCGGATGTGATGTTCAAGTATCCGTGTAACTTCGATGTCATTCGGCTTGCGTCAGGTGTCATTGTTTATTCCCCGCACTCGCTCGAACTTGCCAAGCAATGGTTCGGCAGTACAAGCACGGACAATTGGGCGCTGATCTCCTTGTTGCGCGTCATGCCGGAATCAATTGATGAGGCAAGAATTCGGGCGCGCAAAGAATTGGGCCTAGATGCGGACGAGTTTCTGGTCTGTGCATTTGGGCTGCTTGGCCCGACGAAACTGAACCACCGTCTGCTGGACGCATGGAACCAGTCGTCCCTGGCAACAGACCCACGGTGCAGACTTGTGTTTGTCGGAGAGAACGAAAAGGGAAGCTACGGCGTTCAGTTGGAACAAGCCATTGCCAACAGCCGCGAAGGTGCGGAGATCAGCATCTCCGGCTGGGTAGATGCCGAAACATTCAAACGCTATTTGAGCGCAACCGATGTCGCCGTCCAGCTGCGCAGCTTGTCGCGCGGAGAAACCTCTGCCGCGGTTCTGGACGCGCTGGGGCGGGGCGTTGCCACGTGGTCAACGCCAACGGATCGATGGCCTACCTGCCCTCTGACGCGGTTGTAATGCTGCCTGATGAGTTCAGCGATAAAGAGCTTATCAAGGCATTGAATGATCTGCGCCAATCCCCGCTTGTTGCACGCTCACTTGGCGAAAAAGGCAGGCAGCTGATTGGCACAACACATGCGCCGGGCGATTGTGCGAGGCAGTAT
>CAMATD010000037.1 GCA_945860785.1 Variovorax sp. YR752 | reverse complement strand
GGCCTAGGGCCGCATGCCTCCTCCTTTATTTCGCTGCGCAGAGCACACCGCCGGCGTGATCGCTCAGAGCACTTGTTGATCGGCCGCAAACCAGTAGCGTGCCCTGTGCACGCACCCCCAATGTCGACTTCAAGCCGCAATGGACAACTGACATGAGAATCTTCAAAGCCCCCACGATGACCAGCATCGACGGCGATGCAGTGGTCCGAGAGGCCCGCTCGCTGATCGCAAAGAAGCTCGACCAGCCCGCGCGCCGCGCCTTCCTGCAGCGCTCGCTGACGCTCGGTGGCCTCTCGCTGCTCACGGGTTGCAGCATCAGCGACGACAGCCATGTCGAAGCCGCGCTCTCGAAGATCTCGCGCTTCAACGACAAGGTGCAGGGCCTGATCTTCAGCCCGACACAACTCGCCGAGACTTTCCCCGAGTCGATGATCACCCGGCCCTTTCCGTTCAACGCCTACTACGGCGAGGACGAGATCCGCGAAGTCGATGAAGCCAGCTACAAGCTCGAAGTGACCGGCATGGTCGCCGACAAGCGCAGCTGGACGCTGCCCGCACTGCGCGCCATGCCGCAACACGACCAGGTCACGCGGCACATCTGCGTCGAAGGCTGGAGCGCCATCGGCAAATGGGGCGGCGTGCGCTTTGCCGAGTGCCTCCGCCACATCGGTGCCGACACCACGGCCAAATACGTCGGCTTCAAGTGCGCCGACGACTACTACACCAGCATCGACATGCCCACCGCGCTGCACCCGCAGACGCTCCTGACGCTGACCTACGACGGACAGCCCCTGCCGCCGAAGTACGGCTTTCCGATGAAGCTGCGGATGCCCACCAAGCTTGGCTACAAGAACCCCAAGCACATCAAGGCGATGTTCGTCACCAACACCTATTCCGGTGGCTACTGGGAAGACCAGGGCTACAACTGGTTCGGAGGGAGCTGAGCCTGTCTTTGTGCAACTCAGCTGCCGATGAAAGTGCGAGGCCGTGTTCCAAGGAACCGCGCCATTCTTTTGAAAAATGAAACCTACCTCAACTGGAAGATTCACAATGAACAAGCTCACTGCAACCCTGCTCGCAACCTGCATGGCCTTCGCTGGCGCCTCGGCCTTTGCCGCGGATGAAATGGCGAAAGACGGCATGGCCAAGGACTCGATGTCCAAGGACGCCATGAAGAAGGACTCGATGGCAAAGGACGAGATGAAGAAGTAAGAGAAGAAGAAAAAGCACGGCATTGACGGCCGATGGAATCGGCGGCAATGTCGCAACCATCGGCTTCAGCGACTGAACCTCCCCCCAAGGACAACCCATGAAATCCCTTGCACTCACCGCCGGCACGCTGGCAGCTGCGGCCCTGGTCTGGTATGCCGTTCCCTCGTTCGCCGAAACGGCCCGGCGCGTGCCTGCGCCAACAGCCGATCTCGTGGCACCGCCCACCGCCAAAACCGAAACCGCCGTGTTCGCCGGCGGTTGCTTCTGGGGCGTGCAAGGCGTGTTCCAGCGCGTCAAGGGCGTGAGCAACGCGGTATCGGGCTATGCCGGCGGCGACGTCAAGACCGCACGCTACGACGAAGTGGGTTCAGGCCGCACCGGCCATGCCGAGTCGGTGCGCATCACCTACGACCCGAAGCAGATCAGCTACGGCAAGCTGCTGCAGATCTACTTCTCGGTGGCGCACGACCCGACCGAACTCAACCGCCAGGGGCCGGACACCGGCACGCAATACCGCTCCACCGTGTTCGCCGAGAACGCCGAGCAGGCCCGCATCGCCAAGGACTACATCGCGCAGCTGAACCAGGCCAAGACCTACGGCAAGCCGCTGGCGACCACCATCGAGATGTCGAAGCCCTTCTACGCGGCCGAGGACTACCACCAGGACTACCTGACGCTCAACCCGAGCCAGCCCTACATCGCGATCAACGACATGCCGAAGATCGACGACCTGAAGAAGCTGTTCCCGGAGAGCTACAAGGCCACGCCGTCGCTGGTGCGCGCGGCGAAGGCCACCTAGCTGAGTCAGAGAAGCTTCGCGCTCTTTGCCTGCGCAGTGAGCTCCGCCCGGAAGTCCGGGTGGGCGATTGCAATGAGTTCCTGCGCCCGCTGCTTTGCCGACTTGCCGCGCAGCTGGGCAACACCGTATTCGGTGACCACGTAGTTGATGTCGTTCTTGCTCGTGCTCACATGCGTGCCAGGCGAGAGCGAGGGCACGATGCGCGAGATCGTGTCGCCCCTGGCCGTCGAGGGCAACACGATGAAGGCCTTGCCGCCGCGCGAGCGGTTAGCCGAGCGCACGAAGTCCGACTGGCCGCCGGTGCCGGAATAAGGCGCGTGCCCCAGGCTCTCCGAGCCGCACTGGCCCAGCAGGGCGATCTGCAAGGTGGCGTTGATGGCAATCAGGTTGTCGTTGCGCCCCGCCAGCGCGGGGTCGTTGGTGAAGTCGACCGGGTGCATCTCCAGGCCCGGATTGCGGTCCATGAAGCGGTAGAGCTTGTTCGACCCCAGCGCGAAGGTGGCGATGGTCTTGCCGGGCAGGTAATTCTTGCGTCGGTTGGTGACGGCCCCGCACTCGATCAGCTTCAGGATGCCGTCGCCGATCATCTCGGTGTGGATGCCGAGGTCGCGCTTGTGCGTGAGCTGCATCACCACCGCGTCAGGGATGCCGCCATAGCCGATCTGCAGCGTCGAGCCGTCGTCGATCAGGTCGGTCACCTGCTTGCCGATGGCCTCCTGCACGGGGCCGATTTTCGGCAGCCCCACCTCCATCACCGGTGCATCGCTTTCGACCAGCGCCGCCACCTGCGAGATGTGCACGTGGCAGTTGCCGTAAGCGAAAGGCACGTTCGGATTCACCTCGAGCACCACCGCGCGCGCCTTGGCGATGGCGGCCATGGTGTAGTCGGCCCCCAGGCTCACGGCGAAGTAGCCGTGCGCGTCCATCGGCGAGGCCATGCTGAAGACCACCTCGGCCGGGATCTGCCCGCGCTCGATCTGGGCCGGGATTTCCGAGAAGTAGTTGGGGATGAAATCGATCCAGCCTTCCTGCCCGCCGGCGCGGGTGGCGCCGCCGAAAAAGAACGCGACATGGCGCACGTGGTCAACAGTCTGCGGATCGATGTAGGCGTACTTGCGCATCGCGAGGATCTGCGCCACCTTGACATCGCGGAAGTCGAGCCGCTGCTCCGACAGTGCCGTGAGCAGCGACGGTGGCTCGCCGACGCCGGTCGGCACGACGATCAAGTCGCCGTTGCGCACCTGGCGAACGGCATCGGAGGCAGAAACAAGCTTTTGTCTGTACAGGTCGTGAATGGTCATGGGCCGGGACTCTGCGCTTTCTTTCTCTATTTCGGCGCATCCGCCATCGCGTCGTAGTCGCCCCGACGCGCAGCCTGGTTGCAGCGGGCACGGTGCACGAGCGCCTTCTGTGCCGATGCGACGTTGGCGGTGTCGCCCTTCCAGGCATCCAGTGCCGGTTGCTGGACGGCGCGAGAGTATGAAAACGCCAGCGCCCAGGGCAGCTGCGATTTGAATCTCAGGTTCATGGCGTTCAACCGGGCGGAAGCGAGCTGCGCCGACTGGCCGCCCGAGAGGAACGCAACGCCCGGCACGGCGGCGGGTACGGTACGCAGCAGGCACGACATCGTGGCATCGGCGACCTCGTCCACGGTCTCCTGCGTCGGGCATGCCTGCCCCGGCAGCACCATGTTCGGCTTGAGCAGCAGGCCTTCCAGCAGCACGCCCTGCGAGCGCAGCTGGACGAACACCACATCCAGGACTTCTTCGGTGATCTCTTTGCACCGTGCAAGGGAATGGTCGCCTTCCATCAGCACTTCGGGTTCGACGATGGGAACGATCCCGACCTCCTGGCACAAGGCCGCGTAGCGGGCCAGCGCGTGCGCGTTGACCTCGATGCACGCACGGCTGGGCAAGCCGGCGCCCGGCGTGATGACTCCGCGCCACTTGGCGAAGCGGGCCCCCATGCCGGCGTACTCGGCGAGCCGCTCGCGCAGGCCGTCCAGGCCTTCGGTGACGGTCTCGCCGGGATGGCCCGCCAACGGTTTCGCGCCGGTGTCGACCTTGATGCCGGGAATGATGCCCACGTCGGCCAGCGCCTTGGCGAAAGGCGTTCCCGTTTTCGTTTGCTGGCGGAGGGTTTCGTCGAACAGGATCGCGCCGCTGATGCATGCGCCGAGGCTTGGCGCCGTGACGATCAGCTCGCGCCAGTCGCGCCGCGCGTCCGCGGTCTGCGGAATGCCCAGCGCCGCAAAGCGCTTGTTGCAGGTGGCGTTGCTCTCGTCCATCGCGAGCAAGCCCTTGTCGCCGGCGACCAGCGCCTGTGCGGTATCGATCAACGTCTGTGCAGTCATGGAGCGTGGCACCTCTCTGCCGGGCATCGTACGCCCTCGCCCCGGCCGCAGCTAGATCACGTTTTTTTCCAGCAGCGGCCGGTTCTCGAGAATCCGCGTGAACGAGACCGGCGAGAGATCGAGGCTGCGGTATTCGCCGAAGCGGATCAGCTCGGCCACGCCGCGCCCTGCCGCCGGGCATTGCTGCAGTCCATGGCCTGAGAAGCCGTTGGCAAAGAACAGGTTGTCGCAGTCCGGATGCAGGCCGAGGATCGCGTTGTGGTCGAAGACGTTCATCTCGTAGTAGCCGGCCCAGGCGCCGGTCATGCGGATGGCCTCGAAGGCTGGCACGCGCTCGGCGAGTGCGGGCCAGATGAAATCGTCGAAGGCGCCGTACTCGACTTCGAGCGGCGCATCGTCGAGGTCCTGGTCTTCGGGCGGCGCAAAGCCGCAGATGAACTGGCGGCCTTCGGGGCGTAGCCAGATGCCCGAGGTGTCGATCACCAGCGGGCAGCCGGGCAAGGTGTCGGGGCACGAGAAACTGAACACGCTGCGGCGGCGGCCGCGCACGGGCAGTTCGATGCCGGCCCAGCCCGCGACCTTCGCCGCCCAGGCGCCGCCGGCGTTGACCACCACGTCGGCGTCGAGCGTCTGGCCGTTGTCGAGCTGCACGCCCGTCACGGTGCGGCCGTTGCGCCGCAGCCCCGTCGCATGCGCCTGCACGTAGCGCGCGCCCTGCGATGCGGCCTTCTTTCGAAAGGCCTGCAGCAGGCTGTAGCTGTCGTACCAGCCTTCGCCCGAGAGACCCAGCGACGCGAGTGCAACGCCTTCGGTCGAGATCCACGGGAAGCGCGCCTTCAGCTCGTCAGGCGTCATCAGCGCCACGTCCACCGCATGCGCCTTCTGCATCGCGTGGTTCTCGCGCAGCACGTCGACACCGGCCGGCGACGCCAGGTACAGGTAGCCCGGCTCGACCAGGCCGATGTCGGGCACGTCGTCGCCGACGCGCAGGGTCTCGCCCAGATGGCGAAAGAAGTCGATGCCGTAGAGCGACATCTCGATGTTGATGGCGGTCGAGAACTGCTGCCGTATCGAGCTGGCCGACAGGGCCGAGGACGCCTGCTTGTACGAGAAGTCGCGCTCGACCACCGTGACCTCGAAGGGCTCCTCTTTCGGGTCCCGTGTCAGGAGTGTCAGGAAGTAGGCGATGGCGGAGCCGATGGCCCCGCCGCCGATGATCACCACTCGACGCATGCAATGCTTTCCTTGCCTGCTGCTCATTGCTGTTGATGCGTGTGGGCCAGCTGCGCGGCTGCCAGGTCCCACAGCGCATGGCCCACGGTCTTGATCAATACCGGCCGGTCTTTTACCGCCGGCGCTGCCGTCGCGAAGGCCTGCACGGTGGACCAGTCGATGCCCGCCTGGATCAGGTCGCCCGCTTCGGTGCGCGCGCCCTCCAGCGTATCCACAAACACGGCGCAACGCCGCACCAGTTCGGGCGGAACCTCGGCCATGTCGGCGCGGTAGGCGCCGACGGCGATCACCGTGGCGTTCGGCCACACGCGCGACGGGACCACGGGACTCGACGCATTGGTCGCGGCCACGATCACATCGGCGTCTTCGGAAACCGCCGCCGGATCGGAGACCACGCTGGCGTCCACGCCGAGTGCGCGCATGTGCCGCACCAACTGTTCGGCATGGGCTGGGGAGCGTCCATGAATCCAGAGGCGCTGCACGCCCCAGGCTTGTGCAAAGGCCTCGGCATGCGCGCGGGCCTGCACGCCCGCACCGATCAGCAGCATGCTGTCGCCACCGATGCGCCCTGCCCTCGCCGCACCGGCCAGCGACAGTGCCGCGGTGCGGCGCGCGGTCAGCACATTGCCGTCCATCGCGAGCAGCCGGGTGCCGGTGGCGGCATCCATCAGCGTCACCTCACCCTGCACCACCGGCAAGCCGCGGGCGGCGTTGTCGGCGTGCACGGTCACTGTCTGGAGCGCGGCGAAGCGCGGGTCTGCCGCTGGCATGAGCAGCAACACGCCGCCGCCCGCGAGCGCCACGGAGGTTCGCGGCGCCGCATGGGCTTCGCCACGACGTTCGCGCTCGAACATCTGCAGCAGAGCCTCGACCAGCGCGCCGTAGGGCAACGCGGCCGCTGTTTCCACCGCGTTCAAGGTTCGCATGCGTGCCGTGAAATCAGGAGCCGGCCACGCGGACGCGCTTGCCGTCCTTGTAGGTGAAGACGGTGAAGTCCGGCTTCTGCAGGTTGCCCTTGGCATCGAAGCTGATGGCGCCCGTGACACCGTCGAACTTCACCTTGCGCATCGCCGGCAGGTAGGCCGCGGGCTCGACCGAGTTGGCCTCGCGCATGCCGGCCGCCAGCGCCATCATGGCGTCGTAGAGGTACGGCGCGTAAGTCAGCACCTCAACGCCGAAGCGGGCCTTGTAGCGCTGCTCGAACTCCGCGCCCTTGCTGGTCTTCTCGATCTCCTTGCCGCCGCGCGTGCAGTACAGCAGGTCGTCAACCGCGCCGCCGCTGATCTTGGCGACCTCGTTGGTGCACAAGCCGTCGGTGCCGAGCAGCTTGGCCGTGATGCCCAGCTGCTTCATCTGGCGCGCGATCAGGCCGCCCTGCGCATCCATGCCGCCGTAGAACACCACGTCGGGCTGCCTGGCTTTGATGGTGGTGAGGATGGCCATGAAGTCGGTCGCCTTGTCGCTGCCGAACTCCTGCGCGACGATGGTGCCGCCCAGCGACTTCACGCCGCGCGAGAACACTTCGGCGGCGCCCTGGCCGTAGGCGGTGCGGTCGTCGATCACCGCGATCTTCTTCGCCTTCAGGTCTTTCACCGTGTAGTTGGCAATGGCCATGCCCACGTCGTCGTCGCTGGCCAGGATGCGAAAGACGTTGTCGTAGCCCTGCTTGGTGAAGGTCGGATTGGTGGCGGTCGAGACGTCGGGCAGGCCCGCGCGGCTGTAGACGGCCGAGGCCGGAATGGCGGCGCCCGAGTTGAAGTGGCCGAGCATGCCCTTCACACCCATGTCGGCCAGCTTGTTGGCCACCACCATGGCCTGCTTGGGGTCGGCCTGGTCGTCTTCGGACTGGAGCACGAACTTGATCTTCTTGCCGCCGATGACAAGGCTCTGCTTGTTGAGGTCTTCGACGGCGAGCCGGGCGCCGTTGTCGTTGTCCTTGCCCCAGTGGGCGGCGCCACCGGTGAGCGGACCGGCATGGCCGATGGTGACGGTCTGCTCGGCCTGCGCAAGTGCGACGGCGGGCAATCCCAGGACAGAAACCAGTGCAAGGCTCGAGGCCGTGCGACGGGTGCGCACGACAATCATCGGAAGTCTCCTCATATCGTTGGCGGGGGTCGGCACTCAGAATAGAGTCGCGGCGGCATGCAGAACAAACGCTAAATACTCACAACGTTGTGCAGCCCCGGAAGGAATCGATGAGAAAAGACATTCCCAACCTCGGCGCGCTCCAGGCCTTCGAGGCTTCGGCACGGCTGGGCAGCTTCACCCGCGCCGCGGCCGAGCTGGCACTGACGCAGAGTGCGGTCGGGCGGCAGGTGGCGATGCTCGAACAGCGCCTGGGCGTGCCGCTGTTCTCGCGCGTGCGCCGGCGGCTCACGCTCACCGAGGTGGGCCGCGAATACGCATCGCGCATCCGCCGCCACCTCGACCAGATCCGGCGCGACACGCTGGAGATCAGCGCCGGTCACGACATGGGCTTCGTGCTGGAAGTCGCTGTGGTGCCCACCTTCGCCACGCAATGGCTGATCCCGCGCCTGCCCGATTTCAGTCGGCTGCATCCGAACATCACGGTCAACCTGTCGGCGCGCTCGCAGCCTTTCTCCTTCCAGGAAAACGCGTACGACGCGGCCATCTATTTCGGCGACCAGTTCTGGCCCAACACGCGCGGCGGGTTGATCTTTTCGGAAGGCGAGATGGTGCCGGTCTGCAGCCCGGCGTTTCGCGACGCCAACGGCCCGTGGGACGAATCGGCCTTCGAGCGCTGCCGCCACGTGCACCTGAGCACGCGCGCCCATGCTTGGCGCGACTGGTATGCGCAGCAGGCTTGGGACTACACGGTGCACGCCTCGCGCGGGCCGCGCTACGAGCTGTTCACGATGGTGGTTGCGGCCACGGCGGCCGGCATGGGCATCGGCCTGGCGCCGCGCATCCTGATCGAACACGAGCTGCGCACCGGCGAGCTCGTGATCCCGATCGACCGCCACCTCGATGTAAGCCAAGGCTACTACTTCGCGTACCCCGAAGGCCGTCCGGCCTCCGGGGCGCTGGAGCACTACAAGCAGTGGGTGCTCGGGCTGACGCCCGGTTAGACCGGGTTGGGGTTGCGTTCGAGAAAGCCCTGCTGGTGCCAGTACGGATAGGCCCGGGTCGTGCTGCTGGCCGCATCGAGTTCGGCAACCTGCGCGGGCGTGAGGTTCCAGCCCACGGCGCCGAGGTTCTGGCGAAGCTGCGCTTCATCGCGCGCGCCAACGACCACGCTCGACACGGTCGGACGTTGCAACAGCCAGTTCAGCGCGACCTGCGGCACCGTCTTGCCGAGCTCTCCTGCAATCTTTTCAAGTGCATCGACCACGCGGAACAAGAGCTCGTCGGGCACCGGCGGCCCCATGTCGGCCGTCACGTGCAGTCGGCTGTTGGCCGGCAGCGGCTGGCCGCGACGGATCTTGCCCGTGAGCCGGCTCCAGCCGAGCCGGCTCCAGCCGAGCGGGCTCCAGCCGAGCGGGCTCCAGCCGAGCGGGCTCCAGACCACGGCGCCCACGCCCTGGTCCTGCGCCAGCGGCATCAGCTCCCACTCGTAGTCGCGCCCGACCAGCGAGTAGTAGGCCTGGTGCGCCACATAGCGCGGATAGCCATGGCGTTCCGACACGGCCAGCGACTTCATCAGGTGCCAGCCCGAGAAGTTCGAGGCGCCCACATAGCGCAGCTTGCCCGCGCGCACGAGGTCGTCGAGCGCGGACAGGGTTTCTTCCACCGGCGTGCTCGCATCGAAGCCATGCAGCTGGAACAGGTCGATGTAGTCGGTGCCCAGGCGCTTGAGCGCCGCATCGACCGCTTGCACGAGGTGGTAGCGCGACGACCCCACTTCGTTCGGCCCTTCGCCGCTGCGAAAGGTGGCCTTGGTCGAGATGATGAGCTGGTCGCGCGGCCGGCCCTTGATCGCTTCGCCGAGCACCGACTCGGCGGCGCCGGCCGAATAGATGTCGGCACTGTCGAACATGTTGACGCCGGCGTCGATGCAGATGTCGATCAGCCTGCGCGCCTCGGCCACGTCGGTGCTGCCCCAGGCGCTGAAGAACTCGCCCTTGCCGCCGAACGTGCCGGTGCCAAAACTCAACACAGGGACCTTGAGGCCCGATTTACCCAGGTGACGGTATTCCAAAGTGCTACTCCTTCAATCAAGCGAACAACCATGAAGCGACGGGCCGACCGGCCCGCCCTTGACGGCCATTGTTGGTCGTGACGGTGAACCCCTCTGGCGGCCGGGGTTTGCCGAATGGGCTAGGGCCGCGTCGGCTGTGGCGCCCTCTTCTCTCGCACGCCCACAGCGCCAGACGCGGCGACCCGCAGGATGCGGCGGAAGGTGGGGCATTCCATGTGGCTCGGTGCGGGGCAGACAGCGGCGTGCCGCAGGCCGTCGCGCATGGCGCTCAGCTTGCGGATCGTCCGGTCCAGCTCGTCGGCCTTGACCGCGAGCATCTGCCGGTCGATGCGCGGCTGCCCTTCCGGCGCGAACATGAGCGCGATCTCGTCGAGCGAGAAGCCGGCGGCGCGCCCCACCGCGATCAGCGCCAGCCGCTCCAGCACGCCGGGGTCGAACAGGCGGCGCAGCCCCCGCCGGCCGGTGGAGGCGATCAGCCCTTTTTCGTCGTAGTACCGCAGCGTCGATGCGGGAATGCCGGATTGCTGCGCCACTTCGGCGATGTCCAGATGAATCACCTCTTGACCTCAAGTCGACTTGAAGTTGCACAGTCTAGCTTTCGCCCCTCGAGGGCATGCAAAGGAAAACCATCATGGATGTCACACACCAGCCCGACAACGAGCAGGCGGCGCTCTGGAACGGCCGCGCCGGGCGCACCTGGGTCGATATGCAGGAGGTGCTCGACCACCTGTTCAAACCACTCGAAGACCTGCTCGTCGAAGCGGTCCGCGCCGGGTCCGGGCATCGGGTGCTCGACGTCGGCTGCGGCACGGGCAGCACGACGCTCGCCGTTGCGCGGCGGCTCGACGCGCAGGACCACTGTCTTGGCGTCGACATTTCCGATCCGATGATCGCTGCCGCCCAGGCACGCGCCCAACGGGAAGACACGCCGGCAAGTTTCATCCGCGCCGACGTGCAGAGCCACGCCTTCGAGCCCGCCAGTTTCGACATGATCATTTCGCGCTTCGGCGTCATGTTCTTCGAAGACCCGGTCCTGGCCTTCGCGAACCTGCGGCGCGCCGCGAGAGACGACGCCAGGCTCCATGTCATCGCCTGGCGCAGCGCTGCGGAAAACCCCTTCATGACGACGGCCGAGCGCGCCGCGGCACCGCTGCTTCCGAACCTGCCCGCCCGCCGGCCAGGTGCGCCGGGACAGTTCGCCTTCGCAGACCGGCATCGGGTCTCTGCCATCCTGGAAGCGAGCGGCTGGACCGGGGTCGACATCCAGCCGATCGATGTCGACTGCACCCTGCCCGAGAAGGAATTGCTCGGCTACTTCACCCGGCTCGGCCCCGTCGGTCTGATCCTCCAGGAGGCGGATGAGCAGACGCGCACGCAAGTCATCGACACTGTCCGCACCGCCTTCGATCCGTTCGTGCACGGAGCGGAGGTCCGCTTCACCGCGGCCTGCTGGACGGTCAGCGCCCGCGCGCCGAAGAAGGCAGCCGGTGTCTGAATCAGAATCTGCCAGATGAACATCGCCCTCGAACGCCCCGACCAACCCGAAGTCGTCCAGCTCATCGACGACCTCGATGCGTACCAGAAGCCGCTCTACCCGCCGGAGAGCCACTACGGCATCGACATTGCCGCGCTGTCGGCGCCCAACGTGCTGTTCGCCGTTGCACGCGATGACGCGGGCACGGCGGTCGGCTGCGGAGCCATCGTCATGGAGACGGGGTTCGGCGAACTCAAGCGCATGTACGTGCGGCCGGAAAACCGTGGACAGCGCATTGCAGCGAAGGTGCTGGCCTTTCTCAAAGGCGAAGCCATGGCGAGAGGCTGCACGATGTTCAGGCTGGAGACGGGTGTCAGCCAGCCCGAAGCGCTGTCGTTCTATGCGCGTGCAGGCTATGTGCGGCGGGGCCGGTTCGCGGCCTACCCGGACGATCCGCTCAGCGTATTCATGCAGAAGGACATGGGCTGACTTTTGTTCCTCGCTAAGATGCGCGCCACACCGCCGCCAGCGAGGAACCCCTTTGACCATCAACCTGCAAACGCTCAAGTGCGGTGAATGCGGCGGCGGCATGCTTCAACGTGCCGGGCTCAACCAGTACGCCTGCGCGCATTGCGGGTCGCTGTCGGTCGTCGAGGACGACGTCTCCGACCGGCTGGAACGGGTGCTCGAACAGGTCAAGAACGAAGCCGGCCAAAGGCTGGCGGTCGAGCAGTCGGCACGCAGCAAAAGCGTGGCCCGGTCGATGGCCCTCGCCGCCGCGGCCGTCGTGGTGCTGATCATGGGCTTCTTCGGGGTCATGGCCTATGTCGCGGACCGCAACCAACCGCCGCACATACAGGCCAGGCGGGGCTTCGATGGCGTCGCGCACGATTCCGAGCGAAGGCCTCAAGCTCGAGGCGCGCCGCGTGCTGGTGGGCAACGGCGGCTCGGCGCTCGAGCGGCCGAGCGTCAAGGCGATCTTCTACGACCGTGAAAGCCGCGTCGGCGAGAACAGCGAATCCATCCCGATCGGCACGCTCGCGCCCGGCGAGACGGCGCCGGTGCTGATCAAGCTGCCGAGCGACAAGACCGTCACGCGACAGGAGCTGCAGGTCGAAGCGCTGTCGGCACCGTACTGGACGGTCGAGGGGCCGCCGATGCAGTTCACGCGCGTGCGCCTGGTGCAACAGGATGGCGAGGTGTGGCTGTTCGGCCGACTCCTCAACGCGCGCACGGATGCCATGGCACTGACCGGTGTAGAGGTCCTGGTCACGCTGTACGACGATGCCGGGGCGGTCATCGGCTTCGGGCGGGGCTTCTCGGAGGCCAGCGAGATCAGGCCGGGCGAGCGCAGCGCGGCAGAAGTGCGCATCGAGCGACTTGGCAATCGCAAGGTGCCGATCGCGGCATGGGACTATCGCATCGACTACAACCTGACCGAAGGGGCGCAGCAGGTGCGCAAGCGCGTGCTGAGCAGCAGCCGCGTGGTCCGCACGGCCGGTGCGCCGGAGCCCCTCCCCCCGTCGCCGCGAATGAGCGGCGAGGCCCTGCTGGCCGAAGGTGCCGAGCGGGTCGACAAGGCGCGATGATCCCGCGCTCCTTCACAGTCTTGCCAATGCAATATCTCTGGAACTGCCGGGAAGGATGAAAACATGAACAAGCCGGACGCAAGCCAGGGCCTGTCGGCCTCGGAACTCATCTCGAGAAGAATCGCCGAACTCGGGGACTGGCGCGGGGAGACCCTTGGCCGAGTGCGCAAGCTCATCAAGCAAGCAGACCCGGACGTCGTCGAGGAGTGGAAGTGGATGGGCACCCCGATCTGGTCGCACGACGGCATCGTCTGCACCGGCGAGTCCTACAAGGACAAGGTGAAGCTGACCTTCGCCAAGGGTGCGTCCCTGAAGGATCCGGCCCCTCTCTTCAATTCGAAGCCTCGACGGAAACGTGCGCCGCGCGATCGACATCCACGAAGGCGAAGAAGTCAACGGGTCCGCCTTCAAGGCGCTCTTTCGCCAGGCGGTCGCCCTCAACTGTTCCGGCAAGGCCAAACCTTCGAAGAAGGCGAAGTCCTAGCTGCTACTCGCGGCCGACCGGTCTTGCCCGCACTACATGCCCGGCCTTTGGGAAGCCGCCATGCGCACGGCCAGGCTGGCCAGCACCAGGCCCATTGCATGCCGCTGTACGGCCAGCCAACGGGGTTGCCTTCAAACCATGCCGCAATGCGGGACGCAAACATCGACACGGCCAGCAGCACCGCGAAACTGATCACGATCTGCGTGCTGCCGAGGATCAGGCTTTGCACGAGCACCGAACTGTGTTCCGGCACGATGAACTGGGGGAACAGCGAAAGGTAGAAGAACGCGACCTTCGGATTCAGCAGGTTCGTCAGCAGTCCCATGACGAACAGTTTTCCGGGCGAGTCCTGCGTCAGGTTCCGCCCCTGAAACGGTGAGCGCGCACCGGGTCGAACGGCTTGCCAGGCCAGGTACGCCAGGTAGGCAGCACCGACCCACTTCAGCAATGCGTACGCCAGCGGCACCGTGACGAGCAGCGCCGACAAACCGAGCGCGGCCGCGGTCATGTGCGCAACGAATCCCAGGAGCACGCCAAGCAGCGAGATGAAGCCCGCCTGGCGGCCCTGGCAGATCGACCGCGAGATCAGGTACACCATGTTCGGCCCGGGTGTCATCGCGAGCAGAACGACAGCACCGGCAAAGACGATCAGATCGTTGAGGGGGATCACGGCAGCCTCCGGCTAGTTTCTCGAGACGATGCGACGCACCGCGGCGCTCCGGCCATCGCTCTGGATCACGATCGGCCCGTCCTGGTGCAGCAGCATCGATTCGCCGCTGGCGACAAAGTGATCGTCGAGGTCGCCGGGCTCGGTGAGCCAGATGCGGCCGTTCGTCACTTCGATGCGTGCGCCGGCAAAATGACGCAGCGTGCGCGCCTCGCCGATCGGCAGGGTCATCGAAGGCATGGCGGCCGCGCTGTGGTCCGCGCCGGGCGAAGAGGTCAGGGTCGATGTGTTCATGGTGTAGCTCTCCGTGTGTGTGTTGATGGACTCGACAGTAATTGCCGGGCGCAGCCGCACACAGCCACAGCCGCGGCCCAGCTGCAGCAGCACAGTGCCGGGCGCGGCCGCATCTGTGCCAGTCGCAGCGGCCGTCATCTGTACCAGTCGGTTCGCCATGGAGAGGTACAGAATGCGGGCATGCCGGAACACGACCGCGCCCAAATGCTGTACCTGCAGATCGCCGAATCGATCGCGATGCCGATCCGTGCCGGTACGCTCGCGCGGGGCGAGCGCATTCCCTCGGTGCGCGAGTTGGCCCGCCAGCGCAGCGTCTCGCTGGGCACCGTGCAGCAGGCCTACCGCATGCTCGAGGACTCGCGCCTGATCGAGACGCGGCCGCGCTCGGGCTACTTCGTCGCGGCCCGGCCACCGAGGCTGCCCGAGCCCGAGACTTCCAACCCACCGCCGGGCTCCATGGCCGTCGACGTCAGTTCGCTCGCGGCGCGCGTGATGCAGCTCGCACTCGATCCGAGTTATGTGTCCTTCGGCGCAGCCTGCCCGAGCGCGGACCTCTTTGCCGAGGATCGCGTGCGCCGCGCGGTCAGCCGCGCCGCGCAGCGCCATCGCGCGACGCTGACCCGCTACACGATCGGCTCCGGCGACGAAAGCCTGCGCCGCGCGATTGCGCGTCATGCGCTGCGCATGGGCTGCCAACTCGACGCGCGCGACATCGTGGTGACGAACAGCTGCCTCGAGTCGATCACCCTGTGCCTGCGGGCGGTGACGCAGCCCGGCGACGTGGTCGCGCTCGAATCGCCGACGCTCTTCAGCTTCCTGGAGATCCTCGAGAACCTGCACCTGCGCGCGCTCGAGATCCCCACGCATCCGCGCACCGGGCTCTCGCTCGACGCGCTGCAACTCGCCTTCGACACGCAACCGATGAAGGCCGTGCTCGCGGTGCCCACGCTCTCGAATCCGATGGGCGCATGCATGCCGCTGGCCGATCGGCGCCGCCTCGCACAAATGGTCGCCCGGCGTGGCATCCCGCTGATCGAGGATGTCCTCTACAACGACCTCGCCGAGCAGAACGAGCAGCGCCGCGCGGTGCGCTCGTTCGACACGGTGGGGCACGTGATGATGTGCAGCTCTTTTTCCAAGACGATCGCGCCGGGGCTGCGGCTCGGCTGGGTCGATGCCGGATGCTGGGGTACGAAAGTGGCGCGCCTGAAGCAGGCGACCAGCGGCAGCCAGTCGGCAATGCTCGAACGCGCGATGGCCGACCTGCTGATGCAGCCGGGCATCGAGGCCAACTACCGCCAGATGCGAGCGACGATCGCGGGGCGCGTCGACGAAGCCCGCGGGTTGATCGCGCAGCATTTTCCAAAAGGCACGCGCGTCACCGATCCGCCGGGCGGCTTCATCCTGTGGGTCGAGCTGCCGCACGGCACCGATTCGCTCGCGCTGTTCCAGGCCTGCCTTGCAGAGAACATCGTCATCGCCCCGGGCACGATGTTCAGCGCCACCAACCACTTCCGCCACTGCATCCGACTGGGGCTCGCCGGCGGCTGGGACGATGTCCACCGCTACGCGCTGGGGCGTGTGGGGGCCGTTGGCTGCATCGATGGCGCGGCAGGCCGGCGGTCCGGTGCATTGACGCGCGGCCTGTCCGCGCCGGTACGCCGATGAGCCTCAGCGGGCTTGCGCGTCGCGGAGCGCATCCAGCTCGACCGATCCAAGCGCCAGGCGGATGGCGTGCGGCACCTGGGCGGACGTCGACACCGAGATCCGGTCGCGCATGAGTGCCGTTGCAAGCTGGTCGGCACGAACCTCTTCTGGCAAGGGGAGCCAGACGAAGTAAGACGCCGGATGGCGGACACATCGCAGCCCGGCGAGGACATCGGCGGCAATCGCCTGCCGGACGGTCGCGTCCCGGCGCTTCTGCGACTCGAGGCGGGTGACCGTGCCGTCGCCACCTCGACCGGCGGCATGACGAACAAGCGCGTGGGCCGCATCGGCGATTCGCCGCTGATCGGCTCGGGCACCTATGCCGATGGCCGCACGGCGGCCGTGTCCTGCACCAGCAGCGGCGAAATGTTCATCCGCGTTGCCGCCGCCTACGACGTCTGCGCCCGCATGGCCTACGGCGGCGCGACGCTCGAAGCCGCCACGCACGCCGTCGTGCAGCAGTCGCTGCCCGCCATCGGCGGCACCGGCGGACTGATCGCCGTCGACCGCCACGGCAACCTGAGCCTCGCCTTCAACACCGAAGGCATGTACCGCGGGCCACGCCCGTGGCGACGAAGCGCCGGTCACGGCCATCTTCGCCTGAAGCACACGCCCCCTTTTCTCCCTCGCATCGCCATGTCCTCCCCTGCCCTCAACCTGCCGGACGGCCGCGTTCTCGCCGTCGACGACCTCACCGTGCGTTTCTCGACTTCCGAGCGCACCGTCGATGCCGTCAAGAACCTGTCCTTCCACGTCGACCATGGCGAAACGCTCGCAGTAGTCGGTGAATCGGGCTCGGGCAAGTCGGTCACCTCGCTCGCGCTGATGCGGCTGGTGGAGCATGGCGGCAGCCGCATCCTCGGCGGGCGCATGGCGTTCCGACGCCGCAATAGCGAAGTGCTCGACCTGGCGCAGGCGCGCGACACCACGATGCGCGGCATCCGTGGTGCGGGCATCGCGATGATCTTCCAGGAGCCGATGACCTCGCTGAACCCGGTGTTCACCGCCGGCGAACAGATTGCCGAGGCCATCCGCATCCACCAGGGCAAGAACAACACGGCCGCGCGCGCCGAGGCGCTGCGCATGCTGGAGCTGGTGCGCATTCCCGAAGCGCGCAACGTGCTCGACCGCTTTCCGCACCAGCTCTCGGGCGGCATGCGCCAGCGCGTGATGATCGCGATGGCGCTGTCGTGCAAGCCGCAACTGCTGATTGCCGACGAGCCCACCACCGCGCTCGACGTGACGATCCAGGCGCAGATCGTCAACCTGATGCTCGACCTGCAGCGCGAGCTGGGCGTGGCCTTTCTCTTCATCTCGCACGACATGGCGGTGGTAGAGCGCATCAGCCACCGCGTGGCCGTGATGTACCTCGGCCAGATCGTCGAGATCGGCCCGCGCCGCGCCGTGTTCGAAGCGCCGCAGCATGCCTACACCCCTACACCCGCAAGCTGATGGCTGCAGTGTCGGTGGCCGACCCGTCGCGCCGCCACAAGCCGCGCGCGCTGCTCGAAGGTGAGATCCCGAGCCCGATCCGCGCGGTGGGCGACGAGCCCGACGTGCCGCCGCTGGTGCAGGCGCGCCCGGCCACTTCGTTGCACGGCCCGCCATCGGCGGGGCCTTTTGATTTTTGACGCCATCGGCGGCGCTTTCTGATTTTTTCAACCCACAGGCCCTCCTGCTTTTTTTCCACGAACCGACTGGAGTTCTTCCATGACGCAATCTTCTTCCTCCCTGCGATGGGCATCCGCACTGCTGGGCTTGGCCGCGCTGGCCGCGTCGGGCACGGCACTGGCCGCGAAAGACGTGATCCTGTCGATCGGCTACCAGCCGGAAACGCTGGACCCGTACAACACCAACACCACCATCACCACCACGGCCGTGACCAAGACCTTCTATGAAGGCCTGTTCCAGTTCGACAAGGACCTGAAGGTGCAGAACGTGCTCGCTGAGGGCTACGAAGTTTCGAAGGATGGCCTAGTCTACACTATCAAGCTGCGCAGCGGCGTGAAGTTCCACGACGGCACCGACTTCAACGCCGAGGCCGTGAAGTTCGTGCTTGACCGCGTGCTGAATCAGGACAACACGCTCTTGCGCTACAACCAGTTCAATCGCGTGGGCAAGGTCGAGGCGATCAACGCCACCACCGTGCGCATCACGCTGAAGGAGCCCTTCGGCCCCTTCATCAACTCGCTGGCCCACGCCTCGGCCGCGATGATTTCGCCCACCGCGCTGAAGAAGTGGGGCAACCAGGACATCGCTTTCCACCCCGTGGGCACCGGCCCCTTCGAATTCGTCGAGTGGAAGCAGACCGAAGCCGTCAAGGCCAAGAAATTCGACGGCTACTGGAAGAAGGGCTACCCGAAGGTCGACACCGTGTCGTGGAAGCCGGTGCTCGAGAACAACACGCGCGCTGCGATGCTGCAGACCGGCGAAGCCGACTGGGGCCTGCGCCCGCTGTTCGCCTCGGAAGCCTGGGCGTCCAAGCTGAACAACATGTCGTTCTACAAGAGCGACGTGGTGGACGCCGCGCTGGCCAAGGCGTTGATCACCGTGGACGAGAAGGAAAAAGCCGCGCTCTACAAGACCGCTCAGGAAGAAATCCGCAAGGACCTGCCGCGCGTGCCGATGGTCACGGAGCAGAACCTGTCGGCACATGCCAAGCGCCTGTCGGGTGTGTTCGTGATGCCCGACGGCAACATCAACATCGACGCCATCGCGGTGTCGAACTGATCGCCGGTCCTTCGTTCCCTGACTGACTGTCCGAGGGGCGGTGGCATCCCGCCATCGCCCGCTCGCGACACCCGCACCCCATGCTGAATTACTTTCTCAAACGACTGTTGGGCCTGATCCCCACATTGCTCATCGTGGCCGTGCTGGTGTTCCTGTTTGTCCACATGCTGGCCGGCGACCCGGCGCGCCTGGCCGCCGGCCAGGACGCCGACGAGTAGACCGTGGCCATGGTTCGCCAGGAACTCGGACTCGACAAGCCGCTGCCGCAGCAGTTCGTGAGCTTCTTCACCCACATGCTGCAGGGCGACTTCGGCACCTCGATCCGCACGCGGCGGGCGGTGTCGACGGAGATCGCCGAGCGCTTCTTCCCGACGGTGATGCTGACCATCACCAGCATGGTGTGGGCGGTGATTTTCGGCATGGGCATCGGCATCGTCTCTGCCGTGTTCCGCAACCAATGGCCCGACCGGCTGGGCATGACGCTGGCCGTGTCGGGCATCTCCTTTCCCGCATTTGCCCTGGGCATGCTGCTGATGCAGATCTTCTCGGTCCAGCTCGGCTGGCTGCCCACCGTGGGCGCCGCCACCTGGAAACACTACATCCTGCCCTCGATCACGCTGGGCGCTGCGGTGGCCGCCGTGATGGCGCGCTTCACGCGCGCATCCTTTGTCGAGGTGATCCAGGAAGATTTTGTTCGCACCGCGCGCGCCAAGGGCGTGCGCGAGCGCACCGTCATCATCAAGCACTGCCTGCGCAACGCACTGATTCCGGTGGTCACGATGATGGGCCTGCAGTTCGGCTTTCTGCTGGGCGGCTCGATCCTGGTCGAGGCGGTCTTCAACTGGCCGGGCCTCGGCCGGCTGCTGGTCGACGCCGTGCAGATGCGCGACTACCCGGTGATCCAGACGCTGGTGCTGCTTTTCTCGCTCGAATTCATTTTGATCAACCTCGTGGTCGATGTGCTGTACGGCTTCATCAATCCGACCATCCGCTACAAGTGAGCAAGCAGCCATGACGCAAGCTACCGGCGTGCCTGCCGAAATCATCACTCCCACGGCGCCCATCGTGGCCGTTCAAACCGCGGGCAAGGTCCGCACGCCCTGGGGCGAATGCTGGCGCCGCTTCAAGAAGCAGCCCGTGGGCATCGTCGCGGCGATCTTCGTGCTGCTGCTGGTGTTCGTCGCGGTGTTCGCACCGTGGATCGTGCCCTTCGACGCAGAGAACTTCTTCGACTACGACATGCTCAACAGCGGGCCTTCGGCCACGCACTGGTTCGGCGTCGACCCGCTGGGGCGCGACATCTTCAGCCGCATCCTGATGGGTGCGCGCATTTCGCTGATGGCCGGTTTCCTGTCGGTGCGGGTGGGCGGCTTCATCGGCACGGCCTTCGGCCTGCTCGCGGGCTACTACGAAGGCTGGTGGGACCGCATCGTGATGCGCATCTCGGACATGCTGTTCGCCTTCCCCGGCATCCTGCTGGCGCTCGGCGTGGTCGCCATCCTGGGCAGCAGCATGACCAACGTGGTGGTGGCCGTGTCGGTGTTCAGCGTGCCGGCTTTTGCACGCCTGGTGCGCGGCAACACGCTGGTGCTCAAGCAGCAGACCTACATCGAGGCCGAACGCAGCATCGGCGCGTCGGACTGGACCATCATCGTGCGGCACATCCTGCCGGGCACGATCTCTTCGATCGTCGTCTACTTCTCGATGCGCGTGGGCACCTCGATCATCACGGCGGCCAGCCTGTCGTTCCTGGGCATGGGCGCGCAGCCGCCGACGCCCGAGTGGGGCGCGATGCTCAACGAAGCCCGTGCCGACATGGTGACCTCGCCGCACGTGGCGCTGTTCCCGAGCCTGGCCATCTTCTTCACCGTGCTCGCCTTCAACCTGCTGGGCGACGCACTGCGCGACGCGCTCGATCCGAAGATCGACCGCCAGTAATCTTTCTTTCATGCGATCCACCACCCTGCCCTACATCGGCAATCTGCTTCAAGGCGCGCGCAACACCATCACGGACGTCGAAGGCGTCACGGTCGGCCATCAGACGCTGGATGACGGCGGTGTGCAGACCGGCGTGACGGTCGTGCGGCCGCATGCCGGCGATCCGTTCCGCGACAAGGTGCCGGCCGCCGCCGTGGTGCTCAACGGCTTCGGCAAGAGCGTGGGCCTGGTGCAGCTGGCCGAGCTCGGCGTGCTGGAGACGCCGATTGCGCTGACCAACACCTTCTCGGTGGGCACGGTCGCCACGGCGCAGATCTGCCATTGCGTGGCCGCCAACCCCGAGAGCGGCCGGTCGCTGCCCACGGTCAATCCGCTGGTCTTCGAGTGCAACGACGGTTTTCTGAACGACATCCAGCGCTTGGCCGTGACCGAAGCCGACTACCTGCAGGCACTGAACAACGCCGGCGCCGATTTCGCGCAAGGCTCGGTCGGCGCGGGGCGCGGCATGTCGAGCTTCCAGCTCAAGGGCGGCATCGGCAGTGCCTCGCGCCGCGTGTCGGCGCTGGACGGCGACGTGCATACCGTGGGGGCGCTGGTGCTGGCCAACTACGGGCGACAGCCGCAGATGGTGCTGGCCGGTCATGCGGTCGGCGAACGGCTGGCCGCGCAGTGCACGGCCGAATGCAAGGAGCCGGAGAAAGGCTCGATCATCATCGTCGTCGCCACCGATGCACCGCTCGATGCGCGCCAGCTGCGCCGGCTGGCGCTGCGCGCGGGCGCGGGCTTGGCACGCATCGGCTCGATCTTCGGCCATGGCAGCGGCGACATCGTGCTGGCCTTTTCCACCGCCTACACCGTGCCCGACCGCGTCGACCGCCCGATGCCGACCATCGCGATGGTGCACGACGGGCTGCTCGACGGCCTCTTCCAGGCCGCGGCCGACAGCACCGAGCAGGCCATTCTTCACGCGCTCTGGCGCGCCACGGCCGTCACCGGCCGCGATGGCAACCACCGGCAGGCGCTGTCCGAGCTTCTGCCGTCATCTTCTCTTTCTTCCTTCGCGGAATCGAGCGTCTCCTCATGAAAGTCCTGATCTCCACTGATATCGAAGGCGTTGCCGGCGTCTACCACTCGGAGCAGACCCGCCCCGGCAATCCGGAGTTCGAGCGCGCCCGCCTGCTGATGACGCAAGAGGCCAACGCGGCGATTGCCGGTGCCTTGGATGCCGGCGCCACCGAGGTGCTGGTCAACGACTCGCACGGCGACTGTCGCAACATGTCGCCCGACGTGCTCGACCCGCGCGCCCGCGTCGTGCAGGGCAAGCCGCGCTATCTGAGCATGGTGGCGGGTGTGGAAGAAGAAGGCGTGGAAGCGGTCTGCATGGTCGGCTACCACTCGCGCGCCCAGGGACGCGGCATCCTCGCGCACACGATCAACAGCTTTGCCTTTGCCGGCATCTGGCTGGGCGACCGAGAGCTGGGCGAGGCCGGGCTCTACGGCGCGCTGGCCGGCGAGTACGGCGTGCCGGTGGTGATGGGCAGTGGGGACGATGTGTTCATCGCTGAGAACCGGCCGATCTTTCCGCATGCGACCTTCGTGCAGACGAAACGCGCCACGGGCTTCAGCAGCGGCGTGTCGCTCTCGCCGGAACAGTCGCGGCTGGTGATCCGGGCTGGCGTGGCGGAGGCACTGGCTTCGCGCGCCAGTGCAAGCCCGCTCGTCTTCAAGGGCCCGCAGGTGGTCACACTGCGCACCCAGTCGCCAGCAATGGCCGACCTGTTCTGCCAGTGGCCGACGTTCGAGCGCATCGATGGCGTCACCCTGCGCTTCACTGCCGACACGGTGGAGGCGGCCGTGCGCATGCTGAACTGCTGCTCGGCCATGTCGTCGATGCTGCGCTGAGTCCCTTCGCGACACCCCCGGCCGGCGCCCGAGCCCCAGCCGGGTCTTCCTTCTCTTCCTAGAATTCACGGGTCAGGCGGCCCCGCGCCGGCGTCCGCGCCTTATCCGGAATAAGCATTCAACCGTCCCGAAACCCGCATGGGCATTGGTGAATAAGCTTATCCGCATAAAGCGCGAACCAAAAAATAGTTTGTTTCCATAAGGCCCGCTTTCAGAATCTCGGCTTCTTGCTGGGGCGCTGGACGCACCGCACTTCAAGACACAGCACGCACGATGTACCAATACACAGAATTCGATCGCCAGTTCGTCCATCAACGAGCCGCCCAGTTCCGAGACCAGCTCGAGCGCTGGCAAAAGGGGCGGCTGCACGAGGACGAGTTCCGCCCCCTCCGCCTGCAAAACGGCTGGTACGTCCAGCGCTACGCGCCCATGCTGCGCGTGGCCGTGCCCTACGGCGAGCTCTCCAGCCGCCAGCTGCGCGTGCTGGCCCGCATTGCCCGCGAGTACGACGAGCCCGAGGCCGAGGTCTACAAGAAGGCGCTCGAAACGCAGGGCCTGCTCGGCACCCACAAACTGCCGACCCACTACGCCCACTTCTCGACGCGCCAGAACGTCCAGTACAACTGGATTCCGCTGGCCAAGTCGGCCGACGTGATGGACCTGCTGGCTTCGGTCGACATGCACGGCATCCAGACCAGCGGCAATTGCATCCGCAACATCACGAGCGACGAGCGCGCCGGCATTGCCGTCGACGAGATCGCCGATCCGCGCCCCTTCGCGGAAATCATGCGCCAGTGGAGCACGCTGCACCCCGAGTTCGCCTTCCTGCCGCGCAAGTTCAAGATCGCCATCACCGGCGCCACCGAAGACCGCGCCGCCACCGGCTGGCACGACGTGGGCCTGCATGTGGTGAAGAACGAAGCCGGCGAAGTCGGCTTCCGCGTGCAGGTGGGCGGCGGCATGGGCCGCACGCCGATCATCGGCACCGTGCTGCGCGAGTTCCTGCCCTGGCAGCAGATCATGAATTACCTCGAAGCGGTGATCCGTGTCTACAACCGCTACGGCCGCCGCGACAACATCTACAAGGCGCGCATCAAGATCCTGGTGAAGGCCGAAGGCCAGCGCTACATCGACGACGTCGACGCCGAGTACAAGCAGATCCTCGAGCACGACGGCGCACCGCACACCATCACGCAGGCAGAGCACGACCGCGTGGCAGCCTCTTTCGTGCCGCCGACGCTGGCCACCCGCGTGCTGCAAAGCGCCGAGAAGACCGACGCCGAGCTGCGCACCCACGCCGCCGATGACGTGCAGTTCGCTCGCTGGCTCGCCCGCAACGTGGCGCCGCACAAGAACCCCGCGCTGCGCGCTGTCACGCTCTCGTTCAAGCGCCTGAAGCAGGCCCCCGGCGATGCTTCGGCCGACCAGCTCGACACACTGGCGCAGCTCGCCGACCGCTTCTCGGCCGGTGAAGCCCGCGTCACGCACGACCAGAACGTGGTGCTGCCCTGGGTGCATGCCGAAGACCTGCACGCGCTGTGGCTCGCCGCCCGCGCGGCCGGCCTTGCCAGCGCCAATGTGCACCTGCTGACCGACATGATCGCCTGCCCCGGCGGCGACTTCTGCGCGCTGGCCAATGCGCGTTCGATTCCCATCGCCGAAGCCATCACCGAGCGCTACCAGGACCTCGACGAGCTCGACGACCTGGGCGAGATCGACCTGCACATCAGCGGCTGCATCAACTCGTGCGGCCACCATCACAGCGGCCACATCGGCATCCTGGGCGTCGACAAGGACGGCAAGGAGTGGTACCAGGTGTCGCTGGGCGGCTCCGACGGCTCCGCGCTCAGCGGCGCGCCGGTGGCCGGCAAGGCCGTGGGCCCCTCGTGCTCGGCGGCCGAAGTGCCGGGCGTGATCGAGGCCGTGCTCACCACCTACCGCGACACCCGCGTGTCGGGAGAGACCTTCATCGACACGCTGCGCCGCGTCGGCCCCGACCCGTTCAAGGCCGCGGCCAACGGTGCGCGGTTCAAGGTGGAGGAAGCAACATGAACAAGACGCTGAACATTTTGTCGGCCAAAGAACATATCGACGACGGCGACCCCAAGGTGCTGCAACTGGCCAACGATGCCGACCCGCTCGCCATCGAGGTGTGCCTGGCCGACATCGAGCGCATCGACCTGAACTTTCCGGAGTTCACCGACGGTCGCGCCTACAGCCAGGCCTTCCTGCTGCGCCGCCGCCTGGGCTTCACGGGCGACATCCGCGCCACGGGCGACGTGCTGATCGACCAGCTGGTGCAGATGGAACGCACCGGCTTCTCCAGCGCCGTGCTCAAGGAAGGCGTGGACGCCTCCGACGCGCAGCGCCAGTTCGACCGCTTTTCCGCCTTCTACCAGTGCGATGCGGTGAAGACCGCGCCGCACTTCGCGGCCGGCGCCTGAGAGCGCATGGGAATTTTCGACATGAGCATCGCCACGGACATTGACTTCGCACGCATCAACACCGAACTCGGCCGCAACGCAGAAGGCCTTGTGGACTGGGCGATCGGCCTGGGCCAGCCTTCGATCATCACCACCAATTTCCGCCCTTTCGAGGCCGTGATCCTGCACATGATCACGCGCGCGAAGCGGGATGTTCCCGTGGTCTGGATGGACAACGGCTACAACACCGAGGCCACCTACCGCTTCGCCGACGAGGTGACCAAGCAGCTGGGCCTGGACTTGCGTATCTATCTGCCGCGCCGCTCGCGTGCGCATCGCGAAGCGGTGGAGGGGGCTACGCCGGCGCTCGACGATCCGCGTCACGCCGCTTTCACGGAAGAGGTGAAGCTGGAGCCCTTTGCCCGCGCGCTGCGCGAGACGGCACCGAAGGTCTGGTTCACCGCGCTTCGGGCCACCGACACGGCCGTGCGCGCGCAGATGGACCCGGTCTCGGTCAATCCGGATGGCCTGATCAAGGTCGCGCCGCTGCTGCACTGGTCGTCCAAGGATCTGTACACGTACTGCGAGGCGCATGGCCTGCCCAACAACTTCGACTACGTGGACCCGACCAAAGGCGAAGACAACCGCGAGTGCGGATTGCATCTCGCGCACTGAGCGCCAACGCCTCACTGCTTCTTCGCATTCAGCACACCACCCCATGAACGCCCGTACCGAAACCGAACTGCTGCTGCCGCCCATGCACTCTCCTGCGCGCCTGTCCAACACGCACCTCGATGCGCTGGAAGAAGAAACCGTCTTCATCCTGCGCGAAGTGGCGGCCGCCTTCGAGCGCCCCACCCTGTTGTTCTCGGGCGGCAAGGATTCGCTGGTGCTGCTGAAGTGCGCGGAGAAGGCTTTCGGTGCCGGCCGCATTCCGTATCCGCTGCTGATGATCGACACGGGCCACAACTTTCCCGAAGTGACGGCCTACCGCGACCAGCGCGCGAAGGAACTCGGCGCCGAGCTGATCGTGCGCAATGTCGAAGACTCGATGAAGCGCGGCACCGTGCGCCTGGCCCATCCGGGCGAGTCGCGCAACGCGCACCAGTCGGTGACGCTGCTCGAAGCGATTGAAGAATTCCGCTGCGACGCGCTGATCGGTGGCGCCCGCCGCGACGAAGAAAAGGCGCGCGCCAAGGAACGCATCTTTTCGCACCGCGATTCCTTCGGCCAATGGCAGCCCAAGGACCAGCGCCCCGAGCTGTGGACGCTGTTCAACACGCGCCTCGCACCGGGCGAACACTTCCGCGTGTTCCCGATCTCGAACTGGACCGAACTCGACGTGTGGCAATACATCGAGCGCGAGAACGTCGGCCTGCCGTCGATCTACTACACGCACAAGCGCGAAGTGGTCGAGCGCCGCGGCCTCTTGGTGCCGGTGACCGAACTGACCCCGCCGCGCGACGGCGAAACCGTGCAGGTGCGCGACGTGCGCTTTCGCACCGTGGGCGACATCACGACCACCTGCCCGGTCGAAAGCCTCGCGGCCGATGCGGGCGACGTGGTGCTCGAAACGCTGTCGGTCGACGTCAGCGAACGCGGCGCGACCCGGATGGACGACATGACCTCCGAAGCGTCGATGGAAAAACGAAAGAAAGACGGTTACTTCTGATGAGCGCGACGACTGCAACCCCTGCCGGCACCGACATCCACGGCGACACCGGCACCGCCTTGCGCTTCATCACCTGCGGCTCGGTCGACGACGGCAAGAGCACGCTGATCGGCCGCCTGCTGGTCGACAGCAAGACGGTGCTGCAAGACCAGCTCGCCGGCGTGCAGCGCGGCGGCGAAACCGATCTCGCCTTGCTGACCGACGGCCTTTCGGCCGAGCGCGAACAGGGCATCACGATCGACGTGGCCTACCGCTACTTCTCGACCGCCAAGCGTAAGTTCATCATCGGCGACGCGCCGGGCCATGAGCAGTACACACGCAACATGGTCACCGCCGCCTCGGCTGCCGATGCCGCCGTGGTGCTGGTCGATGCGACCAAGCTGGCCTGGGCCGCCGAAGTGGAAGACAGCACCGTGGTCAAGCGCGAGCTGCTGCCGCAAACCCGCCGCCACACGCTGCTGGCCCACCTGCTGCGCGTGCAGTCGATCGTGTTCGCGATCAACAAGCTCGACGCCATCGACGATGCTGGCCTGGCTTTCGAACGCATCTCGACCGCCCTGAACGCCTTGGCCGAAGCAGCCGGCGTGCAGGTGGCCGGCATCGTGCCGATCTCCGCGCTCAAGGGCTGGAACGTGGCCACGCGCCACGACGACTGGGTGGGCTACGAAGGCCCGAGCCTGCTCGAGCTGCTCGAAGAACTGCCGGTTACCGTGCAGGACGAGGCCGTGCCCTTTGCCTTCCCGGTGCAGTGGGTCGAGAAGTTCTCGGCCTCGGCCGACACCTCGCAGGGCCGCCGCGTGTTCTGGGGTCGCGTGGCCTCGGGCCATGTGGAGCCCGGCCAGCGCGTGACCGTGTTGCCGAGCAACCAGACCGCCACAGTCGCGCAGGTGCTGAGCCACACGCGCCAGCCGAAGACGGTGCATGCGGGCCACAGCGCCGGCATCGTGCTCGACCGCGAAGTCGATGTGTCGCGCGGCGACTGGCTGCTGGCGCCCGGCGTCTTCGAGCCGGTGCGCGAGATCACCGCCACCGTGGCCTGGCTCGACGACGAGCCGCTGGTCGCGGGCCGCGTCTACTGGGCGCTGCAGGGGCACCGCTGGGTCAAGGCGAAGGTCGCGTGCATCGTCGATCGCGTGAACATCACGACGCTCGAATCGGAGCCGGCAACGCAGCTGGAAGCCAATTCCATCGGCGACGTGGTGCTCGCGTTGCAGCAGCCGCTGACTGTTTTGCCCTTCACGCAATCGCGTGCACTGGGCTCGCTGGTGCTGGTCGATACGGCCTCCCACAGGACCGCTGCGGCCGTGCTCGTGCAGCCTGCCGCCGCAAAGGCCTAAAATCTCAAGTTTTCCCGACCTCACACTGACGTTAAAAGACAAATGACCCACGTCGTCTCCGAAGCCTGCATCCGTTGCAAATACACCGACTGCGTGGACGTTTGCCCCGTCGACTGTTTCCGCGAAGGTCCCAACATGCTGGTGATCGACCCGGACGAGTGCATCGATTGCGCGGTCTGCATCCCCGAATGCCCGGTCAATGCGATCTACGCCGAGGAAGACCTCCCGGCCAACCAGATCGCCTTCATCAAGATCAACGCCGAGCTGGCCCTGGCCGACGGCTGGAAGAGCATCACCAAGCGCAAGCCCGCGCTGCCTGACGCGGACGACTGGAAAGACAAGACGGACAAGGTCGGGGAGCTGGTGCGCTGAACCAGCTCACCGCTCCCATCGAAACCGACGCGCTGATCGTCGGTGCCGGCCCTGTCGGGCTGTTCCAGGCCTTCCAGCTGGGCCTGCTTGAAATCTCCTGCCATATCGTCGATGCACTGCCCGCCGCGGGTGGCCAGTGCGTGGCGCTCTATGGCGACAAGCCGATCTACGACATTCCCGGCATGCCGGTGACCAGCGGGCGCGGCCTGGCGCAGTCGCTGCTGGAACAGGTGGCGCCGTTCAAGCCGCAGTTTCATTTCGGCGAGCAGGTCGCCACGCTGGAGCGGCAAGCTGACGAACGCCTGCTGCTGACGACCTCGGCAGGCACGGCCTTCCTGGCCAAGACGGTGTTCATCGCAGCCGGTGTCGGGGCCTTCGTGCCCAAGCACATCGCGGTCGAAGGCATCGCGCAGTTCGAAGGCACGGCGCTTTTCTATCACCCCGAGTCGCTGGACCGCTTTGCCGGCCAGACGGTGGTGGTGAATGGCGGCGACGACATCGCGCTCGAAACCGCCATGGCGCTCACCTCTATCGCGAAGCAGGTCACGCTGGTCCATCGCCGCGATGGCTTCCAGGCCGACGAAGCGAACATCGCATCGATGCGCGCCCTCGTGGCCGCAGGCAAGCTGGCCTTCAAGGTCGGCCAGCCCACCGCGTTCGACGGCAAGCAACTGCAGATCACGACGCCCGACGCAACGACCGTCGATCTGCCGCTCGACGCGCTGATCGCCTGTCTCGGCATCTCGCCACGCCTCGGCCCCATCGCCGACTGGGGCCTGGAGCTCGAACGCAAGCAGGTGCCGGTCGACACCGAGAAATACGAGACGCGCGAGCGCGGCGTGTTCGCGGTCGGCGACATCAACACCTACCCGGGCAAGAAGAAGCTCATCGTCTGCGGCTTCCACGAAGCCACGCTGGCCGCCTGGGGCGCCACCGCCATCGTGTTCCCGGGCAAGGCAGTGCCGCTGCAGTACACGACCACCAGCACGCGGCTGCACGAGCTGCTGGGCGTGGCTGGCGCTACTTCGCGCTAGGCAGCAACGAACGGTACTCGCCGATGAAGCTGCCGATGGCGGCGACGAATCGGTCGATGTCCACCTCGAACACCGGCAGCGACAGAACGATGAAGCCGCGCGGTGAGGCGTAGATGCCCTGGCTCAGCAGGTGAAAGAACAGCAGCTGGCGCAGGCGCCCATCGACCACCGCCAGATCGTCCACGCGCAGCACCTCACCATTCAGGAAATGCGCATTCATCAGCGAGCCCACGCCGGTGAACTGCATCGCCACGCTCTCTTTCGAACACAAGGCATTGAGCCGCGCACGCATCGCCTCGCCGCGCTCGGCCAGCGCACCCGCAGCCTCGGGGGTGAACAGCTTCGTGAGACCCGCATATCCGGCCGCCATCGTCATGACGTTGTTGTTGAAGGTGCCCGAATGCGCGAGCGATCCGGTGCGCGGATCAAACTGCGCCATCACGTCCGCGCGCCCGCCGAAGGCACCGAACGACCTGCCGCCGCCGATGTATTTGCCCAGCGTCGTGAGGTCGGACTTGATGCCCAGCTTGTTGGCGAGGCCATGCGGCGCAAGGCGCGAAGTCATGACCTCGTCGAAGATCAGCAACGCGCCGACGCGCGTGGCGCCATCGCGCAGCGCCTGCAGAAAATCGAGACGCCCCGGAATGCAGCCGCTCGCCCCCTGCATCGGCTCGACCAGGATGGCCGCGATCTCCGGCCCGTACTTCTGGATCTGCTCGCTCGCAGCCTGGGCGTCGTTGTAGGGCAGCACCAGAAAGTCGAAGGGCACCGTCGTCGGCGACGGCCTGTCGCCAAAGCCGAGCACGCCGCCGTGATAACCACCCGAAAACACCACGATCTTTCGCCGCCCCGTGAAGTGCAGCGCAGCCGTGAGCGCCATCAGGTTCGCCTCGGTGCCCGAGTTGGTGAAGCGCAGCTGTTCGATCTGCGGAAAGCGTTCGCAGATCGTCTTGGCGAGCCGCCCTTCGAGCAGGTTGTGCCCCGTGAGATTGATGCCGCTCTTCATCGCCTCGATGACGGCATCGCGGATCTCGGGCGCCGAGTGGCCGTAGACGCCGGCTGTGTACTCGGCGATGAAGTCGGCATAGCGGTGGCCGTCGGCGTACCACAGTGCCGCGCCCTCGCCCTTGGCGAGGGTGAGAGGGAACGGTGCATAGAACAGCACCGAGCGGCTGTTGGCGCCAGGCATGTAGCGCGCCTGCTCGTCGAACTGGCGGCGGCTCGCAGGGTTGCCGTCGGTGAAACGCTGGTAGGCCTCGGCGAGGGCTTGGTCGATCGCAACGTCGGTCATGGGACTGTCCTTGAGAGGGGGTGGCAGACTGGCTTTTCGAGCCCGATTAATTGATCAATGCTCAATTAATATTATTTATACAATCAATTTCCTCGCCACACAATGGCTCCATCCATGAAAAAGACCGCTCCCGAGCCCAAACCCAAGACCGCCGGCCGGCCCACAGGCGGCGGCGCGCTGTCGAAGCAGCGGATCGCCGAAGCCGCCCTGGCGCACATCGACGAGTTCGGCTTGGGCGCTTTCAGCATGCGCGAGATCGCGGCGCAGCTCGGCGTCTACCCGGCCACGGTGCACTGGCACGTCAGCACGCGCGAAGCCCTGCTCGCCGAGGTGGCCGCCACCGTCATGGCCGAGGTCACGCCGCCGCCGGGCAAGCAGGCGTGGCAGGAATGGATCGCCGAGCTGTTCCACCGCTGCCGCGCTGCGGTACGCCGGCACCCGAACGTGGCGCAGTTGCTGGGCGCACAGCTGGTGTCGAACGGCAGCCTGCCAACCGATCTGGTCGAAGGCGTGCTGGCTGCTTTGGTCGAGGCTGGCTTCGAAGGCCAGCCGCTGCTGGAGGCCTACAACTGCGTGATCGCCGCCATGCTGGGCTTCGTGACGATGGAGTTCTCGCCCCTGCCCTCGGACAACACCCAGGCCTGGGCCGAGGAGTTGCGCGAGCGCGTCCACACCATCCGCCCACTCGACCATCCGGTGCTCACGCGCAACCTGCCGCTGCTGGCCAACAAGGCTTTCATCGTGCGCTGGGACAACGGCACCACCGTGCCGCTGGACAGCAGCTTCGAGCGACACATCCAGATCACCATCGACGGGCTGGAGGCCTTCGCGCGCAGGGTCAAGGGCGCGTAGCTGGCCTTGGGCCTTGGGTTCAGTCCGGGGCCCACCAGCTCGTGGAGCAGCGCACGCCTGGCGGCCCCGAGTCCTTCACAGGCGGTACTCCTTCAGGCGGTTGTAGAGCGTCTTCATGCTGATCCCCAGCACCGCGGCCGTGCGCTCCTTGTTTCGTCCGCAACTCTCGTAGGTCGCGAGAATCACGCGCCGCTCCACGTCGGCGAGCTGTGTGCCGACTTCGACGACCAGCTCGTTGCCACCCGGCTCCAGCGCGCCCGGCACGGTATCGTCGAAGTCCGCCATCGTCGCGCGCGAAGTCGGCGCGTCCCGCGGCCGCGGCGGGCGGGCCGGCGCACTGGCCACAACGGTCGGCAGCGGCAGCCATTCGTCACCGACCTCCGGCCCCGTGGCCATGACCCACGTGCGCTGCACGATGTT
>CAMATD010000036.1 GCA_945860785.1 Variovorax sp. YR752 | reverse complement strand
GGGTCGTGGATTATAGGAGCGCGGCTTGATTCGACTGCCCGCTTCGATACGACCCGGAGCACCCATGGCCGCCCCCTCTGATCGCACGCCACGACACCGTCGAGTGCGCCCTCCTCCCCAGCCTGGCCAACCGCCACGGCCTGATCACCGGCGCCACCGGCACCGGCAAGACCGTCTCGCTCCAGACCATGGCCGAGAAACTCTCCAGCATCGGAGTGCCGGTGTTCATGGCCGACGTCAAGGGCGACCTGACCGGCATCAGCCAGAAAGGCAGCATCGGCGACAAGCTGGCCGCCACGCTGAAGGAACGCGGCATCGACCTGCCCGAGCCCTCCGCCTGCCCCGTCACGCTGTGGGACGTGTTCGGCGAACAGGGCCACCCGGTACGGGCTACGGTCTCCGACATGGGCCCCCTGCTGCTGGGCCGCATGCTCGACGTGAACGAAACCCAGGCCGGCGTGCTGAACCTGGTGTTCAAGATCGCCGACGACAACGGCATGCTGCTGCTCGACCTGAAAGACCTGCGCGCCATACTGCAGTACGTGGGCGAGAACGCGAGCCAGTTCACCACCCAGTACGGCAACATCAGCGCCGCCAGCGTGGGCGCCATCCAGCGCGGCCTGCTGCAGATCGAAACCCAGGGCGGCGAAAAATTCTTCGGCGAACCGATGCTCAACATCGCCGACTTCATGCAGACCGTGGGCGGCAAGGGCGTGATCAACATCCTGGCGGCCGACAAGCTCATGAATTCGCCGCGCCTGTACGCGACCTTCCTGCTCTGGATGCTGTCGGAGCTATTCGAGCAGCTGCCCGAAATCGGCGACCCCGAACAGCCCAAGCTGGCCTTCTTCTTCGACGAGGCCCACCTGCTGTTCAACGAGGCGCCCAAGGCACTGGTGGAACGCATCGAGCTGGTGGTGCGCCTCGTGCGCTCCAAGGGCGTGGGCGTCTATTTCGTCACGCAGAACCCGCTGGACATTCCCGATTCGGTGCTGGCCCAGCTCGGCAACCGGGTGCAGCATGCCCTGCGCGCCTTCACCCCGCGCGACCAGAAGGCCGTGAAAGCGGCCGCCAGCACCATGCGCCAGAAGCCGGGCCTCGACATCGAGACCGCCATCACCGAGCTGGCCGTGGGCGAGGCCCTCGTGAGCTTCCTCGATGAAAAGGGCCGCCCGAGCGTGACCGAGCGCGTGTTCGTGCTGCCGCCCGGCAGCCAGCTCGGCCCGATCACGCCCGACCAGCGCAAGGCGCTGATCGCCAACTCGCTCGTCGCCGGCGTCTATGAAAAGACGGTCGACCGCGAATCGGCCTACGAAAAGCTCAAGGGCCGCGCCGAATCCGCACCCGATGCACCGGCAGCCAACGCGCCGGCCGGCAAGGGCGGCGCCGACGCGTCCGGGGCCGGCGTGGGCGGAATGCTCAACGACATGATCTTCGGCAGCACCGGCCCGCGCGGCGGAAAACGCGACGACCTGGTGCAGACCATGGCCAAGTCGGCGGTACGCACCATGGGCACCTCGGTGGGCAAGGAAATCCTGCGCGGCGTGCTCGGCGGCATCTTCGGGTCGAAGAAGCGCTGAGCCTTGCATGTCGACGGCCAGGACGCCGGACAAGGAAGTCGCCGACTTCGGGGAAGGTGCATCTGGCCCCGCGTGCTCACGCAGTCCGAACGCGACGCAGCGTTCAAGGCCCTGTACATCCGCGAGCACGACCAGGGCCATTTCGTCTGCCAGCGCAATGAAATCGCCGACAGCTGGATCGGCGTGATCCGCGGGTTCCTGCGCGTGCAGGACACCTCCGCCGACGGCAAGCCCGTGATGTTCACCGGCGTGGCCGCAGGCGGCTGGATCGGCGAGGGCTCGCTGCTGAAGATCGAGCAGCGCGCAAGTACGAGATTGCCGCGACTCGCCCCACCACCACCCTGCACCTGCCGCGCGACACCTTCACCTGGCTGCTGAACAAGAGCGTGCCCTTCAACCACTTCATGCTGTCGCACCTGAACGAGCGGCTGAGCCAGTTCATCGCGACCGTGAAGTTCGACCGGTTGCTCGAGCCCACCGCCCGCGTCGCGCGCGGCATCGCGAGCCTGTTCCATCCAGTGCTCTACCCCAACACCGACGCCACCCTGCAGATCAGCCAGGAAGAGATCGGCTGGATGGTCGGCGTGTCGCGCCAGCGGGTGAACGTGGCGCTGCACGAGCTCGAAGCCGCCGAGCTCATCAAGACGGGCTACGGCTACATCAATGTGCTCGACAGGCAGCGCCTGTCGAGGTATCCGAACAACCAGCCCGGCTGAAAACGGCGGAGATCAGAACGCCACGGACACCGGCACCGCCGGAATGTCCTGCCCGCCGGGACCGCTGCGGAAGGTGGTCGGCGTCCAGGGCACCTGGCCGACGCCCGGCTTGCTCCAGTCGCACACCCCATCGGGAAACGCCGCCTGCAGGCGCACTTGCTGGCCGCCCGTGAAGGTGGCTCCCGCATAGTCGGCCGAGGCAAAGTCGATGGGCTTGAGCTGGCACTTGAACACGTCTTCCGACAGCGGGCCGCCGGACACGATGCGCACCGACTCATAGGGCTTCACCGGGCATGCGGCGCTGGTGAAACCGACGTCCACCAGCTCTGCGTTCGTCATGCCCGCGGTCGCGATGCAGAAATCGACCGCGTCGGCGGGTTTGTTCTTTACGACCTTCTTCTCTTTCGCGTCCTGCGAGGTGTCGGCCTCGATGGCTGCCAGCCAGCGGTCCATCATCAGGAAGGCCTGTGTTTGGTCATCGCGATGCCGGTACCGGCCGCGCTCGCCTGCACGATGTGGTTGTCGTGCCCGCCGTTGCCGGCGTCGAGCCGCGCGCGCTGCTGGAAGGTGCGCCAGGCCATGTGGATGTCGGCGCCCAGCTCGGACCGCAGGTCGATGATCGGCACCTTCGCGAGGTTCTTCGCGTAGCTGACCAGGCCGCTGCGGTACAGCGCGGTCATGGCACTCGGCAGCGCGCGGGCCCGGGCCGCGGGCGTGACGGCCTTGTCGCCCGACCAGATCATGTCGGCGTCCCAGCTTCCGATGCCTTCGTTGAGCGCGACGAATTCCTCCGGCGTGAGGAGTCCGGACCGCAAGGCCTTCAGCCCGTACTGCACGCCCGCGTTGTCGTAGGGCAGATTGGGCACGGTGTTGCCACCAAGATCGACGGTGCCGAGGATCGCCGTCATCACGTCGTGGATCGTGCAGCGCACGCCCTTGGGCCGCGCGACCGGGTCGTAGACGATGGAGGCCGGAAAGCCCGGCCCGCAGTTCGCGGCCAGCACCGGGTTCTGCGGCGCGAGGAACGAATAGACCCAGCTGGTGCAGTAGTCGGCCGTCGGATGGCCCTCGATGGCTGCCCTTGCCGCAAGCGACAGTCCGGTGCCCGGACCGGTCATGTAAGTAGCGCCAGAGGATGCCGCAGTCGCGCCCCTCGATCCAGGTCGTCACCGCGTCGGGGTAGCTGTAGCCGGTCTGCAGGCCGTCGAGCAGGCCGGGCATCACCGAGGCGGGCACGGTCTGCATCATCGAGCCGCCCGAGCTGCCGTCGGACATCGTGTAGCGGATCTCGCCGTAGGTGTCGATGATGTGTTCCTTCACCATCATGATGTTCTCGGTCGCGAGGAACTCGTTGTTGTTGTCGTTGTGGTTGGTCAGCTGCGAATTGACGGTCATGAAGCCGGCCCGCAGCGCGTTGTCGTCGAACAGCGCCGTGCCCGGGTTCTGCTGGAAGCGGTTGCCCGAGGCCGAGGCGCCCATCTTCCAGAGCACCTTGCCATTCCAGCCCTTCTGCGGCGCCCAGGGCGTCCAGGGCTGGGCCGGGTCGAAGTACACCGCCACCCGGTATTCGCTGCGGCCCATGGTGCCCAGCTCAACCCGCAGCAGGCTCTTGACGGTGTCGCCGCGGTCGTTGGTGAAATTCGCGATGTCGGCGTCGGCCGGGCGCTTGGCCGGGTCGTACTGGACGTAGCACGCGTACGGGCCGAAGGGCTGCTGGCCACAGTCGGTGCCCTCCTTAGCCTTGGGCTGGTAGTAGTAGGTGTAGACGGTCGGGGCGTTGCAGTCGGCATCGACCGGGTCCGAGTCCAGGCCGCTGACCTGGGTGGTCACCGTGTCCGAGAGGCCGGTGCCGGCCACCGTCACCAGCGTGGCCTTGGGCGCCTTGGTGGCGCAGATCCAGGGCTGGATCGGCACGCCCGCGAAGATGTTACCGGCGCGGTTGAAGTTCTCGATGGCGAGACTGGCGCCCTTCTTCTGCGACCTCAGCGTGGCGGTCAGCGTGTTGCTGCCTACGCCCAGGCCCGTGACCGTGCCGAGCACGCGGCCGTTGCCGCGCAGTGCGAACGACGAGGACACGTCCTTGCCGTTGAGGTCCACGGCAAGGTCGGTCGCGCTCGCGCCCTGTGGCATGACGATCTCGATGTAGGCATCGCCGTCGCTGATCATGTCGGCGCGGTTCGACAGCGTCTGTATCTTCAGCGCGCCGGCATTTGGCGTGGTGGGGGGCGAATCGGGCGGCGCGTTGCCCGAAGGCGAAACGATCGGCAAGAAGCCGCTGCCGCCTCCGCCATCGCCGCCACAACTGATGACGGAAGCCAACGCACACAGGCCCAGGACCCTGAGTCCCGCTCGGTAGATGTCTCGCATCGTGTCTCCTTCGTTATTGGGGAAAGCGACGCGATTCCACTACTTTCGTTTTCTGCGGACTGTTATCGGGACGACATTTCAGGCCCGACTAGGGTTTGTCCCACAGCGGGGACAGCGAGCGGCTATTACCAGCGCAGCAGGCGTGGCCCGAGGACAGCACCGACCAGCACCGGCACCACGATCCCGCTCACGTACCAGACCGCGAGAAACGGCGCCGTGAGCTCCATGCAGTGCAAGGCGTAGACCGCAGCGCCGACACCGCCCGCCAGCGCACCGGCCGCGGCGCCTGCCAGCGCGGGCTGCGTGGGGGCCAACCCCTTGAGCGCCACCAGCGCCGCCGCAAAAACCGGCAGCGCCATCAGCCCGATGCTGAGCGCGCAGATGCGCCACGACTGCCCCATGAGCGAAGGCATGCGCTCCTCGGCAGGCACGGTGAACCAGGCGATGACGGCCAGCACCCAGACCCCGAGCACCGGCAGCACCGCACCGAGCCAGGCGCGCCGCACCGCGACGCCCGGCCGCGCGAGCCGCTGCACCGCGACGAAGCCGGCCGCGGCAATGCACAACGGAAACAGCACCTTGACCCAGAACATCGGCCAGAACATGGCCTGCACCAAGTCGCGCCGAACGCCGTATTCGGCGAACAGGATCAGGAAGGAGATCGGCAAGCCCACCAGCAGCGCCAGGCCGAGACGCCGGCTCGCGGCACGCCGTGGCGCGGCGACAGGGCCATTGGCCAGCATCGCGACCAGGTCGTCGGTCTTCATGCGGTGGCGCTCCAGCGGTTGCCGAACCGGGCGGCCAATGCCTTGAGGCCGCGGTGGATGCCGACCTTCACCGCCGACTCGGACATGCCCGTCAGGTTCGCGGTCTCGGCCACCGAAAGGCCCTCGATCTTCACGTGCACGATCGGCAGGCGCTGGCGATCGTGCAAGGTCTCGAGCAGGCCGCCGAGATCGCGCCGGGCGTCGCTGGCCTCGGTGGCGGATTCGGCGAACACGGCCAGGTCGTCGTCCAGCGGGTCATGCAGGTCCTCGCGGACCGACTTGGCGCGCAGCAGGTCGATCATCTTGTAGCGCGCAATCGCATGCACCCAGGCCGTCAGCGGCTGGTCGCTCTGGTAGGTGTGGCGCTGGTTGTGCATGGCGAGCAGGCATTCCTGGACGAGGTCTTCCACTTCATCGGGCCAGCCAAAGAGGCGCTTGCCCAGAAAGGCGCGCAGGTGCGCGCTGAGTTTCTGCAGGAATTCGCGATAAGCCCCGGCGTCGCCGTCGAGGCCGCGAAGGAACAGGCTCCGCAGCGCCGCTTCCGCGTCGCTCATTTGCATCCTGCTGCCTACGGTGTTTCGTGCCATCGGGCTGGCTGGTTACAGCCTTGTCGAAAAATAGTGCGTTCGATTGTGCCGTGTCGATCCAAGACCCTTGGGCTAAGCTGCGCCGATGCTGGCCCGACTCGTCTCCCATCCCTGGGCGTATCCGGCGCTGGAGGTGATGCACATCATCGGCATCGCAGTGCTGTTCGGCGGCCTGCTGGTGTTCGAGCTGCGCGCCCTCGGCCTGGGCCGGGAGCTGCTGGCACGCCTGACGCTGCGCCCCGCCCTGTTCGGCTTCGGCCTGTGCGCCGTCACCGGGCTGACGATGTTTGCCAGCCAGCCGGACGAGCTGCTGGTCAACCCGGCCTTTCGCATCAAGCTGCTGCTGATCGTCCTGGCCGGCGCCAACGCGGCGCTGTTTCACTTGCGCAGCGGCGCCGCGGCGATCGACAGCTTCGCCAAGGCGCAATGCCTGCTGTCGTTGGGGTTTTGGCTCGCTGTCATCATCTGCGGGCGCTGGATCGCTTATGTCTGAACAAGGAGACCGAGATGCTGCATAGACGCATGTTCGTTGCCGGTTCGCTGGGCCTCGCGCTGCCGGCCTGGGCCCACCATGGATGGAGCAGCTTCGACCAGGAGCGCCCGCTCTACCTCGAGGGGCGCGCGACCAAGGTCATGTGGCGCAACCCGCATGGCGAGGTGGAGCTCGAAATTCCCGAGAACCTCGCCCTTCCCGCCGACCTGAAGCAGCGCGCGCTGCCGAAGCAGAGCGCAGCCGTCGATGGCGCCGCGCTGCTGGCCAAGGCCCAGTGGCCGACGCGGCGCGACCGCAAGTGGCTGGTCGAACTGGCGCCGCTCACGCGGCTGCAGGCCTGGGGCGTCGAAGAGATCAAACCGGGCACCTCGGTGAGCGTGCTGGGTTTCACCTTCACCGGCGAGAAGGGCGACACGGTGCTGCGCGCCGAATACCTGTTCGTCGGCGGCAAGAGCTACGGCCTGCGCTCGTCGCCCGCCTGAGCATCGGCCCGGCGGGGCCTGGTCCGCCCCGGCTTGCCAGCCGCACGAGTGCTCGGTACATTGCATTTTTTGAGGGCCTCCAATGTCCGCAGACAGCACAGCGACTTCTCCCGCCACCCCGCTCTCGCCTCTGGCCCCGCTTGCGCCTCTGGCCCCGCTCGTTCCGATCCATCCCTCGTCGTCGACCGGGCATATCCGCCTGACCTCCCACGCCGGCGGCTTCGGCGCACTGCCCATCGTTTGGGCCGCGGCCACCGGACGCGGCCCGGTGGTCGGCACCACCACCAAGCGCGCGCACCGCAACGTCATCGGCACGCACAACGGCTCGTACAGCGTGTACCGCGCGCTCGCCGTGGCATCCGGCGCCCTCAAGCGCGAGCACAAGGCCGACCTCACCAACACCTCGCCCACCGACGTGATCGGCCCCTATCCGCAATGGGGCGAGCCCGGCCGCATCGTGTCGCTCGACCCGTGGGGTGCACTGGTGGCCGATGTGTTTTCTGCCGAGCTGGCGGCGGGCTACGACATCCGCCCGACCATCGCGATCACCAAGGCGCACGTGATCCTGCCCGAGGTGATCGAGGCGCTGCAGAGCGGCCGCCTCAAGGCCGACGGCCATTTCCTCACCGCCGGCGGCGCCGCGATGGTGACCAAGGCCGCGATCGAACCCGTGTGGTACCTCCCCGAGGTGGCGCGCCGCTTCGGCTGCTCCGAAACTGATCTGCGCCGCACGCTGTTCGAGGAAACCGGCGGCATGTACCCCGAACTCGTCACGCGCTCCGACCTCGAGGTGTTCCTGCCGCCCATCGGCGGGCAGACGCTCTACATCTTCGGCAACCCGCGCGACCTGGCCAACCCCGAAGTCGAACTCACCGCGCGCATCCACGACGAGTGCAACGGCTCCGACGTGTTCGGCTCCGACATCTGCACCTGCCGCCCCTATCTCACGCATGCCATCGAAGAGTGCATCCAGGGCGCGCAGCACGGCGGCGTGGGCCTGATCGCCTACTCGCGCAAGGAAGGCCGGGCGCTCGGCGAGGTCACGAAATTCCTCGTCTACAACGCGCGCAAGCGGCAGATCGGCGGTGACACGGCCGACCAGTATTTCGCGCGCACCGAGTGCGTGGCCGGCGTGCAGGACATGCGCTTCCAGGAGCTGATGCCCGACGTGTTCCACTGGCTCGGCATCAAGAAGATCCATCGGCTCGTGTCGATGAGCAACATGAAGTTCGATGCCATCACCGGCTCGGGCATCGAGATCGGCGAGCGCGTGAACATTCCCGACGCACTGATTCCGGCCGACGCCCGCGTCGAGATGGACACCAAGATGGCCGCCGGCTATTTCACGCCCGGCCCGGTGCCGGACGCCGAGGAACTCAAGAAGGCCAAGGGCCGGGGATTGAGCGAATGACAAGCAACAGCAAGGACATGCCCGTCGATGGTTCCGGCAGCCTGCGGCCAGGCGGCGCGGGCAATGTCGATCCGTCGATCGAGTTCACCGCGGACACCAGCCACCCGGCCGGCGCGGCCACGCTGCTGCGCACCACCGCCGCCATCCGCCAGCGGGCGGGCGCCCTGCTGGCGCGTGCGCGCCGGGGCGAGTCGCAATGGTTCCGCATCGGCAGCGACGATGCGCTCGAAGACGCGGCGCGCACCGTCGCCGAGGTCACGCGCGAGCGCTATCCCTGGGACACCATTCCGTACCACAGCCGCTGGCGTCACTTCGAGGCGGGCGGCATCGATCGGCTCAAACAGCTCGACAAGCTGCTCGGCAACAGCGTCGATGCCCGGCAGCGCGCCCGCACGCACATCGACCTCGTGCTGGTCAGCGTGCTGCTCGATGCGGGTGCAGGCCCCGACTGGCACTACACCGAACCGGCCACCGGCGAGCGCTACACGCGCTCCGAAGGCCTTGGCGTGGCGAGCTTCCATGCCTTCACGAGCGGGCTTTTCTCGTCCGACCCCAACCATCCGCTGCAGGCCGATGCGGCCGGCCTGCGCGGCCTCGTGACCGACCGGCTGGGCGACGCCTTCCAGGTGAGCGAAGTCAATCCGCTGATCGGCCTGGCGGGTCGCGCCACGCTGCTGCGCCGGCTCGGCGAGACGATGAGCGAGCAGCCCGAGACTTTCGGCGACGACGGCCGGCCCGGACGCCTCTTCGACGCGCTGGTCGGTCCCTACGGCCCGGCCGCGCCGCCCACCGCCGAGATCACGGCGCACCAGATCCTCTCGCTGCTGCTCGACACGCTCTCGCGCATCTGGCCCTCGGCCAATGCGGTGGACAGCATCGCGATCAACGGCAGCGACAACGCCGGCGGCATCGCCTCGGGCGACCCGGCATTGGCGCTCGGCGACTGCTGGCGTCACAGCGCGGTGCGCGGCCCCGGGCTCACCAACGGCTGGATGCCCTTCCACAAGCTCTCGCAGTGGCTCACCTACTCGCTGCTCGAACCCTTCGAATGGGCGGGCGTGAAGGTGCGCCATCTCGATGCGCTGACCGCCCTGCCCGAGTACCGCAACGGCGGCCTCCTGATCGACAGCGGCGTGATCGTGCCGAAGGAGGCAACCTTTCTCACCCGCCGCTGGAAGGCGAGCGACGAGTTCATCGTCGAATGGCGCGCGCTCACCGTGGCGCTGCTCGACGAACTGGCGCCGCGCGTGCGCAAGGTGCTCGACCGCACCGAAGAAGAACTGCCGCTGGCCTGCGTGCTCGAAGGCGGCACCTGGGCCGCCGGCCGGGCGCTGGCACAGCGCTTGCGTGACGGAGCACCACCGCTGCAGATCGAGAGCGACGGCACCGTCTTTTAGACTCACCGGTCCAGCAACGGTAGAAAAAATTCCAATGAGCAACGTCCACCTCGTCAGCCACCCCCTCGTCCAGCACAAGCTCACCCTGATGCGCCGCAAGGACGCATCCACCAACAGCTTCCGCCGGCTCCTCAACGAAATCAGCATGCTCATGGCCTACGAGGTCACGCGCGACATGCCGATGCAGGACATTGAGGTCGAGACCCCGCTCGAGACCATGCAGGCCAAGGTCATCGACGGCAAGAAGCTGGTGCTGGTGTCCATTCTTCGCGCCGGCACCGGCATCCTCGACGGCATGCTGACCGTGGTGCCCGGCGCGCGCGTCGGCCACATCGGCCTGTACCGCGACCCGAAGACGCTCACGGCCGTCGAGTACTACTTCAAGATGCCCGGCGAAATGGAGAACCGCGACGTGATCGTAGTCGACCCGATGCTGGCCACCGGCAACTCGGCCGTGGCCGCGGTCGAGCGACTGAAGGAGCTCAACCCGAAGTCGATCAAGTTCGTCTGCCTGCTGACCTGCCCCGAAGGCGTCGCGACCATGCAGAAGGCCCACCCCGATGTGCCGATCTACACCGCCGCGATCGACCGCGAGCTCAACAGCCACGGCTACATCCTGCCGGGCCTCGGCGACGCCGGCGACCGCATCTTCGGCACGAAGTAACCCGACGCCCCCTGGCGGTCGTCCAGCTGTCCGACGGGATGGCACAAGAAGATTTTCATACCTCGAGGAGAAGCACCGTGACAGCACGCCGTCAGTTGATCATTCGTTCGGTCGCCATTGCCGCCGCCCTTGCGGCCGGCGCGCCGGGCATCGCGCTCGCGCAGGCCAAGCTCAAGGTGGCGGCGGTGTACACCGTGCCCTTCGAGCAGCAATGGGTCGGCCGCATCCACAAGGCGCTCAAGGCGGCCGAGGCGCGCGGCGAGATCGAATACAAGGCCACCGAGAACGTCAGCAACGCCGACTACGAGCGCGTGATGCGCGAGTACGCCACCGGCGGCAACCAGCTGATCCTCGGCGAGGTGTTCGGCGTGGAAGCGGCGGCACGCAAGGTCGCGAAGGATTTCCCCAAGGTCGCCTTCCTGATGGGCTCGTCGCTCAAGCCACAGGCGCCCAATTTCAGCGTGTTCGACAACTTCATCTAGGAACCGGCTTACCTGAGCGGCATGGTGGCCGGCGGCGTGACCAAGAGCAACCGCATCGGCATGGTCGGCGGCTTTCCGATTCCCGAAGTGAACCGGCTCATGAACGCCCTTATGGCCGGCGCCAAGGAAACGAACCCGAAGGTCGAGTTCAGCGTGAGCTTCATCAACAGCTGGTTCGATCCGCCGAAGGCCAAGGAAGCGGCCTTTGCCATGATCGACAAGGGCGCCGACGTGATATACGCCGAGCGCTTCGGCGTGTCGGATGCCGCCAAGGAAAAGGGCAAGCTCGCCATCGGCAACGTGATCGACACGCAGAGCCAGTACCCCGACACGGTGGTCGCCTCGGCCCTGTGGAACTTCGAGCCCGCTGCCGACCGTGCGATCAAGCTCGTGAAGGAAGGCAAGTTCACGGCCGAAGACTATGGTGTGTATGCCCAGATGAAGCACAAGGGCTCGGAACTCGCTCCGTTCGGCACCTTCGAGAAGAAGATCCCGGCCGACATCGTCGCCAAGGTGAAGGCCAGACAGGCCGACATCCTCTCGGGCAAGTTCACCGTGAAGGTGGACGACGCGCAACCGAAGTCGACGGCAAAGTGAGGGCCGCGATGACCATGCGCTGGCGTTCTGTGCTTTCCGCCTGCGCGCTGGCGGCCGGGTTGATCAGCCTGTCTGGCTGCATCGGTGCCTACAGGTCGCCCAGTGCCAGCATCAACAGCAGCATCCGCCTGGACGACACGCCGCGCATCGCGGTGATCTCGGCCTTCCAGCCCGAACTCACGCTGCTGCTGGCCCGCCTGCAGGGGCCCGCGAAGCACAGCGTGAACGGCGTGGAGTTCACCACCGACACGCTCGAAGGTAAGCCCGTGGTGCTGTTCCTCTCCGGCATCAGCATGACGAACGCGACCATGAACACGCAGCTCGTGCTCAACCGCTTTCGCATCACCAACATCGTGTTCAGCGGCATCGCGGGCGGCGTGAATCCGTCGCTGCACGTCGGCGACGTGACGGTGCCCGCGCAATGGGGCCAGTACCTCGAAGTGCTGATGGCACGCGAAACCGCGCCCGGCAAATTCACCGCACCGCCCTTCATCACCGACGCCACGCTGCCCAACTTCGGCATGATGCATCCGCGTCCGGTCGAGGTGCGCTCGGCGGCGAAGCCCGAGATCGTGCGCAAGTTCTGGTTCGAGGCCGATCCGAAGATGCTCGACGTGGCGCGCAGCATCCGCAATGTCGACCTGGCCAACTGCAGCGCCGGCAAGTGCCTCCCGCGCAAGCCGCAGCTCGTGGTCGGCGGCAATGGCGTCTCGGGCCAGGCCTTCATGGACAACAAGGCCTATCGCGAATACACCTACAAGACCTTCCAGGCCAACGTCCTCGACATGGAAACCGCGGCCGTGGGCATGGTGGCCTACAGCAACGGCGTGCCCTACATCGCCTTCCGCTCGCTCAGCGACCTCGCGGGCGGCGGCGACGGCGAGAACGAGATGGGCACCTTCATGGGCATCGCGGCCGACAACTCGGCCAAGGTGATGCTGGCGTTCCTGGCCGCCTGGAAGTGATCCCGCTTTCACTCCCTCCCCTTCCGGGGGAAGGAGCAAGACCTTCATGACCGGCACCATTGTTCTCCGCCTCCAGGGCATCACCAAGCGCTTCGGCAGCCTCGTGGCCAACGACGCGATCTCTCTCGACCTGCAGGCCGGCGAAGTGCTGGCGCTGCTCGGAGAGAACGGCGCCAGCAAGTCGACGCTGATGTCGATCCTGTTCGGCCACTACGTCGCCGACGAAGGCAGCATCGAGGTGTTTGGTGCGCCGCTGCCTTCGGGCAACCCCAAGGCCGCGCTCGCCGCAGGCGTGGGCATGGTGCACCAGCACTTCACGCTGGCCGACAACCTCAGCGTGCTCGACAACGTGATGATGGGCACCGAATCGCTGTGGAACCCTTTCTCGCGCCGCGCGGCCGCACGCGCCCGGTTGCTCGAAGTGGCGCAGCGCTTCGGCCTGCCGGTGCAGCCCGACGCGAAGATCGGCAGCCTCTCGGTCGGCGAGCGCCAGCGCGTCGAGATCCTCCAGGCGCTGTACCGCGGCGCGCGCATCCTGATCCTCGACGAGCCGACCGCCGTGCTGACGCCGCAAGAAAGCGAAGCACTCTTCGCCACGCTCGCGCAGATGGTGGCGCAGGGCCTGTCGGTGATCTTCATCAGTCACAAGCTCGGCGAGGTGCTACGCGTGTCGCACCGCATCGCCGTGCTGCGCGGCGGCAAGCTCGTGGCGGGGGCACGCGGCGCTCGTCGTGGAGGCCGATGCCCCCATCCCGGCCTTCCCCCAGCGGGGGAAGGAGCAAATCCGGAGGAGCCAGCTCGGTCATTTCATCCGCACCCGGTATTGCGTCAGCAGCGTCGCCACCAGCACCGCGATCAGCGAGGCCGCGACGATCACGTCGGCGATGTAGGTCGGCACGCCCACCGCGCGGCTCATGGTGTCGGCGCCGACCAGCACGCCCGCCACGAACACGCCCGCGGCGATCACGCCCAGCGGGTGCAGTCCCGCGAGCATCGCGATCACGATGCCGGTGTAGCCGTAGCCCGGCGACATGTCGAGCGTGACGTAGCTCGTGCGGCCCGCCACCTCGATGGCGCCGGCCAGCCCGGCCAGCGCACCCGAGAGCAGCGCCACCATCACCACGGTGCGCGTGACTGGCACACCGGCAAAGGCCGCGGCGCGCGCATTGGCGCCGACCGCGCGGATGTCGAAGCCCAGCACGGTGTACTTGAAGATCGCCCACACGATCACCGCGAGCGACACGGCCCACAGCAGCCCGGTGTGCACGCGCGTCTGGGCAATGAGCTTGCCCAGCTCCAGGTCGGACTGCAGCGACACGCTTTGCGGCCAGTCCATGGCGGTCGGGTCTTTCATCGGCCCGTCGAGCAGGGCCGACACGCCGAGCAGCACGATGAAATTGATCAGCAGCGTGGTCACGACCTCGTCGACGCCGAGCTTGTTCTTCATGAGCGCGGGGCCCAGCAGCATCAGGGCGCCTGCGACGGCCGCCGCCAGCATCATCAGCGGGAACAGCACCCAGGGCGAGAGCTCGAAGCCCGTGCCGCCATGCATGCCGCCCACGGCCACGGCTGCGAGCGCGCCGGCATAGAGCTGGCCCTCGGCGCCGATGTTGAAAAGTCGCACCTTGAAGGCGACCGTGGCGGCCAGTCCGGTGAGGATCAGCGGAATCGCGCGCGTCAGCGTCTCGCTCCATGCGAACACCGAGCCGAAGCCGCCCTGCAGCAACAACGCATATGTGCGGCCGACCGGTGCGCCGGCCCAGAGCACGAGCAGCGCGCTCACCGCCATCGTGAACACGACCGCACCGACGGGCGCCAACACCAGCGCTGCGCGCGAGGTCTCGTGGCGTCGTTCGAGCCACATCACGAGGAGACCGCCGTTCGTTGTGGTGCTGTCGCGCCAGCCATCGCCAGTCCGATGGCTTCACGCGTCCATGCCGCGGCTGGGCGCGCTTCGCCGAGGTGGCCGCCATGCATCACGGCCACGCGGTCGCCGAGCGCAAGCACTTCATCGAGGTCGTCGGAAATCACCAGCACCGCCGCACCGGCATCGCGCGCGGCGATGAGCTGCTGCTGCACATAGGCGACGGCGCCGATGTCGAGGCCCCACGTCGGCTGATGCGCCACGATCAGGCGCGGCGCGCGGGTCGGGTACTTCTTGTTGTCGGCGTCTTCCGCCTGCTCGGGTGCCAGCAGTGCGCGCCCCAGGATCAGTTTCTGCATGTTCCCGCCAGAAAGCAAGCGAGCCGGTGCCATCAGGCCGGCGCCGCGCACGTCGAATGCTTTTTCGATGCGCCGGGCGTGAAGCCGAGCGGCCGTGCGCCGCACGAACCACGACCAGCGCGAGAACACCGGGCTGCGCAGGCGCTCGGACACCGCGTTCTCCCACACCGGCAGATCGCCCACTACGCCGACTGCATGACGGTCTTCGGGAATGCGCGCCACGCCCCGCTGCACCAGCCGGGCGGGCGAGGGCGGCAGCGCACGGCCCATCAGCTGCGCCGTGCCGGAAATGGCGCGGCGTGTGCCGCACAGCAGCTCGGCCAGCGCGACCTGGCCGTTGCCCGAGACGCCTGCGATGGCGGTGATCTCGCCGGCGCGCAGCGTGAGCGACACCTCGCGAAGCCGGTCCTGCCCACCGTCCTTGGCCGATGCGGTGCTCACATGGTCGAGCACGCAGACCGCATCGCCCACCGATCTGGCCGGCCGGCGCTGCGGCGCCTCGACCGCATGCCCGACCATCCACAGCGCGAGCTGGGCTTGCGTCGTGTCGGCCGTGCGCGCCCCCACCCCAACCCTCCCCCGGAAGGGGAGGGAGAAATACCCGATGACCGACCTGCTCGACATCCTCGCCAACCCCGCCTTCTGGGTCGCGGTGCTGCGCATCGCCACGCCGCTGATCCTCGGCACGCTCGGCGTGCTGCTGTGCGAGCGCGCGGGCGTGCTCAACCTCGGCATCGAAGGGATCATGGTCGCGGGCGCCTTCACGGGATGGCTCGCGGTGTATGCCGGTGCGCCGTTGTGGATGGGCGTTGGCGTGGCAGCGCTCACAGGCATGGTGTTCGGGTTGCTCCATGCCTTTCTCACGGTCGGTCTTGCGCTCTCGCAGCACGTCTCGGGGCTGGGCATTACGTTGCTCGCTACCGCGCTCAGTTACTTTGGCTACCGCGTGAGCTTTCCGAAGGTCAACACGCCGCCGACCATCACGCCCTTCGCGCCGATGGACTGGTTGCCGGTACCGATATTGAACGCACAGACCGCGCTCACGCTGTTCGCGCTGCTGCTGGTGCCGGTGGTGGGCTGTGTGCTGTACCGCACGCCGCTCGGCCTCGCGCTGCGCATGGTCGGCGAGAACCCGCAGGCGGCCGAGAGCCAGGGCGTGTCGGTCGCGGCCACGCGCACCGGCGCCATCGTGGCGGGCTCGGCGCTGATGGGTGTCGCGGGTTCGTTCCTCACGCTCTCTGCCTTCAACGCCTTCTTCTTCAACACGGTGAACGGCCGCGGCTGGATCTGCGTGGCGCTGGTGGTGTTCGCCTCGTGGCGGCCCGGCAAGGCGCTGCTCGGCGCGCTGCTGTTCGCGTTCTTCGACGCGCTGCAACTGCGGCTGCAACAATCGGGCGATGCCGTGCTGCCCTACCAGATCTACCTGATGCTGCCGTACCTGCTGTCGATCCTCGCGCTGGTGCTGGTGGCGCGCAAGGCCAGTTATCCGCAAGCGCTGATGAAGCCGTATCGCAAGGGGGAACGTTGATGATGAAGACAACCGCTGCAACCCTGCTCGCCGCACTGCTGACGCTCAGCGGCAACGGTGCGCATGCGCTGGGCAGCGACTACACCTACGACACCTTCAAGACCGCCGACGCGGTCAGCTGGGTGCAGCTGTGCGGCACCTGGGGCAAGGACCACCAGGGCACCTACCGCGTGGTCCACGCCGACCAGTACGCACAGTCCTTCCTCTACGTGCAGTGGATGACGCGCGATGCCAACGGCGGCCTGCATGCCGAGCACACGGTGGCGATTGCCGAGCTCGACAACGACCATGCCGAGATCGCGCTCACCGACCTCACCTGCCGCGCCACGCCGCGCGGCATCGTGGTGACGGCGAAAGCGTCGTCCGGACATGACGACAAGCTGCGCCGCGTGACCATCGAGGTCGGGCCGACAGCGGGCCAGTACCGCTATCGGGCGCAGCGCACGCGCTGACAATCCCGGCTCACTGGCGCAACCCGCCACGCTGCGCGAAATACCGCCCCGGCGAATCCCCAAAGCTGCGCCTGAACATCGCGATGAAGTTGCTCGGCGTGGCATACCCCAGCGCATCGGCAATGTCGGCCACCGCCTCGCCCCGCGCGAGCCTTTCCAGCGCATGCACCAGCCGCGCCTGCTGGCGCCACCGGGCAAAGCTCATGGTCGTTTCGGCCAGGAACAGGCGGCTCAGCGTGCGCGGCGAGAGCCCGGCCCAGTGCGCCCACTCGCCGAGCGTTCGGGGGCTGTCGGGCTGCTTGTAGATCGCAGTGGCAATTCGCAACAGCCGGCGGTCTGTGGGCATCGGCAGGTGCCGCGGTTCGTGCGGCGCGCGGCGCATCTCGTCGAGCAGCACGACGGTCATCCGCTCCTGCCCGGCATCGAGCTGGTCCTGGCCGGTCCAGGCCACCGCACGCCGCACCAATGCGCGCATCAACTCGCTGATGCCGATCACGCAAGGCCGCTCGGGCAGGTCCTGGCTGGCCTGGGGCGCGATCAGCACGCTCCAGCCGCTCATCGCACCGCTGATGCTCACCTTGTGCGCCTCGCCCGGTGGCAGCCAGCCGGCGCGATGCGGCGGCAGCAGCCAGGACCCGTGGGCGGTGCGCACATGCACCAGGCCGCTCTCGACACAGAAGACCTGTCCGCGCAGATGGCTGTGCCAATCGTATTCACGGGTGCCGAGGCGAAACTCGTGGCCCGCCTCGTCGGCGCCCCAGAGCGCAATCAGCGCGGGGCCATCGGCACGCTCGCTGAGGTCGGGCATGGCGCTGTCTGCATCGACCTTCTTCAGCGCTGGTTTCTTTGCCATGGCGGGATTTTCATGGCACGCCCTGCCCTGCGGCGCCATCGCGACGGGAAAATACAGCTCAACCGATCCCCAGAGACCTTCCACGATGCTCGACCTCCTCATCACCAACGCCACCCTCCCCGACGGCCGCACCGGCATGTCGATTGCCGTGCAGGGCGGCCGCATCGCCGAAGTCACCGAGGGCCTCGATGCACCGGCGCACGAGAAGCTCGACGCGCAAGGCCTGCTGCTCGCACCGCATTTCGTCGATCCGCACTTCCACATGGACGCCACGCTGAGCTACGGCCTGCCGCGCGTCAACGAGAGCGGCACGCTGCTCGAGGGCATTGCGCTGTGGGGCGAACTCAAGCCGCTGCTCACGGCCGATGCACTGATCGAGCGTGCACTGGCCTACTGCGACTGGGCCGTGGCCAAGGGCCTGCTGGCGATCCGTTCGCACGTGGACACCAGCGATGCTAGCCTGCTCGCCGTCGATGCGCTGCTCGAAGTCAAGCGCCAGGTCGCGCCCTACATCAACCTGCAACTGGTCGCCTTCCCGCAGGACGGCGTGCTGCGCTCCCCCGGCGGCGTCGACAACCTGAAGCGCGCGCTCGACAAGGGCGTGGACGTGGTCGGCGGCATTCCGCATTTCGAGCGCACCATGGCCGACGGCGCGGCCAGCGTGAAGCTGCTGTGCGAGCTGACCGCCGAGCGCGGCAAGCTGGTGGACATGCACTGCGACGAATCCGACGACCCGCTTTCGCGCCACATCGAGACGCTGGCCTTCGAGGCGCAGCGTCTGGGCCTGCAGGGCCGCGTGACCGGCTCGCACTGCACCTCGATGCATTCGATGGACAACTACTACGTGAGCAAGCTGCTGCCGCTGATTGCGCAGAGCGGCGTGGCCGTCATCGCCAATCCGCTCATCAACATCACGCTGCAGGGTCGTCACGACAGCTACCTCAAGCGCCGCGGCATGACGCGCGTGCCCGAGCTGATGGCCGCCGGCGTGAACGTCGCCTTCGGCCACGACTGCGTGATGGACCCGTGGTACGGCATGGGCTCGGGCGACATGCTCGAAGTGGCGCACATGGGCCTGCACATGGCGCAGATGACCAGCCAGGCCGGCATCCGCCAGTGCTTCGAGGCGGTGACCACGAATGCCGCGCGCGTGATGCACCTGGAGGGCTACGGCATCGAGGCGGGTTGCGACGCCAGCTTCGTGCTGCTGCAGGCGCGCGACCCGGTCGAGGCGATCCGGTTGCGTGCGACGCGGCTCAAGGTGTTTCGCAAGGGCACGCTGCTGGCGGAAACGCCGGCTGCGACGACGACCCTGCATCTGCCAGGCAGGAGCAGCCAGACAGGCTGGATGATCCCGAAGGGCTGACAAACAACCATCGGAGAAGCTCGGCGGCCATCATACGGGTCGTCTTGGTTTCGGATTTTTCTTCGATTGTTTTATTGAGAATGCATTCCCATTTGTAATATTATCCAGGCATGGAACACCATACCCGCCGACGCAGCGCCGTGCCGACTGCACTTTCGGAAAACCGTCAGTCACCCACACTTCAGAAAGTCTGCGAACTCGCGCAACGCGCGCTGCGGGGGTTGGTCATGAGGCCCAGGGTTGCGCCGAAGAGCCTGCTGATGACCGGCCTGTGCAAACGTGTGCTCGGCACGCTGACAGGACTCCTCGGGTTGTGGCTCGCCGTCATCTGGGCCCTGTGCTGATGAACACCGCTCTCGCAGCTCCTGCGGCCATCACCCTCAGGAATTTGACCGTTGCCTACCGCGGGCGTCCGGCTGTGCATGCCTTGTCGGGCGAATTCGATGCAGGCTCCCTGACAGCCATCGTCGGCCCCAACGGTGCCGGCAAGACCAGCCTGTTGGCCGCGATCATGGGCCGGGTGCAACCGAGCCACGGCGACGTCCGGTTCGATGCCGGTCCAGGCGGCCGCATTGCGTGGCTGCCGCAGCAGGCCGAGATCGACCGCAGTTTTCCGATTCGCGTCTTCGATCTGGTCGCGCTCGGCCACTGGAGTCGATTGAGTTCCTTCAAGGGCATGACCACACTTCAGCGCGACGCGGTGCCTCATGCCCTGGCGACAGTCGGCCTCGATGGCTTCGCTCATCGCCGTATTGCCGAGCTGTCCGCCGGTCAGTTCCAGCGAGTACTGTTCGCACGCGTGTTGCTGCAGGACGCGTCGGTGATCCTGCTCGACGAGCCCTTCAATGCCATCGACGCGCGCACCACGGCCGACCTGCTGGCGGTGGTGGCACGCTGGCATGCCGAAGCGCGCACCGTGATTGCGGTGCTGCACGACCTGGAGCAGGTCCGGCTGCATTTCGACCGCACGCTGCTGATGGCGCGGCGCTGCATTGCCTGGGGCCCGACAGCCGAGGTGCTGAGCGCCGAACATCTATGTCGCGCGCGCCAAATGGCCGAAGCCTGGAATGACGCCCCGCTCGCATGGCGGCAAGCAGCGTGACGCCCTCCTCCTTGCTGCTGCAGCCGTTTGCGGACTATGGTTTCATGCGCCGTGCGCTGGTCGCCACGCTGGCGCTGAGCATGGGCAGCGCGCCCATCGGGACGCTGCTGGTGCTGCGTCGCATGAGTCTCATGGGCGACGCGATGGGCCACGCCCTGCTGCCCGGTGCTGCATTGGGTTTCATCGTCGCGGGCTTCTCGCTGTCGGCGATGAGCGCGGGCGGTTTCATTGCTGCGCTCGCCGTGGCGCTGGCCGCCGGTTATGTGACGCGCGTCACCGCGCAGCGCGAGGATGCAAGCTTCGCGGCCTTCTACCTGATCGCCCTGGCGCTGGGCGTGATGCTGGTGTCCACCCACGGCAGCAGCGTCGACCTGATGCACTTGCTGTTCGGCACCATCCTCGCGGTCGACGACGCCGCGTTGCTGCTCATGGCGAGTGTCGCGAGTCTGACGCTGGTTGCACTGGCGGTGCTCTACCGGCCTCTGATCGTCGAATGCCTCGACCCGGGCTTCCTGCGCAATGTGGGTGGCCGGGGCCATCTTGTTCATGGCGCATTCCTGGTGCTCACCGTGGCAAACCTGGTGGCCGGCTTTCAGGCGCTGGGCACCCTGATGGCGGTGGTTTTGATGATGCTGCCGGCCACCGCGGCACGCTTCTGGACTGGCGAGGTCTGGAGCCTGGCCCTGGTCGCGGGCGGCATCTCGGTGCTGTCCGGCTTCGCCGGGCTGCTGCTCTCGTTCCACGCCCAATGGCCCTCCGGGCCGGCCATCGTGCTGGTGGCCGGTGCGGCCTATCTTTTTTCACTGCTCGCCGGGCCGCACGACGGCCTGCTTTGGCGCCTGGGGCGTCGTTCTCATCGGACTGTCTGAAATGAATCCATCCCGTCGATCCGCGGTTGCCATGCTTTGTGCCCTCGCGGCCGCCCCCACGCTGGCTCAGTCAGCACGTCCATTGCGTGTCGTCGCCAGTTTTTCCATCCTGGCCGACATCGTGCGCAACGTCGGCGGCGACGATGTCGAGGTTGCCGCACTGGTCGGCCCCGGCGCCGATGCCCACGTCTTCCAGCCCAGCCCGGCCGATGCGCTGCGCCTGGCCCAGGCGCAGCTGGTCCTGATCAACGGACTGGGTTTCGAAGGCTGGCTCGATCGCCTGGTGAGCGCCTCGGGCTACCGCGGCCCGGTGGTGGTGGCAAGCAAAGGCATCGCCGCGCGCTTGCGGGGCAGCGAACCCGATCCGCATGCCTGGCAGGACCTGAGCAACGCCGTACGCTATGCCGAGAACGTGCGCGACGCGCTGAGCCTTGCGCGGCCGGCAAGCACGGCGCATTTCGAGCAACGTGCGGCAATCTACATCCAGCAGTTCCAGGCGCTCGACGACAAGGTGCGAGCACGTTTTTTTGCGGTGTCGAAAGACAGCCGCAAAATCATCACCTCGCACGGCGCATTCGGCTATTTCGGCGCGGCCTATGGCGTTGAGTTTCTGGCGCCTCAGGGCATGAGCACCGACAGCGAAGCCTCTGCCGCCGTCGTCGCGCGGCTGATCGACCAGATCCGCCATCAGGACGTGCGTGCCATCTTCGTCGAAAACATCACCGACCCGCGCCTGGTCGAGCGCATCGCGCGCGAAGGTGGTGCCGCGGTCGGCGGCCGGCTTTATTCCGATGCGCTGTCGCCCCCGGGCACGGAGGCCGACACCTACCTGAAGCTGTTCGCCCACAATGCGCTGACCATTACCAGCGCGTTGTCTGCCGGCCAGCATTGATTGCTCGCACCTGCTGGCAAGCGCCCGATCGTCCCGAACATGGTGATTCGCATCAATCCGCAAGGCCACAGACCCCAGGTGCACGAAAGCGCCTTTGTCGACCCGACCGCCATCCTGTGTGGTCGGGTGGTCGTGCACGAAAACGTCTTCATTGGCCCCTATGCTGTGATCCGCGCCGACGAGGTCGATGCCGACGGGCACATGGAACCCATTGTGATCGGTGCCCATTCCAACATCAAGGATGGCGTGGTGATCCACTCCAAGTCGGGTGCGGCCGTCACCATCGGCGAACGCACGTCCATCGCCCACCGCGCCATCGTTCACGGACCGTGCGAGGTTGGAAGCGGCGTTTTCATCGGCTTCAACAGCGTGCTCTTCAACTGCAATGTCGGTGCCGGGTGTGTCGTGCGCCACAACGCCGTCGTCGACGGACAGGACTTGCCTCCCGGCTTCTACGTACCTTCGAGCGAACGCATCGGACCTGCGACCGACTTGACCCAGGTTCCCAAGGTCACAGCCGAAGCCAGTGAGTTCTCCGAGGACGTGGCGCGTACCAACAACGGCCTGGTGCAGGGCTACAAGCGCATCGAAAAAGATCTCTGAAGATCGGCGGGAGTCCATCCCTGCAGCGTCTTCTACCTGGAACAACGCACGCTGAAATGAACGTTCAAGGCGATGCCGGAGGCACCGCCTCGTTCCTCCTGCAAATCAGTCCATGCGCTGCAACTGGACGTCCGTCACCGCCACGCTGCCCGAGGCTTTCGGGAACCGGAACTTCACCTGCTTGATATGGTCCAGGTCCACCTCGTGCAGCGCGAACGCCTTGAGGGGCACGGCCACCATGTTCAACAACGGACGCATGGTGCCGGTGTCGGCGTAGATCGCATCTTCAGGCGCGTCGACCAGCGGGATCGTTCCGTTCGGCTTGCGCGCGATGTTGTAGAGCGCATCGCTGAAATCGCTGCCCTTCAATGCCACGGTGCGATCCTGTGTATCGATCAAGGACACCTCGACCTCTTGTCCAATCGGCGCCTCGACGGCGACACGGAAGCTGAGGGTGTCGAAGCCCTTGGCCGAGAGATCGCCGGTGTTGACGGTCATGGTCGGGCCGGGAGCGTCCCACTGCAACTGGGCCTGGTCCGTGACTGACCAGTTCAGCAGCGTCTTCTTGTCATAAGTGGAAGGATGGTAATTCTCACCTTCAGTGAACAGGGAGTTGCTGGAGAGACTGGTGACGGGATCGGTACATGCCACCGCCCTGGATGGGGCATCCCATGAAGTCAATACATTTCCCAGAAACTGGCATTGCACGGTTTGTTTGAACGCTTCGAACAGCGTCAACAGTCCACTCGGATTCTTCGCGCTGCTGTCGGTATTGCGGAAGTTTTGAAGCAGTTTGCGCTGTGCCACCGGTTGATGGATGGTCAGGACCACGCGCTCGTTGCAACTGGTCTCGCCAGCCGGACATCCAGCGGTCGGAATTGGTGCCTGCCCTTTCCAATATGGTGCGAACTGAATTTCGTCGCCGACAAAGTAGCGCATGAACGACTCCATCAGAAAGGCACCATTGCGCCGCTGGTCAGACGGACTCAGGCGCAGCGTCTCGATTTTTCCCGCCTTGCAATAGAGAGGCGCTCTATTTTCCGAATCGTCCCCCTCAGCCCAGTGGCTGTTGTAGAAGTTGTGATTCGCACCCCTGACGACAACCTGATACTTCGGTGCGCTTTCGTCGTCTGCGGTGTAGCGGCTGTCGTCGAAGATCTGCGCGCCGGGCATGTCGTAGAGGTCGCCATCGCAGGTAGGCAACAGGGTGGCAAACGGAACGTGGGTCACGTGCGACAGCTGCTTGGCATTGATCGGAGCCACGGAAAAGACCGCGCGTATCTTGTGCGGCGGTTCGCTGCTGGGTGGCAGCACGATTCCGGATTGCGTCAACGCAGTGGGGGAATTCGACGCCTCCAGCCACGTCTTGCTGTTTGAGTTGATGGGGTGGTACGCCTGAAGAGACCGGAGCGTTGCCGTGTCCGCTTCCAGCCCGGCCTTCTCTACGACGAGCTTCGCCTGCGCCGCCTTCGCTTCGCTGAGACGCTGCGCCACGGTCTGTGTTGCGGATGTGATGGAAGGTGAGCCCGCGGGCAGTGCGACAAGTGCGCTCAGCGCCTTGGCCAACTCCGCGGCCGCCGCGTTGGCGGCAGTCGTGGCTGCGTCCACATCTTGCTGATCTTGCTTCACCTTTGCCTGGGATATGGTGATTTGCGTGTCGGCGTCCAGGTAACTTTTGCGCGCCATTGCGACGTCCAGGTAACTGATCCCGATGCGTTGCTTGTTCAGTTCCACCGCATAGGCGACCGCTTCCGCACCGCGCGAGTGCCCGAGGATGCCCACCCGGTCGAGATCCAGCTTCCCCTTGAGCTCCGCCAGTGCAACGCCATTGAATATGCCGGTGGCGTTGCCCGTGCGCAGTAGATCGAGCGTTGTCATGAGCAACTGGCCACGCGCGAGTGCGCCAGCATCGGATGCGTTGACATTGCTGAGGCCGTTGATTTTTGCCGCGTCGATGGAGAACGCCACGTAGCCGTTCTCGGCCAGATCCTTCTGCAGGTAGTCGTAGCCTTTGGCGTTTTCGAGTTCTTGATCATCATGCATGCCATGCAGGAACACCACCACCGGATAACAGCCCGATGGCGAGACCTGAACCCTGGACGCGCCTGGCGTACCGGCGTTGCCGGTCGGGATATCTCACCGTGCCTCGCAAAGGCACCTGGTAGATCACGTCCGTGTTCAGCTCATCGGACACGGCCGTGGTGCCGAAGTTGTAGACGACCTGATCCGAAGCCACGAAGCTCCCCTTCTCGCCGAAAGGCACGGTGGCCGAGTACCGCGTGATTTCGGAGGGGTCCGCAGGGTTCGGCATGACGGACACCGGGGCCGTCGGAGCGGGCGCGGCGGGCTGCTCCGCGGGGTCGGCCGTACTGGAAGGTGTTGGCTGTGTCAGCGCGAATGGCATCGCGCTCCCCCACCACTGCCACCACCGCATCCGCCCAGCAATGCAAACACAAGAAAAAGCGCGCACGCCTGCGGCGCGCGCTTTGCACATCTGACTTTCAAATCCTCTCTCCCTGACTCAATGCACGATGAGGGCGTGCTGGTCGCATAACGAACAGCGCCCCTTGACTGTCGTCTGAATGTCCGGGAACGCGTGCGCCACCACAGGCTGCGGCGTGACAGCCGGCCCGTCGGGTCATGCACCTCTCCCTCGCATAGACGCAACATTGTTGCATCCATTTGTGTTAGCGATTTGCAAGCGCGGGCTCATCGGGGCATCGGCCATGGTGCCGACGCGCAGCAGGCAGCGGTCAGCGATGCGCAAGTTGCGCGGCCATACCGGTCAACTTGGGAGGCCGCCGATCCTTTGCCAATCCATGAAAATATATTTCAACAATTCCAAAAATAACGGCAATATTGTCGATATTGCGTGATTTCCACTTCGATTCAAGGAGATTCAGAAAAAATATTTCATTTTCAAGTTCACCGGAAGCCATGCAGGCTTTCTCCCTCTCCGACTTCCATCGTCGCAAGACATCCATCAGAAAGTGCTGCACATGACCATCACCGTGACACGCCAAGATGCTCGCTACAACACCTTGAAAAAGGGCTTCAATCTGCGATGGCCTGCAACGGAATCGGATGCGGCTTCGCGCATCGAACTGGCGGAGAACGCCGGCGACGCAGCCACCGCCTTGCAGCGCATCGTCGACGCAGGCCTTCGGCCCACGTTGCGCAGCGGTGGACATTGCTATGAAGACTTTGTTGCCAACAATCCCGAAGGCGCGATCCTCGACCTGAGCCTGCTCACCCAGGCGGGTGCCGGCGGCAAGAACGACGGGCGCTATCGCATCGGCCCCGGCACGCAGAACTGGAACGAATACCTCGATCTGTACAAGCGCAGCAACGTCACCCTGCCCGGCGGCTCGTGCTACTCGGTCGGCGCGGGCGGACACATCTGCAGCGGCGGCTACGGCCTCTTGTCGCGCCTGCAGGGGTTGACGGTCGATTGGCTCTCCGCGGTGGACATCCTGACGGTGGACACGCACGGCAAGGTGGTGCCGCGCACCGTGGATGCGACCCACGAGCCCGAGCTGTTTCGCGCCTGTCGCGGCGCGGGCGGCGGCAACTTCGGCGCGATCACCAACTACGTGTTCGACACCCTGCCGACAGCACCGCGCGAGGTGGCGCTCGCGGTGGTCGCGTTCGACTGGGCCAGCATGACGCCCGAACGCTTCGCCGCCCTGCTCTCCACGTACGGTGAATATTGGGAGACACGCGGCAAGTCACCCGACACCTGGGGCAGGTTCTCACTGCTCAAGCTCACGCACCGCTCGTCGGGCCAGATCGTGATGCTGACGCAGTTCTGCAACCCCGACGGCACCTGCAACGACCTGACGGTGCTCAACGATTTTCTCGATCGCTTCCGTGCCTGCGCACCGGTGCCCCTCAAGGGCTGTGCACCGGGCGTGGGCCCGGCGCCGCAACGCGATGCGGGGCAACTGCTGTGTTCCAAGCCGCACACCGTGACGCGCTACGACTGGCTCACGGCCACGCAGTACCTCAACGGATCGGGCGACACCCAGCGCGGCAAATACAAGTCGAGCTACATGAAGCAGAACTTCAGCGCCCGCGAAGCGCAGCGCATCTACACGCACCTGACGCGCGTCATTCCAGGCGTCGATCTGAGCCAGTCGCTGGTGCAGGTGGACTCCTATGGCGGCGCCATCAACAAGCCCGAGCGCATCAACGACACGGCGGTGCCGCAACGCGCGTCGATCATGAAGCTGCAATACCAGACCTACTGGCGCAGCGCCAAGGACGATGCCGGTCACTTGCGCTGGATCAGCGACTTCTACCGCGATGTGTACGGCACGCCCGATGTTCCCGAGCGCTATGCCGGAACGCCCTATCCCAGCGAGCGCTACGAGGGCTGCTACATCAACTATCCGGACAACGACATGCTGGCGTACCCGTTCTGGTCGCAGCTCTACTACGGGGATCAAGGGCTCTATGGCTTCTTGCAGAAAGTGAAGCGGCGCTACGACCCGAACAACATCTTTCATCACGCGATGTCGGTGCGGCCCTGAAATGGAGTCCGGCTCTTCAGTTCAAGTTGTGCGTTGTTCAGGGCGCGCTCACGCCGACGGTGTGATCGTTCAGAGCCGTGGTTGATCGGCCAGCACCACGGCAGCGTCCACTGTGCACAGGGCACCGGGTGCTCCCCGCAACGAAATAAAGGAGGAGCGAAGCGGGGGACATTCGCGGAGGGGAGCCACCCGGTGTCCTGTGCACGCACCCCAAACACAAGCACCCTCATTAACGAGAGGAATCCCATGACACACAGCCCCAGTCACCCCGGTCAAAAACGCCGCGCCGTCATGCAGTGGATCGGCGGCGCTTCCGCACTCGGCGCGTTGACGCCGTTGATCCCTGCCGGAGCGCAGACCCCTGGCGCCGGTGCGACCGCGACGAACACAGCCGCCAGCAACGCACCCGTGCCACGCTTTGCCTACGTCGGCACTTACACCAGCGACGCGCCAGGCGGCACGGCTGGGGGGCCTGCGTCGAAGGGCATCTATGTGCTCGCCATCAAGGACGGCGGCTGGACGCAGGTGCAATCGGTCACCAGCGCGAACCCCTCGTTCCTCGCGGTGCATCCCAGCCAGCGCTTCCTGTACGCGATCAACGAGATCGACACCTACCAGGGCCTGCCCACCGGAACAGCAGAGGCCTATGCCATCGATGCGCAGGACGGCCGCCTGACGCTGCTCAACCGCCAGCCGCTCTCGCTGTCGGGCGTGATCCCGGCGCACCTGGCCGTGTCGCCCGATGGCCGCGCACTGGCGGTGGCGTTGTACGGTGGCGACGCGTACAACGTGCTGCCCATTGGCGCGGACGGCAAGCTCGGCAAGGTCTCGGGCATCGAGAAGGAAACCGGCTCCGGCCCCGATGCGGAGCGCCAGGAATCGCCGCACCCCCACATGGTGCTGTTCGATGCTTCGGGCCAGCGCCTGCTCGCCACCGACCTCGGAACCGACCGCATCAATGTCTTCACGATCGCCGACGGCAAGCTGGCTTTGCAAGGCCGCACATCCGTGTCGCCCGGCAGCGGCCCGCGCCACTTGGCGCTGCATCCGTCGCAACGCTTCGTGTACCTGGTGAACGAACTCGACGCCACGGTCGCCTCCTTTGGCTACGACGCGGCGAGCGGCAAGGTCGGGGAACAACGCCAGCGCGTCTCCACCGTGCCCGAAGGCTTCAGCGGCCAGAAGAGCTCGGCGGCGCTGGTGATGCATCCCTCGGGGCCATTTCTCTACGCGACCAATCGCCGGTTGAAGTCGGACCATCCGATGGCGGACAGCATCGCCGCGTTCCGCATCGATGCGAGCAGTGGCACGCTGACACCGCTGCAGCACTGGAGCGAAGGCCTGCGCTTTCCGCGCGCGTTGGCGATGGCGCCCGGTGGCAGCCATCTCTACGCGCTCAGCCAGAAAGGCGACACCGTCTTGCGCCTGCGCATCGACCCCGCGAGCGGCAAGCTGGACCAGCCGGTGCAGGTGGCCCAGCTGCCGACGCCGGCGTGCCTGGTGTTTGCCTAGTGCCTGTCAGCTCCCGCGCGTGAGCATCCGGCCCGCGCGCGGGAGCACCTTCGCTTCGCCCTCGCCGCCGCGATACGCCAGCACGCCGTTCACGAACACCCGCTCCACGCCCAGGCTCACGCCGTGCGGCTTGTCGTAGGTGGCGGTGTCGGCGATGGTCTCGGGGTCGAACACCACCACGTCGGCTATCGCGCCGACGCGCAATAACCCGCGGTCGGCGATGCGCAGGTTGCGCGCGGTCATGCCGGTCATCTTGTGCACAGCCTGTTCCAGCGTGAACAGGCGGCGCTGGCGCCAGTAGCGCGGGAACGCGCCCCACAGGCGCGGGTGCGGATGGCGGTCGTGCGGCAGGCCGTCGCTGCCGATCATGGTGAGCGGGTGCGCGATGACGCGCTCCACGTCTTCCTCCTGCATCTGGAAATAGCAGGCGCCGCCGGGCTTCAGCCGCAGGCACGCCTCCTGCTCGGTGGTGCCCCACTCGCGCGCGATGTCTGAGATCAGGCGGCCGGTCATCTCGGGATGCGGCTCGGACCAGGTCAGCAGCACGTCGATGACGCCGTCGACCAGATCTTCGCGCAGCACCGTGGAGCCGGCGACGTAGGGGTACACGTCCATCGCGATCTGCTGGCGCAGTGTAAGCGCTTCGATCAACGGCAGCGTTTCTTTCGTGCGGCCCCAGTTCGCGGGGCCTGCGCACTTGTGGTGAGAGATGACCAATGGCACGCCGGCGTTGAAGGCCGAGTCGCCGGCTTCGTGCAGCGCTTCGATGATCTGCTGCATCTCGCTGCGCAGGTGCGTGGCGTACACGCCGCCGTGCCGCGCCACGACGCGGGCGAGCGCGGTCACTTCCTCGGCCGGCGCTGCAAAGCGCCTCTTCGTAGAACAGACCCGAGGACATGCCGTGCGCGCCATCGGCCATGCAGCTGTCGAGCAGCGCCTCCATGCGCGCCAACTCATCGCCGCTCGCCGGCCGGTCGAGCGCTTCCATCGTCGCGAAGCGCAGCGTGGTGTGACCGACCAGCGCAGCCACGTTGAGCGCAGGCTGCGTCGCATCGACGGCCGCGCGGTACTCGGCCATGGTGGCGTGCTTGAACGAATCCGCGCCCAGCAGCGTAAGCGGCGGCTTCGATTGCGGCGTGCGGTACGGCGCGAGCGAGATGCCGCAGTTGCCCGTCACCACGGTGGTGATGCCTTGCGACACCTTGGGCAGGCACAGTGGGTCGCGCAGCACGATGGCATCGTCGTGCGTGTGCGCGTCGATGAAGCCGGGGGCGATCACCTTGGTGCGGCAATCGACGATGTCGAGGTCGGCGAGCACGAGCCCTTCGGGCAGCCGCCCGCGCAGGCCTTCGCCGAGCGCGAGGATGCGGTCGCCCTGCAGCAGCACGTCGCCGGGCCATGAGGGTCCGCCCGAGCCGTCGACCACGAGGCCGGCTTCGAGCAATACGGCTTTGACGTCGCTCACGATGCGCGTCCTCCTTTTTCGTCATTGATGCCGCCGCCGTCCCAGCTTTGCAGCGGATGCGTGGTGGCGTCGATGCCGTGGCGCTGGAAGGCTTCGCGGGCGCGCTGCAGGCGCTGCACCGCGGGCTCGCCGCGGCGTTGCGCGACCAGCACCGTGAGGATTTCGATGGCGGTGAGGTGCGTGAGGTAGGCGTCGATGCCCACGTGCATCACCGCATCGTCGGGCACCGAGAGCCCCAGCAGAAAGTCGGCCTTGGCCGCGAGCGCGGTGCCGGGCCGCGTGAGCGCAACCACCTTGGCGCCCTGCCCGCGCGCGATGTCCACCGCGTCGAGCAGCGAGGGCATGCCGCCGACATGCGAGATGGCGATGACCACGCCGCCCGGACGCTGCGCCGCGCCGGCCACCTGCTGCAGGTGGTAGTCGGCCCAGGCGTTGGCCGAGAGACCGAGGCGGAAAAGCCGCGCCTGCAGGTCGTTGGCCATGAACCACGAGGTCGCGCCCGCGCCGTACAAATCCACATGCGGTGCAGCCGCAATGGCGGCCACGGCGCCGTCGAGCACCTGCATGTCGAGCTGGCCGCGCACGCCCGAGACCGAAGCCGCGGCGCTGCGCGCGATCTTGCTGACCACTTCGTCGGCCGCGTCCTCGATGTTGACGCGGCGGTGCAGCGGCGAGCCGCCGAGCGCCAGCTCCTGCGCGAGCGCGAGCTTGAATTCGCGCAGACCCGCAAAGCCGAGGTCGCGGCAGGTGCGCATGATGGTCGGCACCGAGCTGCGCGAACGCTCGGCCAGCTGCTCGAAGCTTTCTTCGAGCGCGCGGTCGGGGTCTTCGAGGATCAGGTCGAGAATCGCGCGCCGCGTGGCCGGGGCGCTGCTGCGCAGCTCGGCGATTTTCTGAAGCAGGGAGGGAGTCATCGGTGCGGTGTCAGAAGTGCATGGCGACGGCGTCGCTCACGCGGTAGTCGTTTTCGACCACGGGCATCCAGTGCCATTTGTCGAAGGTGGTGCAGGGGTGCGAGATGCCGAGGCCGACGCGGTCGCCGACAGCGGGGGCCTGCGCCTCTTCGCTCGCGTCCCAGCGCAGGTAGGCGTGCTGGTCGTTGAGCGCGGTGATCTTCCAGCCGGCGGGCACGGCCTGCGCTTCGAGCGCGCCGCGTGCTGCGCGTGCGATGGGCACGGGCATCGAGAGGTCGAAGGAGATGTCGCGCTTGCCCACGGCGAGGATCGCGAGGCTGGGCTCGGGGCGCGATTGCACCGTGGCCCAGACTTCCATGGCGGGACGCAGGCCTTCGCCGCAGTCACAGCCCAGGCGTTCGTCGACTGCGCTCACCATGCGCTTGTAGAAGCCATGGTCGTGCGTGACGTAGCAGCCCGAGCGCAGCAGGCCGCGCACCGGCGAACCGAGCGCGGGCTTCAGGCGTCCGGCCACGAGATCGAAGATGGCCGAGCCACCGGCCGAGACCAGCACCTCGGCGGTCTCGAAGAGCTTCTGCGTATCGCAGTGGCGGGCGATGGCTTCGACACGGTCCATCAGCGTGTTCGCGTAGGCCGTGTCGGGCTCGCTGACGCCGGTGGCGCCCTGCCCTTCGTAGGTCTCGATGCCGACGAGCTTGACGGCATCGCTGGCGCGCAGGCGCGTGGCGAGCGTCACAGCCTCTTCATGCGTGCGGCAACCGGTGCGCGCACCTTCGACGCCGATCTCGATCATCACTTCGAACGGCACGCTCGCGGGATGGCGCTTGGCCCAGTCTTCGATGAGGCCGAGCTGCGCGAGCGAATCGACCAGGAACACGATGCGCAGGCCCACCGTCGCGCTCAGCAGCATCTGGATGCCGGCAAGATCTTCATCACTCACAACTTGGTTGGCGATGAGCGTGCGGCGCGCGCCCGCCGCCACACCGACGGCGAGCTGCGTGACCGTGGCGAAGGTCAAACCCCACGCGCCCGCATTCAACTGGCGCTGGAAGAGCTGCGGCGACATGGTCGTCTTGCCGTGCGGTGCAAGGTCGATGCCCCACTCGCGCACACGCGACTGCATCCACGTGAGGTTGTGTTCCAGTGCCTCGCGCTTGAGCATCGCCAGCGGCAACGGCAGGTCGCCCGCCAGCACATTCCATCCCGCAGAGCCCACCTCGCTGCGCCGGCGCGGCGGCTGGGTGCGCGGGTAGCCCTTGAAATTGCTGCCCAGCAGCGGGTCATTGAAGTCTTTGGCGGCGGTGTCGGTCATGGTCATGGTCATGCGGCGATATTTGAGAGCAGATCTTTGCGGATGCAGGCGTGATAGTGTCCGGGGGAAATCTCTTCGAGCGGCGGCACGGTCTGCGCACACGCCTCGATGGCATGCGGACAGCGCGTGCGGAACACGCAACCTGAGGGC
>CAMATD010000035.1 GCA_945860785.1 Variovorax sp. YR752 | reverse complement strand
GCCCACCACCAGCACCTTGCCGGTCTTGCCCGCGGCCTTGACGGCAGCCACTGCGCCCAGCGCCATGCTGTCGTTGCCGGCCAGCAGGGCCTTGAGGTCGGGGTGCTCGCGCATCATGCCGGCGGCCACCGTGTTGCCCTTGTCGATTTTCCACTGGCCCGACTGCACGCCCACCACCGTCACGCCGGCGGCCTTCATGGCGTCCTGGTAGCCGAGGGTGCGCTGCTGCGCATTGAAGGTGGTCGAAACGCCTTCGATGATGCCGACCTTGTCGCCCGACTTCAGCTCCTTGGCGAGCGCGTCGCCGACCAGCTTGGCGCCGGCACGGTTGTCGGGGCCGACGAAGGGCACCTGGATGCCCTTTTCCTTCAGCGCGGCGGCGTCGAACTGGTTGTCGATGTTGACGACCAGGATGCCCTTGTCGATGGCGGCCTTGACCACCGGCACCAGGGCCTTCGAATCGGCCGGCGCGATGACCAGCGCGTTGATCTTCTGCGCCATCATCTGCTCGACCATCTTGATCTGGGCGGCGGTGTCGGTCTCGTCCTTGATGCCGTTGGCCACCAGCGTGTACTGCGAGGCGTGGGCCTTCTGGTGCGCCTTGGCGCCGTCTTCCATGGTGCGGAAGAACTCGTTGGCCAGCGATTTCATGACCAGCGCGACCTTGGGCTTGTCCTGCGCGAAGGCGGGCGTGGCGACAATGGCGCCCAGCAGCGTGAGTGCGGCGGCGCTTTGCAGGGTGCGGCGGGTGAACTTCATGGTGTGTTGTCTCCTGAGGTGGTTGGGCGGTACGCCGGTCTCTGCCGGGGGCTCCGATGTTAACCAACGAAAACGTTTGCGCAAACGTTTGCTAATCGGTGCTAACCCTGAGCATTCTGGCGGTCGAGGAAGAGGCCGAAGACCTGTGGTGCGGGCATGAAAGCATGCTCGCCTAAAATGGTCGATTACCCAAGAGGACCTCCCATGAGTTTGCAATGCGGCATCGTCGGCCTGCCCAACGTCGGTAAATCCACCCTTTTCAATGCGTTGACCAAGGCCGGCATCGCAGCGGAGAACTATCCGTTCTGCACCATCGAGCCCAACGTGGGCGTGGTGGAAGTGCCCGATCCGCGGCTCGCCCAGCTGAGCGAGATCGTCAAGCCCGAGCGCGTGGTGCCCGCCATCGTCGAGTTCGTCGACATCGCCGGCCTCGTGGCCGGTGCCAGCACGGGCGAAGGCCTGGGCAACAAGTTTCTCGCGCACATCCGCGAAACCGACGCCACGGTGAACGTGGTGCGCTGCTTCGACGACGACAACGTGATCCACGTGGCCGGCAAGGTCGACCCGATTTCCGACATCGAAGTGATCCAGACCGAACTCTGCCTGGCCGACCTGGCCACGGTCGAGAAGGCGCTGCACTGCCATACCAAGGTGGCCCGTTCGGGAGACAAGGACGCGCAGAAGCTCGTCGGCCTGCTCGAGCGCTGCCAGGCCTCGCTGAACGAGAACATACCGGTGCGTGCGCTCGAGTTCACGAAGGAAGAGCAGCCGCTGGTCAAGTCGTTCACGCTGATCACCGCCAAGCCCGCGATGTTCGTCGGCAACGTGGCCGAGGACGGCTTCGAGAACAACCCGTACCTCGACCGCCTGCGCGAATACGCCGCCAAGCAGGGCGCGCCCGTGGTCGCCATCTGCGCTAAGATCGAAGCCGACCTGGCCGAGATGGACGACGAGGACAAGAAGATGTTCCTCGCCGAAATCGGCCAGGACGAGCCGGGCCTGAATCGCCTGATCCGCGCGGCCTTCAAGCTGCTGGGCCTGCAAACGTATTTCACCGCCGGCGTGAAGGAAGTGCGCGCTTGGACCATCCACATCGGCGACACCGGCCCGCAAGCGGCCGGCGTGATCCACGGCGACTTCGAAAAGGGCTACATCCGCGCCCAGACCATCGCATTCGACGACTACATCGCCTTCAAGGGCGAGCAGGGCGCGAAGGACGCGGGGAAGATGCGGTCGGAAGGCAAGGAATACGTCGTCAAGGATGGCGACGTGATGAACTTCCTGTTCAGTTCGTAGCGCTCTGCGCGGGCTGCTGCGTGCCCCACACCACCGTGTTGTCGACCGCATAGGCCGCACACACCACCTTGCGTTCTGCGCAACCCTTGAGGTGCTCGGTCAGCGCCGCCGAGTTGGTGGCAACGCCGAACTTGTTGTCGCTCGTGATCAGGAAAGCGCGCGGGCGCGCCTGCAGAAGAAACTGCCGGTAAGCCACACGTATTTGCGCAGGATCGCTGCCGATGGCCGGCAGGCCGGCTTCGTCGGCCAGGTCGGCGTGGCCCGAAGGCGTGGGTTCTCCGTTGGGAGCGAGCACCACGCCGACGTTCTTCAGCAGCTCGCGCCACTTCGCCTTCTCCGCGGTCACGCGCTGCGGCAGTTCCGTCACCCATTGCGCCGGATAGGCAAAGCCCAGGTTCGCGCCGCCTGGCGCGACGCTGTCGGTGACGCCGACCAGCCGGCCTTCCGTATCGAACAAGCCGCCGCCGCTGGAGCCTGACGACACCGGCGCGGAGGTCTGGATGATCGGCAACTGGCCCTGTGCCCTCGGGCGCAAGGCCGAGATCAGCCCTTCGCTCAACGTGAGTTCGAGGCCGGGCGGGCTGCCGATGGCAAACACGCGCTGGCCGACGCGCAGGTCTTCGGCCGCTGCGATGGGCACGGCCGGCAGTTGCAGCGGCGTTTCCGTCATGAGCACGCACAGGTCGCGCGACGGATCGGGGTCGCGCAGGATGCTCTGGATCTTGATGGTGGCCTGTCCCTGGGTCACGATGGCTGACACCGCACCGTTCACCACATGGCAGGCCGTGACCAGCGCCGCGGGCGTGACCGCCACCGCGCTGCCGATCGCGACCTGGTTGTTGCCGTGGTCGCCCTTGACGGTCCAGACCGCGGGCGATGCTTTGCGAAACAGCTCTTCGGGGTCCAGCGCCCACGCGTGGCAGGCCAGGAGGCCCAGCCAGAGGCCGGCGGCAAGAGGCTTCCAGCGCCGCAGGATGTTTGTCATCCGGTTGAGTGTAGGAACCGGGGTCTCCGGTTCCCCGTAGGCGGCGGCGCTGAGTCGCCGGGTGTGGAAGGCCTGTTGTTAGACTGCGCGCGCCCTGATTTCTCCACAAGGTTCGCCACCATGCTCACCGTCCACCATCTCAACAATTCGCGCTCGCAGCGTGTGCTCTGGCTGCTCGAAGAACTCGGACTGCCGTACGAGATCGTCCACTATCAGCGCGACCCCCGGACCATGTTGGCGCCTGCTTCGCTGCGGGCCGTGCACCCGCTTGGCAAGTCGCCGGTGGTGACGACCGACGACGGCCTCACGCTGGCGGAATCCGGCGCCGTCATCGAGACGGTCATCGAGCGCTACGGCAACGGCCGCCTCGCGCCCGCGGCCGGCACGCCGGAGGCGCTGCGCTACCGCTACTGGCTGCACTTCGCCGAAGGCACGGCGATGTCGCCGCTGCTGCTCAAGCTGGTGTTCGACAAGATCGAGACGAGCAAGATGCCCTTCTTCGCGAAGCCCATCGCCAAGGCCATCGCGAGCAAGGCCAAGTCGGCCTTCATCCATCCGAACATCGCGAGCCATCTGAATTTCATGGAGGCCGAGCTCGGCAAGAGCGAGTGGTTTACCGGCGACGAATTCTCGGGCGCGGACATCCAGATGAGTTTCGTGGTCGAAGCCGCGCAGGCGCGCGGTGGGCTCGATGCGAAGCGGCCCAAGCTCATGGCGTATCTGGAACGCATTCACGCACGCCCGGCCTACAAGCGTGCGCTGGAACGTGGCGGCCCCTACGGCCTGCTGAGCTGAGGTTTCGTCAAGAAGGGAAGACGTAGAGCAGCGCTACGGTCATGGAGATGTAGCGCAGAAATTTCCCGATGGCCATGTACGCCACGCATGGCCAGAACGGCAGCTTGAGCCAACCTGCCACCGCGCACAGCGGATCGCCCACCAGCGGCAGCCAGCTCAAGAGACAGGCCTTCGGGCCCAGGCGTTCGAGCCAGCCGAGCACGCGCACGTGGTGTTTCGAGTGCGAGTATTTGTCAGCCACCTTGTGTGCGCCGTAGCCCATCCACCAGTCGACCGCGCCGCCCAGCGTGTTGCCGATCGTCGCCACCGCGATGGCCGGCCAGAACATGTCGGGATTGAGTTTCAGCAGGCCGAACAGGAAGGGCTCGGAGCCCACCGGCAGCAGTGTGGCGGAGACGAACGCGGCGACGAACAGTGTCGAGAGGCCGTACTGCGGCAGCGCCAGCAGCGCCATGAGGGAGTCGAGCCAGGCTTGCATAAGGTCGGCGAAGTATAGGCAGCGCTCACGTCGCAACGACATGGGAGAAGGCCCCGCGAGGCACTGGTGTTTATGCCTGTACCGAAGGCGCAAATCGTTTCAGTCGCCGAAATCGTACGTGGCTACAATCGTGCCTCATTTTTCAGCAGCCGAACGCGCACCACCTCCTTCCCAATGACCTTGCAGATCGGCACCCACACGCTGGAAAACCGCCTGTTCGTCGCGCCCATGGTCGGCGTGACGGACCGGCCGTTTCGCATGCTGTGCCGCGAACTCGGGGCCGGCTATGCGGTCAGCGAGATGGTCACCTCGCGCAAGGAGCTCTGGGGCACGCTCAAGACATCGCGCCGCGCGAACCACGATGGCGAGCCAAGCCCCATTGCGGTGCAGATTGCCGGCACCGACGCGGCCATGATGGCCGAGGCCACGGTCTACAACATCGAGCGCGGCGCGCAGATCATCGACATCAACATGGGCTGCCCGGCCAAGAAGGTCTGCAACAAGTGGGCCGGTTCGGCGTTGATGCGCGACGAGCCGCTGGCACTCGAGATCGTTCAGGCGGTGGTCGATGCTGCACAGCCGCACAACGTGCCGGTCACGCATCAAGATGCGCACCGGCTGGAGCGAAGACAACCGCAACGCGGTGAAGCTGGCGCGCGATTTCGAATCGGCCGGCGTGCAGATGCTCACCGTGCATGGCCGCACGCGCGAGCAGGGTTACAAGGGCCACGCCGAGTACGACACCATCGCGGCCGTGAAGGCCGCGGTGCGCGTGCCGGTGGTGGCCAACGGCGACATCCGCTCGCCCGAGAAGGCGCGCGACGTGCTCGCGGCCACGGGCGCCGACGCCGTGATGATCGGCCGCGCGGCGCAGGGCCGGCCCTGGATCTTTCGCGAGATTTCGCATTTCCTGGACACCGGTACTTACCTTGCGCCGCCGCTGGTGGTTGAAGTCCGCCGCCTGCTGCTCGATCATCTGGTGGAGCATTACGCGCTCTACGGCGAGTTCAGCGGCGTGCGCACTGCGCGCAAGCACATCGGTTGGTATGTGCGCGCACTCCCCGACGGCGAAGCGTTTCGCGGCCGGATGAACACCATCGAGGACTGCGCGGAGCAACTGCGCGCGGTCGGCGACTATTTCGACGGGCTTGCGGACCGGATGGACCGCATGCCCGAACACCAGGCGGCCGAAGAACTGTCCGGTGAAGAGGAGGCGGCTTGCGCCGTCGATTGAGGAGAAGAGAAGAAGCAATGAGCAAGAAACACATCGAGGACTGCGTGCGCACCAGTCTGGACAGCTACTTTCGCGATCTGCGCGGCACCGAACCCGACGGCATGTACGAGATGCTCGTGCGCGTGGTCGAGAAACCTTTGCTCGATGTCGTGATGACGCGTGCCGAGGGCAATCAATCCAAAGCCGCGCAATGGTTGGGCCTGAATCGCAACACGCTTCGCAAGAAGCTGGTTGAACACAAACTTTTGAAATAACTCCACGGCATATTCCATGGCCCAGACCGCACTCCTCTCCGTCTCCGACAAGACCGGCATCCTCGAATTCGCCCAGGCGCTGCATGCACTGGGCATCAAGCTGCTGTCCACCGGCGGCACCGCCAAGCTTTTGGCCGATGCCGGCCTGCCGGTGACCGAAGTCGCCGACCACACCGGCTTTCCCGAAATGCTCGATGGCCGCGTGAAGACGCTGCATCCCAAGATTCACGGCGGCCTGCTCGCGCGGCGCGACCTGCCCGCGCATGTGGCGGCAATCAAGGAACACGGCATCGACACCATCGACCTGCTGATCGTCAATCTCTATCCCTTCGAGTCGACCGTGGCCAAGGCCGGCTGCACGCTCGAAGACGCGATCGAGAACATCGACATCGGCGGCCCGGCCATGGTGCGCAGCGCGGCCAAGAACTGGAAGGACGTGGGCGTGCTGACCGATGCGGCGCAGTACCCGGTGGCGCTCGCCGAACTCAAGGCCGGCGGCAAGCTCAGCGACAAGACCAAGTTCGCGTTCTCGGTGGCCGCGTTCAACCGCATCGCCGACTACGACGGCGCGATCAGCGACTACCTCTCGGCCATCGACTTCGACGCCAGCATCGGCCAGCCCGCGCCAACGCGCTCGCTGTTCCCGGCGCAAAGCAACGGCCGCTTCGTGAAGGTGCAGGACCTGCGCTACGGCGAGAACCCGCACCAGCAGGCCGCGTTCTACCGCGATCTGCATCCGGCGCCCGGCTCGCTCGTCTCGGCGAAGCAGTTGCAGGGCAAGGAGCTCAGCTACAACAACATCGCCGATGCCGATGCCGCATGGGAATGCGTGAAGAGCTTCGACACGTACGCCGAAGGCGGACTGGCCCAGTCCGCGGCCTGCGTGATCGTGAAGCACGCCAATCCCTGCGGCGTGGCCGTGGGCAAGGATGCGCACGAGGCTTACAGCAAGGCCTTCAAGACCGACCCGACCTCGGCCTTCGGCGGCATCATCGCCTTCAACCGCACGGTCGATGGCGCGACGGCGCAAGAGATCAGCAAGCAGTTCGTCGAAGTGCTGATGGCGCCTGACTACACGCCCGAAGCACTGGAACTATTCCAGGCGACCAAGAACCGGCAGAACGTGCGCATTCTCAAGATCGCGCTGCCGCCGGGCGGCGCGAGCGACTGGGACAACGGCCGCAATGCGATGGACGTGAAGCGCATCGGCTCCGGCCTGTTGATGCAGACGGCCGACAACCATGAGCTGTCGCTCGCCGACCTCAAGGTGGTCAGCAAGAAGCAGCCCACGCCGCAGCAGTTGCAAGACCTGTTGTTCGCATGGAAGGTCGCGAAGTACGTGAAGAGCAACGCGATCGTGTTCTGTGCCGACGGCATGACCATGGGCGTGGGCGCGGGCCAGATGAGCCGCCTCGACTCGGCCCGCATCGCGAGCATCAAGGCCGAGCATGCGGGCCTGTCGCTCGCGGGCACGGCGGTGGCGAGCGATGCCTTCTTCCCGTTCCGCGACGGGCTCGACGTGGTGGTCGATGCCGGCGCGAGCAGCGTGATTCAGCCGGGCGGCTCGATGCGCGACCAGGAAGTGATCGACGCGGCCGACGAACGCGGCGTCGTGATGGTCTTGTCAGGCGTGCGCCACTTCCGGCATTGAGCGGAAGGCGCGGTTCGCTACGCGCCTATTCGTGGGTGCCGAACCGGTACTTGATCTGGAAGGTGATCGCGCCGTAGAGGAGGTTCTTGATCGTCGGCACGTAGGCGATGTTGAGCCCCCAGTTCTTGCCCTCGATGGCCGCCGTCGGAATGATGGCCGGGAACCAGTTGCCGTTGCGGTAGTTGGGGTAGCCGTCGAAGCCGCCCACCACCGCGCCGAACTTCACGCCGTAGAACTCGAAGGGCAGTACGTACAGCCCGAGGTAGTGCGACTGCCGCCGGTCGCTGTTGTGGAACGTGCCTGCCGTGACGCGGTAGGTGTCGCTCAGCGGGTACTCGAACCCCAGCCCGAAATTGCTTTCTCCAGGCCCTTGCCGCTGTCGAAGTGCGCCGAATAGAAGCCCGGGTTGACCCAGATGTTCTTCGGGTCGAAGGAGGACTGCGCAAGTGCCAGGCCGGATAGAAGAAGAGCAACACTCAACACCGGCAACATGCGCAAGGAGGTCATGGGCTAGGACGTTCTGAAGATCTGTCTGGCAGCTTCGATGGTGGCAGCGATGTCTTCGTCGCTGTGGGCGGCGCTCACGAAGCCGGCTTCGTAAAGCGCCGGGGCAATATACACGCCGCGGTCCAGCAAACCATGAAACAACGCATTGAATTTTGCGTTGTCGGTTGTCATCACGGTGGCATAGTTTTGCGGCAGGTCCTTCATCAGGAAGAAGCCGAACATGCCGCCTTCGCTGTCGGCATTGAAGGGCCGGCCCTCGGCGGCCGCTGCGGCCTTCAGGCCGTCGACCAGCGAGCGCGTCTTCTTGCCGAGCGCTTCATAGAAGCCGGGCTTGGCAATCTCTTTCAGCGTGGCCAGGCCGCAGGCCGTGGCCACCGGATTGCCCGAGAGCGTGCCGGCCTGGTAGACCGAGCCCTGGGGTGCGAGCTGTTCCATGATGGCGCGCGGACCGCCGAAGGCCGCCAGCGGCATGCCGCCGCCGATGACCTTGCCGAGCACCGTGAGGTCGGGCTTGATGCCCAGCACGCCCTGCGCGCCGTGCAGGCCGACGCGAAAGCCGGTCATCACCTCATCGAAGATCAGCAGCGCACCGTGCTTCGTGCACAGATCTCGGCAGCGTTGGGCGAACTCGGGCGTGGCGCGCACGAAGTTCATGTTGCCGGCGATGGCTTCGATCATCAGGCAGGCGATGTCGTTGCCGTGCAGCGCGAAGGCCTCTTCGAGCTGCTGCAGGTTGTTGTACTCGAGCACGATCGTGTGCTGCACCACCTCGGGCGGCACGCCGGCCGAGGTGGGGTTGCCGAAGGTGGCGAGGCCGGAGCCGGCCTTCACGAGCAACGCGTCGGCATGGCCGTGGTAGCAGCCTTCGAACTTGATGATGCTCTTGCGGCCGGTGGCGCCGCGCGCCAGGCGCAGCGCGCTCATCGCGGCTTCGGTGCCCGAACTCACGAGCCGCACCATCTCCATCGATGGCACCAGTGCGAGGATGGCTTCGGCCAGCTCGATCTCGCGCTCGGTGGGCGCGCCGTACGAGAAGCCTTCGAGCACGGCCTTCTGCACGGCCTCGACCACGGCGGGGTGGCCGTGGCCCAGGATCATCGGGCCCCAGGAGCCGATGTAGTCGATGTAGCGCTTGTCGTTGGCGTCCCAGAAATAGGCACCCTCGGCGCGCCGGATGAAGCGCGGCGTGCCGCCGACGGCCTTGAAGGCACGCACGGGCGAGTTCACGCCGCCGGGAATCACGGCGCGGGCGCGCTCGAAAAGGATGTCGTTGCGGTCAGTGTTGGGCATCAATGTCTGGTGTCGTGAGGGGGCAGGGCAAAGTCTTGGGGCGCGTCCGGGTCTTCATCGTCTTCGTCGTCCTCGGGCTCGGCCCAGAACAGGCGGTCGGGCAGCACGTGGCCCATGCCAGGGCGGAAACCCGCGTCGAGGCAGCGGTCCATGTAGGCCAGCGCTTCGGTCGTCGCGGCCACCAAGTCGGTGCCGCTCGCAAGCAGGGCCGACAGGGCGGCCGACAGCGTGTCGCCGGCGCCGGAGAACACGGCCTCGAGCCGCTCGTACTTTTCGCTGGTGAGCACCGACTGCGGCGAGGCCAGCACGTTGTCGATGAACTGCTCGGGCAGCATCATGCCGGTGACCAGCGTGTAGGGCACGCCAAACTCGCCGGCGGCCTTGGCGATGTCTCGCGCACCGGGCGGGCGCTCGCCGCTCCAGTCGGGAAGCAGCCAGCGCCACAGGGTACTGTGGTTTCCAACCAACACTGTCGTCTGGGGCAAAACCAGCTCGCGAAAAGCGTCCAGATAGCCCTCGATCAGGTTCTCGTCCCACCATGAAAGGTTGGGCATGTAGGCCACCAGCGGCACCTCGGGATAGTCGGAAGCGGTCTCCGCGATGGTGCTCAGGGCTTCGGGGGTTCCGACGAAACCCACTTTGATCAACTGGACTTCCACATCTTCCAGGATGGCCCGCGCCTGCTCGGCGATGGCCTCCTCGTCGAAGGCGAAATGGTCGAATATCTCGGCCGTGTCCCGGGCGTAGGCCCCCGTGACGACCGGCAGGACGTGTGCGCCCACCGACGCCATGGCCAGCGCATCGGCCCCCAGGCCGCCGGCACCGCTCGGATCGCTGGCGTTGAAGACCAGCACGCAGGGGGGATTCAGGTCGCGCTCGGCCACCTCCTCGTCGTCCTGCGAGGGGTCGTTAAGATCGCCCGGTTTGCGGGCGTTATCTGCTGGATGTAAGTAGATGGTCATACGCCGGGCTGAATCCCTTGGATGGTGGCATAGGCGCGACGTTTACGGTCCGCCAGTGAGATACGCATAGATACACTCGTTGCATTTAATGAACAAGGACTTTAAGCTCCGATGAATACGAAAACTTGGATGTGCCTGATTTGTGGGTGGATCTATGACGAAGCGGTTGGTGTACCGGAAGACGGGATCGCAGCAGGCACGGCCTGGGCGGATGTTCCGATGAACTGGACCTGTCCTGAGTGCGGTGCGCGCAAGGAAGACTTCGAAATGGTTGAAATCTGAAAGATTGGCATAGGGCTACGCGATCTGCGTCGATGTACGGCGCGGCGGGCATCCAAGTCTGATGAGCAGGAGTGTTTGCAATGGGCCCGAATGGATCAGGTTACAAGGTGCTTGTCATCGACGACAGCAACACCATCCGGCGCAGTGCCGAAATATTTCTGAAGCAGGGTGGGCACGAGGTTCTGCTCGCGGAAGACGGTTTCGATGCGCTCTCCAAGGTTAACGACCACAAGCCCCATCTGATTTTCTGCGACATCCTCATGCCGCGTCTTGACGGCTACCAGACCTGCGCCATCATCAAGCGCAATGCCCACTTTTCCAAGGTTCCGGTCGTCATGCTGTCGTCGAAAGACGGTGTATTCGACAAGGCCCGCGGCCGCATGGTCGGCTCCCAAGACTACCTGACCAAGCCTTTCACCAAAGACCAGCTGCTGCAGGCCGTGCAGCAGTTTGGCATCGTTCAACAGGAAGCGCAGTAATGCCTATTCGAAAAATCCTCGTCGTCGACGACTCCAAGACTGAATTGGTGTTCTTGACCGACCTCCTCCAGAAAAACGGCTTTGCCGTGAAGACCGCCGAAAACGCCGACGACGCGATGCGCCGCCTAGAAGAAGAGCAGCCCGACCTGATCCTCATGGACGTCGTGATGCCCGGCCAGAACGGCTTCCAGCTGACGCGCGCCATCGCCCGCGATCCGAAGTACGCCGCGATCCCGATCATTCTCTGCACCAGCAAGAACCAGGAAACCGATCGCGTCTGGGGCATGCGCCAGGGCGCACGCGACTACATCGTGAAGCCGGTCAATGCGGCCGATCTGATGTCCAAGATCAGCGCGCTGGCCTGAGCAGGAGTCGGCCGAGTCCATGGCGAATCGCGACGCTCTCCGCGCCTTCCAGTCCCGGCTTGCAAGCCGTCTGCAGGCTGCACGCACAACGGGCGTGGCCGCGACGTGGCTCGCGGTCGAAGCGGGCGAGGGCAGGTACCTCTTCCCGCTCGGCCATGTCGGCGAAATCTTTCCCTGGACGCCACCGCAGCCCGTGCCCTACACGGAGTCGTGGTTCCTCGGCGTTGCCAACCTGCGCGGCGGCCTCTATGGCGTCGTGCAGCTTTCGGCGTTCGCCTCGGGCGGGCCGGCCGCACCGGCCGCCACCGAGGCGGCGCGCATGCAATCGCGGCTCGTTGCTTTCAACGAGCTGCTCGAAGTCAACTGCGCGTTGCTGGTCGATCGACTGCGGGGTTGCGGGGCGCAGAGGCCTTCACGGCCTCCGAACCCCCGGGCGCAGAAGCACCTGCCTGGCACGGGCATCTGTACACCGACGCAGCAGGGGAGCGCTTGCAGGAAGTCAACCTGCAGGCGCTTTCGCAGCAACCCCAGTTTTTGAGTATTGGTGCGTAGTGCCTCGGCACACTGCACTGGCAACCACCTGAAGGACCGACTGTGAGCTCGATCGCCGACAAGTTCAAGAAATTACTGCCCGTGAGCAACGGGAACGACAAGGCCCGCGTCGACGGCTCCGGTTCGATATCGCTCGACGATGTCGATACCGTTCAGGTTCCGGACGAAGAAACCGTGCGCCTGGCCAGGAAGGGCAGCAGCGCTTCGGCTGCGCCCCCCAAGCCCACCGGCTTTGCCGATGGCGGCGGGCTGGCCGGCGGCGAGACGCCCGACGCACTCGATGCGGCGGCGCTCGAAGCCGTACCGCCCGTGGGTCGAACGGGTTCCAACCCGGCAAGACAGCAGCGGATCCTGGCCATCATGCTGGCCATCGCGGTGTTGTTGCTGTTGCTGGTGGCCGGCTCCGCCATTCTTCGCGCGGAACGCCTGGCGCAACAGGTGGCGGCCACCGGCCAGTCGCTGATGCAGTCGCAGCGTCTGGCCAAGTCGATCTCCCAGGCCCTCGTCGGCAGCGCCTCGGCGTTCGTCGAAGTGAAGGACAGCGCAGACGACCTCTCGCGCCGCGTCTCGGGCCTGACCAACGGCGACGACGCATTGCGTCTGGAGCGCGTGGGCAACCAGTACGACGAGGAGATGAACAAGATCAATCCCCTGGTCGCACGTGCCGACGCCAGCGCCAAGGCCGTGCTGGCCCAGCGCCAGATCCTGACCCAGGTGGGTGCCGCCTTGCGCGACATCAACCAGCAGTCGTCCACGCTGCTCGAAATGACGGAAACCGTCGCGTCGCTGAAGATGCAGCAGAACGCCACGCTGCCTGAAATCTCGGTCGCCGGCCAGCTCGTGATGCTGACGCAGCGCATCGGCAAGTCGACCAACGAGTTCTTCACGGTCGAGGGTGTGAACCCCGACGCCGTGTTCCTGCTCGGCAAGGACCTGAACACCTTCCAGGAAACCACCCGCGGTCTGCTCGACGGCAATGCGCAACAGCGCTTCCCCGGCTCGAAAGACCCGCAGACCCGCCAGCAGCTCGAAGCCATCCTGAAGACCTATGAGCAGATGCGCACGCAGGCTTCCGCCATTCTGGGCAACCTGCAGGGTCTGGTCGCAGCGCGCGAAGCGCAGGCTTCCATCCTGACCGACAGCGAGCCGCTGCGTAAGTCGCTCGGCGACCTGCAGGACAAGCTCTCCGCACGTACCGGCCTGGGCGCCGGCACCATCGTGTTGCTGTTCGTGCTGTCGCTGGCCGCCCTGGCTCTCGCCGGCGCCATCGGTTTCGTGCAGGTGCGCGAAGGCCGTGAACGTGCCGCAACCGCCGAACGCGAACGTCTGGCGGCCGAGCAAACTTCCGAAGAAGCGGACCGCGTCAACAACGCCAACCAGGCCGCCATTCTTCGGCTGATGAACGAACTGCAGACAGTGGCCGAAGGCGACCTGACGCAGGAAGCCACCGTGACCGAGGACATCACCGGCGCCATCGCCGACTCGGTGAACTACACGGTGGAAGAACTGCGTTTGCTGGTGGGCAACGTGCAGAACACGGCAACCCGCGTGGCGCAGACGACGTCGCAGGTGGAAAACACCTCGACCGAACTGCTCGCCGCCTCGACCGAACAGCTGCGCGAGATTCGCGAAACCGGCCAGTCGGTGCTGACCATGGCCGAGCGAATCAACGGCGTGTCCACGCAGGCGCAAGAGTCCGCCACGGTGGCGCGCCAGTCGCTGCAAGCTGCATCGTCGGGTCTGCAGGCCGTGCAGAACGCCATCGGCGGTATGAACTCCATCCGCGACTAGATCCAGGAAACCTCCAAGCGGATCAAGCGCCTGGGCGAATCGTCGCAAGAGATTGGCGAAATCACCGAGCTGATCTCGGACATTACCGAACAGACGAACGTGCTGGCGCTGAACGCCGCCATCCAGGCCGCATCGGCCGGTGAAGCCGGTCGAGGCTTCTCGGTGGTGGCGGAAGAAGTGCAGCGGCTGGCTGAACGCTCCGCAGACGCCACGCGCCAGATTTCGGCGCTGGTGAAGGCGATTCAGACCGACACCCAGGATGCGGTGGGCGCCATGGAGCGTTCCACGCAGGGTGTGGTCGAAGGGGCGAAGCTGTCCGACAACGCAGGTACCGCGCTGACCGAGATTGACCGCGTGTCGCGCCGCCTCGCCGAGCTGATCGAGCAGATTTCGCAGTCCGCGCTCCCGCGAGGCCGATTCGGCCAACGTGGTGGCTGCCAACATCCAGCACATTTTTGCGGTGACCGAGCAGACCGGCGAAGGTACGCGTACCACCGCCCAGCAGGTGCGCGAGCTTTCGCAGATGGCGGAAGAACTGCGCCGCTCGGTAGCCCGTTTCAAGATTGCCTGACAAAAGATAAGAACGGCGAGCATCCAACGTGTCGATTCAAACCCCAGCCACGGCCCCTCTTGCCGGCAATCTGCCGGCCACCGAAGACCTCGGGCCGCTGGCCTGGGTGTTGGGAGAAATCCAGAAATCCCTCGACGGTGTAGGCAAGTCGTTGCGGCGCTTCGTGCGCGACGTGGGCGGTGCGACGGAGCCCGAGAGCGGCCCGTTGCAGATGGCCCGCCAGCAACTGCACCAGGCCGTCGGTGCCCTGCAGATGGTGGGACATTCCTCGCCCGCCCTGGTGCTCGGCGCCATCGAATTCGCGGTGCAGGGTTTCATTGCCGAATCGCAGCGCTGCACCGACAGCGCCGTGCTGAAGATCGAGCGTGCCGGCTTCGCCGTCACCGATTTCCTCAGCGCCCTGCTGGCCGGCAAGCCCGTCTCGTCGGTCGCACTGTTTCTCCAGTACCGCGATGTGCTGGAACTGGTCGGCAACGAGCGCGTTCATCCGGCGGACCTCTGGAGCGCCACGTGGCGCTGGGTCGAGATCCGTCCCGTGCTGACGCAGGTCGCGATCGCCTATGACCCGGCGGTTCGCTCCAAGCTCGACCGCAACGTGTTGCAACTGGTCAAGAGCGGCGACCTGGAAGCCGCAGGGCGGCTGCAGGGCCTGTGCCTGGGGCTCGGCGCGGTGCGCTGCTGCCCCGCGTTGCCAGCTTCTGGACCCTGGCCGCCGGCTTCTTCGAAGCCCTGGCGCAGGGCCTGATCCCCGCCGATGCGTACGTGAAGCGCGCCGCCACGCGGGTGCTGCTGCAGTACGCCACGCTCGCGCGCGGCGACAGCCTGGTGTCCGACCGTCTCGGCCAGGACCTACTGTTCTTCTGTGCGCAAGCGTGCCCACCGCGCGCGACGAGGCCACCACGCTGCGCACCGTGCGCAACGCCTGGGGCGTGGCCGGCGAGCAGCGCATCGACTACATGGTCGAGCAGTTCGGCCGCTTCGACCCGCTGGTGCTCACGCAAGCCCGCAAGCGCATCGAAACCGCCAAGGAAATGTGGTCGGCGCTCTCGGGCGGCGACATCACCCGCACGCGCCAGGTGGCCGACACCTTCGCGCAGCTTGGCGAATCGCTGCAGAAGCTGCATCCGCCGAGCCTGCCGATGGTGCAGGCGCTGACCCATGCGGTCGAAGCGTCCGTGAAATCCGGGCAGCCGCCCGACACCGAGCTCGCGATGGAAGTCGCCACCTCGGTGCTGTATCTGGCAGCCGCGCTCGAAGACCTCGACCCGAGCGATCCGCAGCTCACCTCCCGCACCCTGCAACTGGCCGGCCGCATCGAACGCGTGCGCGCGGGCGGACATTCCGAGCCGCTCGAGCCGTGGATGGAAGACCTGTATCGCTGCGTGAGCGATCGCCAGACCATGGGCACCGTGGTCGACGAGCTGCGCAGCCATTTGAGCGAACTCGAAAAGTCGCTCGACCAGTACTTCCGCCGCCCGAACGAAAAGGGCCTGCTGCGCACCGTGCCGACGCAACTCCTGCAGATGCGCGGCGTGTTCTCGGTGCTCGGCCTCGACCAGGCCGCGCTCACCGTGCAGCGCATGCGCGACGACGTCGAGCAGATGCTGGTCAGCACCTCGCCGGCCGAAGAAATGGCCGGTTTCGACGCGCTGGGCAACAACCTGGGCGCGCTGGGCTTCCTGATCGACATGCTGGGCTACCAGCCGGCACTGGCCAAGCGCCTGTTCGTGTTCGACGCCGAAGCCGGCGAACTCAAGCCGCTGATGGGCCGCCAGGCCACCGACAGCGACGTTCCCGAAGCCGCTGTTGCGAGCGCTCCTGTGGCCGCGGCCGTGCTGAGCATCGAAGAAGTCGACGCCCAGATCGCCTCGAAGCTCGCGGCGCTCGCCACGCCCAACCGCAAGACCAAGCCCTCGCCGCTCGAAGAGTTCAGCCGCAAGGCCGAGAGCTGGACCTCCAAGATCACCGGTCCGGGCGGCGCTGCCCGACACCGAGGTCACCGAACTCGAAGAAGACGACCTCCAGAACATCTTCCTGGACGCAGCCCGCGAGGTGGTGCACAACGGCCTGGCCGCCATCACCGAGCTCGGCAGCCATCCGGACGACACCGAAGAGCTCACCATCCTGCGGCGTGCATTCCACACGCTCAAGGGCAGCTCGCGCATGGTCGGCCTGACCGATTTCGGCGATGCCGCCTAGTCGCTCGAACAGGTGCTCAACACCTGGCTGGCCGACCAGCGTGACGCGACGCCGGAACTGCTTTCCGCGACCGAACGGACCCTGCGCGATTTCGGCCAGTGGGTCGAAGCCATCGCCTCGGGCGAAGCGCACTCCTGGCAAGCCGGTCCTTTCAGCCGCGTGGCCGATGCGCTGATGGCCGGCGAGCCCGTGCCGCCGCCGGTGCGCGTGGCCGACGCCGATGCGCTGGCCGTGGCCGCCCGGCACATTGCCGCGGAGCCGCCTGAGTTCCCGCCGCTGCCCGACCTGTCGTTTCTGCCGGACACCCCGGTGCAGGCAGCTGCCGCCGACCCGGTTTTCGAGCTGCCCGCGCTGGACGAGCCGCAGAAGCCCGTGGCGGCCGAGGCGGACGACGATTTCACGTCCACCGACTTCATCGATTTCGAAGCGAAGCAGCCCGCTGCGGCCGCACCGTTGACGGCGCTGCCCAGCGGCGACGACTTCGACTTCCTAGCGCCTGCGAAGACGCATGCGGCCGCCGAGCCCGTGGCCGTGCAACCCGAGCCCGAGCCCAGCATCGAAGCCGCCATGCCGACCGCGACCGGCCTGCCCGACCTGGAATGGGAGCCGGAACCCCTGCCCGTGCAGGCGAATGAGCCCAAGGCCAACGACATGGCGCTGCCTCCGCTGGAGGAGGCGCTGGACGCCCTGCCGGCGCTGGAGCTGACGCCGGAACCGGTACCTGAACCCGAGCCCGTGGCAGCCGTCGCCGCACCGGTCGAGGAACCCGCAGCAGCCCCCGTCGTCGAGCTGCCGGTCATCGTCGCCGAAGAAGCACCCGAGCCTGTTGCGGAACTGGAAACCGCGGAAGAGCTGTCCGCATCGTCCAGCGCCGAAGACCAGGTCAAGGTGATCGGTCCGCTGCGCATCGGCATCGCGCTCTACAACGTCTACCTCAACGAAGCCGACGAATGGTCCAGGCAACTGGCCACCGACGTGGGCGAATGGGCGCTCGAATCGCACGAGCGCCTGCCCGACTCGACCATTGCACTCGCCCACTCGCTGGCCGGCAGTTCGGCCACCGTCGGCTTCCACAGCCTCTCGGGCATGGCCCGGTTGCTGGAGTCGGCGCTGCAGCATCTGCAGATGCAGGGCAGCGGTACGCGTGAACAGGGCGTGGTGCTGGTCGCCGCGGCCGACGAGCTGCGCCGCCTGCTGCACCAGTTCGCCGTGGGGTTCCTGCGCGAACCGGCCGAAGGCACGCTCCAAGCGCTGCGCGACATCGCGGCCGCGCCCATGCCGGTCGAAGCGGCCGTCCGCAGCGAAGTCCGCCCGTTCCAGCAGGTGGTGTCCAACGACAGCATCGCCGACGTGGCGCTGGACGATTCCGAAGACGCCATCGACATGGCCGATGCGGTCGACGTCGACCTGTTCCCGATCTTCGAGGAAGAGGCTGCGGAACTGATGCCCCAGCTCGGCGAAGCGCTGCGCCAGTGGTCGCATCACCCCGACGACAGCGCACCGCGCGCTTCCGTGCTGCGCACGCTGCACACGCTCAAGGGCAGTGCGCGCCTGGCCGGCGCCATGCGCCTCGGCGAGCGGGCGCACCGCATGGAGTCCGAGATCGAAGTCCTGGGTTCCCAGGGGGCCGAACGGGCCGACATCGAAAAGCTGCTCACGCGCCTCGACGCCCTGCGCGCGGCGGACGATGCCACCCAGGTCGAAATGGCCCAGCTGGTGGCCGCAGCCACCGCGCCCACGCCGGCCCTCCAGCTGGTGCAGGTCGCTTCCGAAGCCGGCGTGCCGGCGAACGACGAAGTGGCACTGCCCGATGGTGAGCAGGACGAAGCCGCTGTGGCGCCGGCCGTGCCGATGCTGCAGCCGCGCCCGGCGCCCGCGTTGCTCGCGCCCCTGCGTGCCGCATCGGGCCAGGCCGTGCGCATCCGCACCCAGCTGCTCGACCGCCTGGTCGCACAGACCGGCGAGGTCATCATCACGCGCTCGCGGCTCGAAGCCGAGCTGGGCCAGCTGCGCGGTTCGCTCTCCGACCTTACGGGCAACCTCGACCGCCTGCGCCAGCAGCTGCGCGACATCGAAGTGCAGGCCGAAAGCCAGATGCAGTCGCGCCTGGCGCAAGCCAAGGACTCGCAGCAGAGCTTCGACCCGCTGGAGTTCGACCGCTTCACCCGCGTGCAGGAACTCACGCGCATGATGGCCGAGTCGGTGAACGACGTGGCCACCGTGCAGCGCACGCTGCAAAAGACGGTGCAGGCGACGGAAGACGATTTGAGCGTGCAGGCGCGCCAGACCCGCGAACTTCAGCGTGGCCTGCTGCGCACGCGCATGGTGGAGTTCGAAGGCATTTCCGACCGCCTCTACCGCGTGGTGCGCCAGGCGTCGAAAGACACCGGCAAGCAGGTGCGCCTGGACATCGTCGGCGGCTCCATCGAAATGGACCGCGGCGTGCTGGACCGGATGACGCCCGCCTTCGAGCACTTGCTGCGCAACTGCGTGGCGCACGGCATCGAGGATTCGGCGGTGCGCGAGAAGTCCGGCAAGGACGCCAGCGGCCTGATCGTGATCGACCTGCACCATGAAGGCAACGACATCTCGGTGAGCTTCCGCGACGACGGCGCCGGCCTCGACCAGAAACGCATCGCCGAGCGCGCCCGCGCACTCGGCCTGCTGGCCGCGGACCAGGAACTCACGCCCGAAGAGGCCACCGAGCTGATCTTCAAGCCCGGCTTCTCGACGGCCGGACAGGTCTCCGAGCTGGCCGGTCGCGGCATCGGCATGGACGTGGTGCGCGCGCAGATCGCGGCGCTCGGCGGCCGCATCGAAACGCACAGCACGCCGGGCCAGGGCACCGTCTTCAAGCTGGTGCTGCCGCTGACCACCGCCGTGACGCACGTGGTGATGCTGCGCGCCGGCGAGGTGTCGATCGGCGTGCCGTCGAACCTGGTGGAACTGGTGCAGCGCGTGGGCGGGACCGACCTCGAAGCGGCCTACCTCCACGGCACCCATCCCTTCGGCAGCGAACAGGTGCCGTTCTACTGGGCCGGCGCGCTGCTGCAGGCCTCGACGCGCAGCGAGCACACCGCCGCCAAGAACAACACGCTCGTGGTCGTGCGAAGCGCGGCACAGCGCGTGGCGCTGCACGTGGACGAAGTGCTGGGCAACCAGGAAGTCGTGGTCAAGAACCTCGGGCCGCAGCTCGCGCGGCTGCCCGGCCTGGCCGGCATCTCGGTGCTGGCTCCCGTGGCGCCGCTGGGGCCGCTGGTGCTGGTGGTCGACGACTCCATCACCGTGCGCCGCGTCACGCAGCGTCTGCTGCAGCGCGAAGGCTATCGCGTGTCGCTCGCGGCCGACGGCCTGCAGGCGCTGGAACGCCTGCAGCAGGAGCGTCCGTCGGTGGTGCTGTCGGACATCGAGATGCCGCGCATGGACGGCTTCGACCTGGCCCGCAACATCCGCGCCGACGCTGCGCTGGCCGATCTGCCGATCATCATGATCACCTCGCGCATCGCCGAGAAGCACCGCGACTATGCGCGCACGCTGGGCGTGAACCACTACCTGGGCAAGCCGTACTCGGAAGAAGAACTGTTGCGCCTGGTGCGTGCGTACACGAGCGAGCCCGCGCTGGCTGCTGCTGCCTGACGCTCACTCGTCAAGCACTCATCGAAAAAGGGGCCCATCCGGGCCCCTTTACTTTTGCAGCGCCTTGGCCCGCGCCACGCCATAGCGCTGCAGCGTTTTCTCGCGCGCCTCGGCGTGGTCCACAACCGGCATGGGATAGGTCTCGCCGAGCTTGATGCCCGCAGCCTCCAGTTCCACCGGAGATGCCATCCAGGGCGCATGGATCGCCGCGTTCGACAGCCCCGCCAGCTGCGGCAGGTAGCGGCGGATGAACTTGCCCTCCGGGTCGAAGCGCTCGCTCTGCGTCACCGGGTTGAAGATGCGGAAGTAGGGCTGTGCGTCGCAGCCGGTCGAACTGGCCCACTGCCAGCCGCCGTTGTTCGAGGCCAGCTCGAAGTCGTTCAGGTGCAGCGCGAAGTAGCGCTCGCCGCGCCGCCAGTCCAGCCCCAGGTCCTTGCAGAGAAAGCTCGCCACTAGCATGCGCAGGCGGTTGTGCATGTAGCCGCTCTGGTTGATCTGCAGCATGGCGGCGTCGACCAGCGGGTAGCCGGTGCGGCCCTGGCACCAGGCGTCGAACAGCTGGTCGGCGTGCTTGCCGTGGTGCCACTGGATCTTGTCGTACTCGGGGCGGAAGCTCTTCGACTCGCCGTTCGAATGCACGTGCGGGAAGTGCATCAGGATCTGGAAGTAGAACTCGCGCCAGACCAGCTCGCTGAGCCAGGCCGCGGCACCGCTGTCGCCCTGCAGCGAGAGCTGGTGCGCCACCCCCGCCATCTGCCGGATCGACACCGTGCCGAAGCGCAGGTGCACGCCCAGGTAGCTCGGGCCGCGCACCGCGGGGTAGTCGCGCGCGATGTCGTAGCGGTCGATGCGCTGGAAGAAGTCCTCGAATAGGGCCGCGCCGCCCTGCGTGCCGGTGGGGATGTCCAGCTCCGAGAGGTTGCTTTGGGCGAAGCCGATGTCTTCGAGCGACGGCACGGGTGCCAGGGAGGCCTCGGGCGGCGGCACCAGCGCGTCGGCGTGGCCGCGCACCGGGTACGGCTTGAGAAAGAAGGAATCGATCTTCGCGAGCCAGGCCCGCTTGTAAGGCGTGAACACCGTGTAGGGCTGGCCGGCCTGGGTTATCACCTCGTCGCGGTCGAAAACGGTCGAATCCTTGTAGGTGTGGAAGGTGACCCCGGCATTGGCCAGCGCGCCGAACACCCTGGCGTCGCGCGCCAGTGCGTCGGGCTCGTCGTCGCGGTTGGCGAACACGGCCTGCACGTCCAGGTCGCGCGCCAGCGCCGGGATTTCATCGACCGCCAGGGCATGCCGCACGATCAGCCCGCCGCCCAGCGCGCGCAGCTCGGCCTCGAGTTCCACCAGCGATTCGCGGATGAATTCCACCCGGCGGTCCACCGCGGGCAGGGCGTCCAGGATGGCCCGGTCGAACACGAAAACGCACACCAATTGCCGGCACGACCGCAGCGCGTGATAGAGCGCCGCGTTGTCGTCCACCCGGAGGTCGCGACGCAACCACATGAGCCCTTTGGGGTAGGTCTTGTCGACGGCCAGTAAAATCGGTGGCATATGGCTGCCGATTCTGCCCCGATGAACCTCACGCATCACTTTCTGATAGCGATGCCCGGGATGGAAGACAAAACTTTCAACCGCAGCGTCGTGTACCTCTGCGAGCACAGCGAGCACAGCGAGCGCGGCGCGCTCGGCTTGGTGATCAACAAACCCAGCGACATCAACCTCAAGGTGCTGTTCGAGAAGATCGAGCTCCACCTGGCGCGCCCCGAGCTGGGCGAAGCGCCCGTTTTCCAGGGTGGCCCGGTGCAGACCGAGCGCGGTTTCGTGCTGCACGAGCCGGTGTTCTCCCAGGCCGAGAAGCCCGAGGAATCGGTCTACGCCTCGACCATGACCATCCCCGGGGGGCTCGAAATGACTACCTCCAAGGACGTGCTGGAGGCCCTGGCCACCGGCGCCGGGCCCCGCAAGGTGCTCTGGTTTCGCTGGGCTATTCGGCCTGGGGCGAGGGCCAGCTCGAGTCCGAACTGGCCGAAAACAGCTGACTGACCGTGCTTGCCGACCCGGCCGTGATCTTCGATACGCCGATCGAGCAGTGCTACGACAGGGCTTTGCTGCTGCTGGGCCTGGAGGCCTGGAAGCTGTCGCCGGACGCGGGTCACGCGTGAGCGCCGTCATGCCAGACGCTCCAGCCCCCGCCGCTTCTTCCGCTCCTGTTCCCGTCCCTTCCCATTTCCAGAGTTTCCTGGCCTTCGACTTCGGCCTGAAGCGCACCGGCGTCGCGAGCGGCAACCGCCTGCTGGCCACCGCCACCCCGCAGGCCACCATCAAGGCCGAGGGCGATGCCCGCTTTGCGCAGGTCGAGGCCCGCATCAAGGAATGGCAGCCCGACGCGCTGGTGATCGGCGTGCCCTACCACCCCGACGGCGCGCCGCACGAGAACACCCGCCGCGCACAGAAGTTCGCACGCCAGCTGCGCGGCCGTTTCAATCTGCAGGTGTTCGAGGTCGATGAGCGCTACAGCACCACCGAGGCCTTGTCCTCGGGTGCGCGCGACGCCGACGCCGCCTCCGCCTGCATCATCCTGGAGCAATTCTTGAGGAGTCTCCCGTGAGTTCACTACCCGATGCCGAAGCGCTCTACACAGACCTCTTGGCCGGCGTGAAGGCGCTGATGCGCCCCGAAACCAAACTGGTGGGCATCATCTCCGGCGGCGCCTGGCTGGTCGGGCGGCTGCAGAAGGACCTGGGCCTGCCCGGCGCGCCCGGCATCATCTCGTCGGCCATGCACCGCGACGACTTCGCGCGCCGCGGCCTTTCGGCCAGCGCGCAGACCGCGCTGCCCTTCGACGTGAACGGCGCCGACGTGCTGCTGCTCGACGACGTGCTCTACACCGGCCGCACGATCCGCGCGGTGCTCAACGAACTGTTCGACTTCGGCCGCCCGGCCTGCGTGCGGCTCGCCGTGCTGGTCGATCGCGGCGGGCGCGAGCTGCCGGTGGCGGCCGATTTCGCGGCCGCGAAACTCACGTTGCCGGACACGCAACTCCTTGCGCTGGCCCGGGAAGACGACGGCGCATTCAGCCTGAAGGTGGAGGAAAGCAACTGATGCTTTACAAGCGAAATCCGCAACTCAACAAGAACGGCGAGCTGATCCACCTGCTGTCGATCGAGGGCCTGCCCAAGGACATCGTCACGCACATCCTCGACACGGCCGCCAACTTCACGAGCGTGAGCGACCGCGAGGTGAAGAAGGTGCCGCTCCTGCGCGGCAAGAGCGTGTTCAACCTGTTCTTCGAGAACAGCACGCGCACCCGCACCACCTTCGAGATCGCGGCCAAGCGCCTCTCCGCCGACGTCATCAACCTCGACATCGCGCGTTCCTCAGCCACCAAGGGCGAGTCGCTGCTCGACACCATCGCCAACCTGAGCGCCATGGCCGCCGACCTGTTCGTGGTGCGCCACAGCGAGTCGGGCGCGCCCTACCTGATCGCGCAGCACGTCGCGCCGCATGTGCACGTGGTGAACGCTGGCGACGGCCGCCACGCGCACCCGACGCAGGGGCTGCTCGACATGTACACGATCCGGCACTACAAGAAAGACTTCTCGAACCTCACGGTCGCGATCGTCGGCGACGTGCTGCACTCGCGCGTAGCGCGCTCCGACATCCATGCGCTCACCACGCTCGGCTGCGCCGAAGTGCGCGTGGTCGGCCCCAAGACGCTGGTGCCCGGCGGCATGGGCGTGCGCGTGTGCCACACGCTCGAGGAAGGCATCAAGGACTGCGACGTCATCATCTCAGCTGCGCCTGCAGAACGAGCGCATGAGCGGTGCGCTGCTGCCCTCGTCGCAGGAGTTCTTCAAGACCTACGGCCTCACGCCCGAGAAGCTGCAGCTGGCCAAGCCGGATGCGATCGTGATGCATCCGGGGCCGATCAACCGCGGCGTGGAGATCGACTCCGCCGTGGTCGATGGAAGGCAGAGCGTGATCCTTCCGCAGGTCACTTTGGCATCGCAGTTCGCATGGCCGTCATGAGCATCGTGGCGGGCAACGAAGCATGAAAACGACATTGATCACCAACGGTCGCATCGTCAACCCCGCATCCGGCATCGACAGGAAAGCCGACATCGCCCTGGCCGACGGAAAGATCGTCGGCATCGGCAACACCCCGGCCGGCTTCGAGGCCGACCGCACCGTCGACGCCACGGGCTGCATCGTCGCGCCCGGTCTCGTCGACCTCGCCGCACGCCTGCGCGAGCCCGGCTACGAGCACGAGGGCATGCTCGAAAGCGAAATGGCCGCGGCCATCGCCGGTGGCGTCACCAGCCTGATCTGCCCGCCCGACACCGACCCGGTGCTCGACGAGCCCGGACTGGTCGAGATGCTCAATTCCGTGCCGAGAAGCTGCAGTGCGCGCGCCTCTTTCCGCTCGGCGCGCTCACGCGCAACCTCGCCGGCGGCGTGCTGACCGAAATGGCCGAACTCACCGAGACCGGTTGCATCGGCTTCAGCCAGGCCGACGTGCCGCTGGCCGACACCCAGGTGCTGCAGCGCGCGCTCCTCTACGCCAGCACCTTCGGCTACACCGTGTGGCTGCGCCCGCAGGACCGCGACCTCGGCAAGGGCGTCGCGGCCAGCGGCCCGCTTGCGACGCGGCTCGGCCTGTCGGGCGTGCCGGTGTCGGCCGAGACGATCGCGATCTTCACCATCGTCGAGCTCATGAAGAGCACCGGCGCGCGCGTGCACCTGTGCCGCATCTCCAGCGCTGCGGGCGTGGCGCTGGTGCGCGCGGCCAAGGCGCTGGGCCTGCCGCTCACCTGCGACGTCAGCATCAATTCGCTGCACCTCGCCGACACCGACATCGGTTACTTCGACAGCCGCGCACGCCTCAATCCGCCGCTGCGCCAGCAGGGCGACCGCGACGCGCTCTCGGCCGCGCTGGTCGACGGCACCATCGACGCGCTGGTGTCCGACCACACGCCGGTCGAGGCCGACGCCAAGACGCTGCCTTCGCAGAAGCCGAACCCGGCGCGACCGGGCTCGAACTGCTGCTGCCGCTCGCGCTGCAATGGGGCGAGCGCAGCGGCGCTGGCATCTCGCGCGCGATCGAGGTCATCACCTCCGCGCCGGCCCGTCTGCTGACCGCCGCCGATGCGGGCACGGGCATCGACCGCCTCGTCGAAGGCGGTGTGGCCGATCTTTGCATCTTCGATCCGTCCATCGAATGGCAGGTGCAGCCCGACGAGCTCAAGAGCCAGGGCAAGCACACGCCCTTCGCCGGCTACCCGATGCAGGGGCGCGCGCGCCACACGCTGGTTGCGGGTCGCGTGGTGCACGGTTGAGGCTGGCACAAGCAAGAAGAGGGTCCACGTACCGATGGTTCATTCACTGAAGGCCTGCTGGCGCTTGCTGCACGCGGTGGGGCATGCGCTGGGCGGCTGGTGGACGATCCGCTTCACCTTCCCCGGCCTGTCGCAGATCGAGCGCAATGCGCGTGTGCAGGAATGGTCGCGGCGCATGCTCGAGATCATGGGCATCACGCTCAAGGTGCAGGGCACGCCGCCGCCCGAGGGGCCGGTGCTGCTGATCTGCAACCATCTTTCGTGGCTCGACATCACCAGCATCCATGCGGCGCGCCATGTGCGCTTCGTGTCGAAGGCGGGCGTCAGGCATTGGCCGCTGATCGGCACGCTCTCCAACGGTGCGGGCTCGCTCTACATCGAACGCGAAAGCTGCCGTGACGCCTTGCGGGTGGTGCACCACATGACCGAGGCCTTGCGCAACGGCGACCTGATCGGCGTGTTCCCCGAAGGCACCACCAGCGACGGCCACGGGCTGCTGCCGTTCCACTCCAACCTGCTGCAGGCGGCGATTTCCTCGGGCGCACCGGTGGTACCCGCTGCATTGCGTTTCGCCGATGCCGCCACCGGCGAGAACAGCAATGCCCCGCGCTACATCGACGACGACAGCCTGGTGGCCGCTGCGCGCGCCGCCGTTGCTGGCCATCGTGCGCTTCGGTGAACCGCAGCCCTCGCAGGGACGCGAGCGCCGTGCGTGGGCGCGTTCGCTGCATGAAGACGTGCAGCAGCTGCGCCGTGACACGCACTGAGCAAAAAAAGCGCCCTCGAAAGGGCGCTTGAACGACGCATGAATGCGCCGCGAGGAGGAAAGCATTGAGGTCTGCAGGTTGACCGCGGCAACGGCCCCCGGTTGCGGGAGAACACGGACCGTGCGCGTGGGTGCGTGCCTACAAGCCGGCTTCGCCGTGGCCTTGCACGAGAAGATCAGTCTCGATCTTCGTGGTGGCGGCGATAGTGCTCGCGCTCCCATTGCCGACGACGCCATTCCTGCCGCTCTGCACGACGCTCTTCCCAACGTTCCGCGTGGCGTTCCTCCCAACGGGATTCAGGCGCGTAGTAGACAGGGGCCGGCGCGGAGTACACCGGCGGTGCGGGCTGGTAGTAGGTCGGGGCCGGCCGTGAGTAAACAGGCGCCGGCTCGTAGTAGACCGGTGCGGGCTCGCTCACGACCACGCCGGGCAGGTTGACGCCAATCGACCAGCTCGTGCCCGCATTGGCCGATGCACCAACGAACAAGGCACCTGCGGCAACGACACCTGCAGCGGCCAGCTTGAAAACAGTTCGGGGAAAAGTCATTTCATCTCCTGGAGGGCGAGAAATAGCCCTGATGCGAGTCCAACGCCTGACCGCGTGGCGCCGCTCACATCGCTACGGTGAAGAACGTTCCCAAATGTCACGCTGCGCGCTGGGCCACCTTGATTTCTTTGCGCCTATGTTCGCCAGCGCACCGCCCCGCGCAACCGGTGTGCCTAGCCTGTGAAGGCTCTCAAAGGAGTCTTCCATGAACCGTTCGCTTTTGATTTTGGCGTTGCTCGGCGCACTGAGCCTTGCCGCCTGCGACAGACCGGCCGCCGTGGTTACTGTTCCAGCCACACCTGTTGCAGTGCCCGGGCCTGCAGGCCCTCCTGATGCAACGGGCGCCAAGGGCGTCGAGGGCAACAAGGGCGAAACCGGAAAGCCGGCTGCCGATGGCACCACCACCGTGATCGTGGTGCCGCCCCCGCCTGACGCGCCAGCCAAATGACCCGACACGGCATCGCCCATTCCAGGCGGTGCCGAATCACGTGGGTTTTGATAATCAATGGCCTCATGGTGCCTTCGACAGGAATCGAACCTGTATCTGAGTCTTAGGAGGACCCCGTTCTATCCATTGAACTACGAAGACGATTGGCGCGAGGGGCTCGATACCCGGCCGGCTAGGGCTGCCGGTGCGCGTCGCGATTTTATAGGGTTCCTGTGACGGCCCAGCCCCGGCCGGAAAAGCCCGCCAGCGCGGGCTAACCCCGATACGAAATCTCCGAGAAGTTGACCACGGTCAAGTCGGCGTTTTTCTCCAGCGCGCAACATCCGCCTGTTCGTATCTCCGCTCAGATCCAAGAATAAAAAAGGGCGCACCTTACACAGACTGGAGACAAACATGACGATGAAGAACATCGCTTCGCACACCCGCAGCTGGCGTGCGAAAGCCTTCGGCGTGGCCGCCCTGGCGCTGGCCGCCGCCGCACCCGCTTTTGCGTGGGAACCCACCAAACCCGTTGAGTTCGTGATCCCCACCGGCACCGGCGGCGGTGCCGACCAGATGGGCGGCTGCTGCAGGGCATCGTCATCAAGTACAAGCTCATGAAAGAGCCGCTCATCGTCGTCAACAAGTCGGGCGGCGCGGGCGCCGAGGGCTTTCTTGCGGTGAAGGAAGCCAAGGGCGATCCGCACAAGATCATCATCTCGCTGTCGAACCTGTTCACCACGCCCATGGCCACCGGCGTGCCCTTCAACTGGAAGGACATGACCCCGGTCGCGATGATGGCGCTCGACCAGTTCGTGCTCTGGACCAACGTCGACGGCCCGTACAAGAACGCCAGCGAGTACATCGCCGCGGCCAAGGCGGCGGGCCCCAACAAGTTCAAGATGGCCGGAGCCGGCTCGAAGCAGGAAGACCAGATCATCACCGTGGCACTCGAGAAGGCCACGGGCACCAAGTTCATCTACGTGCCCTTCAAGGGCGGCGGCGAAGTGGCGGTGCAGCTGGTGGGCGGTCACGTGAATTCCACCGTGAACAACCCGATCGAAGCGGTCGCCCAGTGGCGCGCCGGCAAGCTGCGCGCGCTGTGCGTGTTCGACGACGAGCGCATGCCGTTCAAGGCCAAGGTCACCGAAACCCAGTCGTGGAACGACGTGCCCACCTGCAAGGAAGCGGGCGTGCCGACCAAGTACACGATGCTGCGCGGCATCTTCATGCCCGCCGGCGTGACGCCCGACCAGCTCGCGTTCTACATGGACCTGCTGACCAAGGTGGCCGCCACGCCGGAGTGGAAGGAATACATGGAGAAGGGTGCCTGCAACCCGACCTTCATGACCGGCGAACCGTTCGCGAAGTGGCTGACCGCCGCAGAGAACGCGCACCGCACGCTGATGGCCGACGCCGGCTTCCTGGCCAGCAACAAGTAAGCAAGCAGCAACCGCCACGCGCCGGCTGGCCCAGCACGACCAACCGGCTCGGCAGAGCGGACGGCGGGCGAACGCGCCTGCCGTGTCTCATCTCACTCACACACTGACGGGGGCTCCATGGAGCACGACGAAATTTCCGATGGACCGGCGCGCACGGGCGTCGCCACCTACATGGTCGAGGCGGCCGTGGCACTGCTGCTGCTGCTGATCATCGGCCTGGTGGTGGTCTTCGAGGCCCGCAAGCTGGGCGCGGGCTGGACCAGCGACGGGCCGGGGTCGGGGTACTTTCCCTTCTTCATCGGCGTGATCATCACGATCTCGGGCGCCGGCATCCTGTACCAGGCACTGCTGGGCAAAAGCAAGAACACCGAGGTCTTCGTCGATTCGGTGCAGCTCAAGCGCGTGCTGTCGGTGCTGCTGCCGGCCACGGTGCTGCTGCCGGCCACGGTGTATGTGCCGGCCACGGTGTATGTGCCGGCCACGGTGTATGTGCTGGCCACGGTGTATGTGCTGGCCACGGTGTATGTGCTGGCCATCACCTTCGTGGGGCTGTATGTCGCGTCGGCGATCTACATCGCGCTTTTCATGATCGTGCTGGGCAAGTACTCGTGGGTGAAGAGCGTGATCGCCGCGCTGGCAGTCAACACGGTTTTCTTCTGCATGTTCGAGGTGTGGTTCAAGGTGCCGCTGTTCAAAGGCATGTTCGACCCCCTCCGGTTCCTCGGCTACTGAACTCACGGAGCACAGCGAAATGGAAGAAATCAGCGCCCTGATGCAGGGCTTTGCCGTGATCCTGACGCCAATGAACATCGGCCTGATGTTCGTCGGGATCATCCTGGGCGTGCTCATCGGCGTACTGCCGGGACTGGGCGGCGCCAACGGGGTGGCCATCTTGCTGCCCCTCACGTTCACGATGTCGCCGACCTCGGCCATCATCATGTTGTCGTGCATCTACTGGGGTGCGTTGTTCGGCGGGGCCATCACCTCGATCCTGTTCAACATCCCGGGCGAGCCCTGGTCGGTGGCCACCACCTTCGACGGCTATCCGATGGCGCAGCAGGGCAATGCCGGCGCCGCACTCACCACCGCTTTCACCTCGTCGTTCGTGGGGGCCTTCATCGCGGTGGTGATGATCACCTTCCTCGCGCCGCTGGTGGCGAAGTTCGCGCTCAAGTTCGGGTCGCCCGAGTTCTTCGCGGTGTATTTACTGACCTTCTGCAGCTTCGTCGGCATGGGGAAGGGGTCGCCGTTCAAGATCCTCGCGTCGATGGCGCTGGGCTTCGCGCTGGCCTCGGTCGGCATGGACACGGTGACCGGCCAGCTGCGCCTGACCTTCGGCCAGCCCGAGCTGATGCGCGGCTTCGACTTCCTGATTGCGGTGATCGGCCTGTTCGGCATCGGCGAGATCCTGCTGTCGATGGAAGAGGGCCTGAAGTTCTCCGGCAAGAGCGCGAAGATCGACCCGAAAGTGGTGCTGCAGACCTGGAAGCAGCTGCCGCAGTACTGGGTGACCTCGCTGCGCAGTTCGTTGATCGGCATCTGGATGGGCATCACGCCCGGCGGCGCCACGCCGGCTTCCTTCATGGCCTACGGGTTGGCCAAGAAGATGTCGAAGCGCGGCTCCAAGTTCGGCACCGGCCAGATGGAAGGCGTCGTGGCGCCCGAGACCGCGGCACACGCCGCAGGCACCAGTGCGCTGCTGCCGATGCTGGCGCTGGGCATTCCCGGTTCGCCGACGGCTGCTGTGCTGCTGGGTGGCCTGCTGATCTGGGGCCTGCAACCGGGGCCGCTGCTGTTCGTCGAACAGAAGGACTTCGTCTGGGGCCTGATCGCCAGCATGTACCTGGGCAACATCGTGGGCCTGATCGTGGTGCTGAGCACGGTACCGCTGTTCGCATCGATCCTGCGCATTCCGTTCTCGATCATCGCGCCGGTGATCATCGTGATTTGCGCCATCGGTGCCTACACCGTGCACAACGCGATGCTCGACATCTGGTTCATGCTCGGCTTCGGTGTGGTGGGCTATCTCTTCAAGAAGCTCGACTTTCCGCTGGCGCCGCTGGTGCTCGCGCTGGTGCTCGGGGACAAGGCCGAAGACTCGTTCCGGCAGGCCATGCTGGTCTCGCAGGGCGACGTGATGATCATGTTCTCGAACCCGCTGGTGGGCGGCATCACGACGCTGGCTTTGGTGCTGCTGTTCTGGCCGCTGATCTCCAAGGCCATCGCCCTGATCAAGCCGCCGAAGAAGCCCGACGAGTTCGCTGTCGAGCGGCCCGTGGATTGAGCGAGAACAAAAAGGAGCACACGACATGCCTGTGATCGCACTGACCCAGGAGGTGGGTTCCCTCGCCAAGGACGTTTCGCTGAAGCTCGCCGAGGCGCTCTCGCTGACCGTCATGCGCCACGAGGTCATCGACCACGTGGCCGAAAAGATGCAGGTCTCCAAGAGCCTGATCGGCCGCTTGCGCGGCGGCAAGGCCGGGCTGCTGGAGCGCCTGAAGACCGACCAGCGCAGCGTGGCCCTCTACACGGCGGACGAACTGTTCGCGCTGGCCGACCGCGGCAACGTGGTGCTGCGCGGCTGGGGCGCCACCTGTTTGCTGCGTCCGGTACCGCACGTGGTGTGCGTGCGCATCACGCGCTCGCTTGAAAATCGTGTCGAGTGGCTGATGGGCGACCTCGAGACCGACGACGCCGCATTCGCCGAGGCTGAGATCCGCCGCAGCGACCAGGCGCATGCGGCGCGCATGCATTCGCAGTTCGGCGTGACCTGGGGCGACCCGGTGCTCTACGACCTGGTGCTCAACACCGACCGGGTGACGGTCGACAGTTGCGTGGCGCAGATCCGGCAGTTGGTGGAGCGGCCGGAGTTTGCCGAAACGCCGGAGTCGCGCGCGCTGCTCAAGAACATGGCGCTCGAAGCGCGTGTGCGCGCAGCGTTGAAGGAGCAGGCGGAGACCAGCGACATCCGTGTCATGGTCAATGCGAACCAGGGCGAGATCATCTTGCGCGGGATCGTCCTCAATTCCGAGGAGCGGGCGCAGACTGAAGCGGTGGCGGCGGCTGTGACCGGCGTGACAGGGGTTCACAACCAGCTTCGGCTGATGGCGAGTTCTCGGCGCTTTGCGTCAGCGAAGCAGACGTGAGTTCAGGGCGCGATCCCGTCCCCGGTCTTGCTCCCTCTCCCGCTTGCGGGAGAGGGAGTCAATCCCTCCGCGCCTAAATTTTGCCGCGCTTGCGAAGCCGACTAAGGGTTTCTGCGGAGAGATTGAGATAAGAAGCCAGCTCCTTGCTCGGAATCCGGTCCTCCAGCTCCGGGTGCTTTCGCATGAACCGATGCACCTGCCCCGGCGCGTCCAGCAGATGCAGCGTGATCGTGTGCGCCATGATCTCGCTCATCCCCTTCATCACCAGGTACTCGAACAGTTCCTTGGTTTCCGCATGGCGGTTCAGGAAGGTGATCCATTTCTTCAGCGGCAGGCTCGCCACGCGGGCCTTGGTCACGCACACGATGCCGTACGGCGTGGGCGTGCCCAGCCGCAGCGCGGCATAGCTGGTCTCCATGTCGTTCTGGTCAGCGAAGCGCAGGATCATTTCCTTGCCTTCCTGGTTGCTCACCACCCGCTTGAGGATGCCGTCGAGGATGAAGTACTGCTCCATCTCGCGCACGCCCTAGTGCAGCAGAAAGTCGCCCTTGTTGCCGTCCACGATGACGAGATGGGTTTCCAGTTCGGCGCGGTCGGCCTCGCTCAGGTCCTTGAGCAGGACGTTCTGCCGGAGCTGGGCGCGAATGATGTTTTTCTCCGGGTGGTTTTCCAACAACGTCA